>CAWCVU010000013.1:0-65334 GCA_963798975.1 uncultured Gammaproteobacteria bacterium
TGCGTAAGGGTAATATACCTTTTGGGACTTTGCTTGTTGAAAATAATATTTTAACGCACAGTACCAACACGCGTTTTATTAAAATAACTTGTGATGAAAATTTGGCAGCTGATATGCAGTGTGAAATCGGACAAATGCTTTATGGACGGCGTAATACCCTGGTGCGTGATGATACAAAAGTGCCTGTGGCTTATGTTGTGGAAGTTTTGAAGCAAGTTTCCCCAGGGGAAAGCGCTTTAGCGCCTAACCCTGGGTTAAACCTTAAACATTACTCCGATTTTGGGGACCTGATTGTGGATTATTACCACCACCACCGCGACGTGGGGAAATAACGATCATTGGCTATTACGTCTGGGATTATGAGTTTAGTATGTTCGCGATCTCCTGTAGCTGTTGGCGTTGATGTGCCGTGAGCTCTGGGGGACGATTTCGATTATTCATATTGCGACGATGATGGTGATGACCTCTGCGATGAGAGTGGTATTTTTTATCTTTATCTTTGCTGTTACCAAATAAAGCATTCCATAGTTTCTTCCACCAACTTACTTTTGCAGCGGGTTTTGAAGGTTCAATACCCATACTGGCCGGACGGGTTGGGGTAATGGCCATATGATCGATGGCTGCTGCAACCGGTACCGGTGCAGACAGTGCCGTTTCTACTTCTGCTTCTTTTTCTTTTAACAGTAGTCATTATATCCAGTTGATAACTGGTGTGCGCTTGTGTGCTCACATCATCTTTTGCGATACGACGAATTTCATAATTGGGACGATTGATTTCACGATTAGGCAAAATATATAGTTTTAACACCGTGAGAAGTTCAATATGGGTTAGGCTATTGCGCTTTTCATTGGTTAAGAAAGTTCGCAACTTCAATCGGAACAATAGTATGAATTTCCGAAGTATTTTCTTTCATCGCATCTTCTTCAATGAGACGAATAATCGATAAAGCCAAGATTCAATGCTGCGAATTGTGTCCTTGACCTTCACAGCGTGGGCAAACTTCTTGTATGGCTTCACCTAGCGAAGGACGCAAGCGTTGACGTGACATTTCTAATAAACCAAAGCGAGAAATGCGACCAATTTGAACACGTGCACGATCCATATTCTAGTGCTTCGCGTAAGCGATCTTCCACTTCACGTTGATTGCGAATAGGGGTCATATCGATAAAATCAATGACGATCAAGCCGCCAATATCACGTAAGCGCAATTGTCTGGCAATTTCATCTGCTGCTTCAAGATTAGTATTAAGCGCAGTTTCTTCAATATCACCGCCTTTGGTTGAGCGTAGCGGAGTTAATATCAATAGAAACCAAAGCTTCGGTATGATCAATGACTGATAGAACCACCAGAAGGCAGGGCCACTTCACGTTGAAAGGCAGATTCAATTTGGCTTTCAATTTGAAAGCGGCGTAAATAGCGGCATTGCATCTTTATAAAATTTAACTCGATTAACAAAATCAGGACGTAATAGTTCAATATATTGGCAGGCTTTTCATAATACGCATTTTGATCATCAATGAAAATTTCATCTATATCTTTACGTAAATAATCGCGTATCGCGCGTGATAATCACATCGCCTTCTTGATGAATTAAAACAGGTGCAGGCGATTCACTGAAACAGCGTTTGAATGGCTTGCCAAAGATTGAGCAAGACTTCTAAATCCCATTGTAATTCTTCTGTGAGCGACCTACCACCTGCGGTGCGAACGATCAATGCCCATGCCTTCTGGCAACTTGCAGTGATTAAGTACTGCACGTAATTCGTTCACGATCTTCGCCTTCAATTCGGCGTGAAATACCACCAGCATCTGGATTATTAGGCATTAATACTAAATAACATCCTGCTAGAGTTATATAAGTAGTCAGTGCAGCGCCTTTATTGCCACGTTCTTCTTTATCCACTTGAACAAGTAATTCTTGGCCTTCATGTAACACATCGGTAATGTGTACTTTATGCGGTGCAGTTTCACCTTCAACAGGTTTGGGGAAGAACTGTGGGGCAATTTCTTTTAGTGGTAAGAAACCATGGCGCTCAGAGCCATAATTCACAAAAGCAGCTTCAAGGCTGGGTTCAATCCGGGTAATGCGGCCTAAATAAACATTCGATTTTTTTTGTTCACGGCCTTTGCTTTCTAAATCTAAATCTAATAACTTCTGACCATCGACTATCGCAACCCGCAACTCTTCGAGCTGCGTTGCATTAATTAACATTCTCTTCATCGTGCAACCTTATTATTTTTAACGGTAAGGTTACCGAACGCATCATTTAGGCTAGAATTGAATCACACGTTGTTTGTGCGCACTTTTTCATGCCAATCCTCATTTAAATTGGCCTTTATGATTATCGGAAACCTTTGTTTACATTCCTGGTATATATACCAGCCTTAACATGTCGGCATTGGATATTTAGTGTGTTAGCTATATAAAATAAAATCCAAGCAGAATAACTTAATATGTTTCGCCTAGCATAGCATTTCTTATTAGGCTCAGCAATGGTGTTTTTATTTAAACAGTTGTCTCGAAGACCAACAAATGTTATAAAGGTGGCTTATAAGCAGCAAGGAGTAAGTGATGAAAACGCATATCATCGGTAATAAGACGAATGCAATAGCGATAGTCAATGTTGAGTCTAAAGACACTTTTATTGAAGTGCAAGAAGCTTTGCGAGCACTACGCAAGGTGGGTAGGACTCAAATTATCCTAAATTTATCCGCTTTAGATGCGTCAGATTGGGAAAACTATGAAGAAGAACAAAGAGCTATAAACTTAAATAGTATAAGTAAACTGAGCGCCGATAAAATAATTCTACCCGTTTTACCTCCAAAACTGACTGATGCATTTGGCCAGACACCTGTCTTTGTAAACAAGTTTGTGGTTAAAGATCAAGAGAAAACAGCGCCTCTAGACCATCACCCCAATAGTTTTGTCCCTGTTAAAAAGCAATAGGTTGGCATTTCATGGTATGATAGCGCCATGGAAAAAGTTACAGTTGAAATGCGGGAAATTACCGAACAAGAAGCCGGACAGCGGATTGATAATTATCTGCTGCGTATTTTAAAAGGCGTGCCCAGAACGCGTATATATCGTGCCGTGCGTAGCGGTGAGGTGAGAATTAATAAAAAGCGGGCGGATGCGAGCGATCGTATTCAAGCGGGTGATATTGTGCGCATTCCGCCAATACGTACGGCAGCACGTCCTATTGTTAAACTAGAACCTCATTTAAGCCAAGTGTTAAAAGATCGTATTATTTATGAAGACGATACCCTTATAGTATTGGATAAACCTTCGGGTTTAGCCGTCCATGGCGGCAGTGGTTTAACCTTGGGCGTGATTGAAGCGCTGCGCTTAATGTATCCTAAAGCGCAATTAGAATTAGTTCATCGTTTAGATAGGGATACTTCAGGTTGTTTAATGGTTGCGAAAAAGCGTAGTCAATTGTTATTTTTACATGAAGCCTTACGCGAAGGTCGAGTAGCTAAAAAATACATTACCTTATTAATCGGTCGCTGGCCAGCCTCGCAGACTGAAGTCGATTTACCTTTGCAAAAAAATATTTTAAGCTCGGGCGAGCGCATGGTTAAAGTTAGCGCAGAAGGCAAAGCTTCTAAAACCCTATTTCATTTAATAAAACATATCGGAACCATGAGTTTGATGGAAGTGACCTTAATGACAGGACGCACCCATCAAATTCGCGCGCATGCGGCGTATAAAGGTCATCCCGTTGCCGGCGATGAAAAATACGGTGATAAAATAGCCAATCAAGTCTTACGCGCAAAAGGTTTAAGGCGATTATTCTTACATGCCGCAGAATTAGTCATTCCAACGCCTGAGGGTAGTACCATTACCGTGAAAGCGGATTTAGATGAGAAATTATTAAAATTTCTAGATCATATTTAATATAAATTGCAGTCATAGGCCACAGGCCTTATATTGCGCGTTTATTTGGACTAATAATATGGCACTTAAAACATTACCTTTTAAACTATTAATTTTCGATTGGGAAGGTACTCTGGCTGACCCGAGTCATGTGTATCCTACCCAATTATTCCCTAACACCTTATCGGTGTTAAATGCGCTGCATAAGGAGGGTTATTTGTTGGCTATTGCCACTGCTAAATCTAAAGAAGGTTTAGCTGCCGATCTGGTCCATATGGGACTTAAAGAGATCATTAGCGCGACTTGTACCGCACAAGAAAGTGAACCTAAACCTCATCCGGCCATGTTATTTAATATCTTGGACAAGTTGGCAATCAGCCCACAAACTGCTTTAATGATAGGGGATACGATTTACGATCTATCGATGGCGCAGCAAGCCAACATGTCTGCATTGGCAGTAACTTATGGTGTGCAAACACGAGAAGAATTGCTAGAATACAAGCCGCTTGCCTTCATCGACACGATCACAGAATTACCAGTTTGGCTAACTCACAGGAAATAATCATGCAAGATTCTACACAAAATACGCTTTGGGAACGTGAAGTATTAGAAAAGACCTTAATGGCCAGCGTTACGGAACAACGTCGCGCCAGACGTTGGGGTATCTTTTTTAAATTGATATTTTTAACGCTGTTTTTATTAATTTTATTTGCATCTTGCTCTGATAGTGTCTCACACAAACCTTTAAAATCGCACACAGCTGTGATTAATGTGGATGGTTTAATTGATTCAGAAATCAATAATGCGGAATTAATCACTGAGGGTCTACGCGCAGCATTTGAAGAAAAACAAGCGCAAGGGATTATTTTAAAGTTAAACAGTCCTGGCGGTAGCCCCGTACAATCTAATGAAGTGTTTGATGAAATTATGCGCCTTCGTGCCTTGCATCCCGATAAAAAAGTATATGCAGTCATGGAAGATATCTGTGCGTCTGGTTGTTATTATATGGCGGTTGGGGCCCATAAAATTTATGCCAATCAAGCCAGTTTAGTCGGATCCATCGGTGTTTTATTTGATGGCTTTGGCTTTGTAGATACTTTAAATAAATTAGGTGTGCAACGTCGTTTATTAACTGCTGGCAAAAATAAAGGTTTTATGGACCCCTTTTCACCCAGTACACCTGAAATGGAAGCCTTTGTGCAAGACATGTTGAATGATATTCATCAGCAATTTATTACCGCAGTTGAACAAGGTCGTGGCGATCGTTTAGTGAAAAATGATCTCACGTTCAGTGGTTTAGCATGGACAGGTCATCAAGCACTAGAACTGGGTTTGGTTGATGGTTTAGGCAGTGCTGCTTATGTGGCGCGCGAAGTCATCGGTGCAGAAACCTTAATTGATTACACCGCCAAACCCAATTGGTTAGAACGCTTCAGTCAGCAGATGGGTGCAAGTTTTGCTCACGCCTTACGTTCTGAAGTTTATACGCAACATCTGCTTTAAGAGGTAGTACTTTGACACAAAAATCTTCCTGGATCACAGGCTTTTCGCTATTTGCTATGTTTTTTGGTGCTGGGAATGTGATATTCCCGCTACTGGTTGGGCAATATGCAGGGCAGCATTTTTTCTTAGCCATGTTAGGATTATTGGTCACAGCCGTTGCCGTGCCTGTTTTATGTTTACTGAGCATGGTGATGTTTAATGCCGATTACCGGACATTTTTTGGCCGTGTAGGCCGTTGGCCCGGTTGGTCCTTGATCATCTTAAGTCTATTATTATTAGGGCCGTTTTTTGCACTGCCGCGGGTCATTACTGTAGCCCACGGCGCATTAACTTATCATGTATTGGATATTTCTCTGCCGTGGTTTGCATTTATCTTTTGTTTACTCACTTTATTTTTTACTTTAAAAAATACTATTTTCACTCATGTACTGGGCTATATATTAACACCTTTACTATTAATATTTTGTATCGCCTTAGTTGGATTTGGTCTGGCCACGCCGCCGATAGCTGACAATATTCAAGACGAAGAAAAGCGGTTTCTAATTTATGGCCTGATAGAAGGTTATTTTACCCTCGATGCTGTAGCTGCCTTATTTTTTGCTGGTATTTTAATCAAAAGTGTTAAAGGCCTATTAGCTAAACACGAACATAATCAACATCAAGTATTTAAAGCCGTATTGGGCGCCAGTGCCATCGGTGGGGGATTATTAGCGCTCGTTTATCTAGGTTTAGGTTATGTATCCGCTAAGCATGGACAATTTTTATACCAAGGCAATGTAGATGCCTCGCAAATTTTAACAGCGCTATCTTATCATGTCTTCCCCGGGGGTGATGCCCTGTCTGCCGGTTTAGTATTTTTAGCTTGCCTAACAACTGCATTAGCATTAGCTGCATTATTTGCAGATTTTTTACAAGAAGAATTACATGCCAGAAAAATAAATATAAATTATGCATACCCCTTAGGTATTACCCTATTAATCGCTTTTTTAATGAGCACCCTAGGTTTTACCGGCTTAATGAGTTGGATAGGCCCAGTAATCGTATTTTGCTACCCCTTATTTATCGTCTTAAGCATATGCAACTTAGCCAATAAATTATGGCATTGGCAATGGGTTAAAATACCCATGCTAATCACCTTAGGTTTGATGTTGTGGTTTAGTGTGGTTTAAAAATAAAGCTCCGGCTCAATATTGCATATTACATCGAGCCTATTTATCAGGAGTGTATTATGGGGAAGTCAATTCAATCACTTCTAGCCTACGCTTCAGTTGCAGAACTTATTAAAGAGCTAGCTGATAATTTTAATGAATATGATTTTGAAAATACAGACAAGAGCATTACAGTTGAATCTAAAAATCCTTTAATTAAGCATTTTATTGATCTTTTGATCCCCTATTTGACAAACAAAATATCTGAAGGGTTGGAAGCTCAACCTTTTTCTCCGCGTTTCATTAATGTAAATGATCTGTGGCATGGAAATAATAAATCAGCCCCAGCGGAGCTTACTCAATTTTATGAGTTATTGCGTGATTATTTTACCAATAGCAGCTTTAGCGCTCAGTTAATTGATAATAAAAAATTAATGCATCCCGATATATTAGAAATCTTTCAAGAATTTCTTGTTGTAGAAATGTTTCACAATATGAAAGGAAATGATTTTTTAAAGATGCTGGATCGTGTAGATCAAATGTCGAATGAACTTAAGTCATTGCTAGACACCCAGCATTTATCAAAAATTCTCCAAGATAACATTACAATTCTTTTAACTGGTTTTTTTTCAAAATTACATGGATTTGTCAAAGAAGGTGGTTTAACTTACTTTATTAAAATATTTAATCAAACAAAACCTTTGCACAAAGTTGATTATGACCTTCGTTTAAAATATATACGAGAAAAAATCTTTAGAGTTTGTTTAACGCAACTGCTTTTATTAATAAAAAACTTACAAGATTTAGTAGATGTTTTAAATATTTTAGAGAATAATGAAGCGCAACAGCTCTTTGACGCTATTCCAGCAGAACAGTATATTGACTGGCTACAAACGGTCGATCCATTAATTTGGGTTTCAGAAAAATTAAGCATGCTCGATGAACGCCTAATGCAATTGTGTAACGCTATTCCCAAAACACATTATGCATCATTATTTTCATCAATCGAACAATTTATAAAATACTTTAGTGTATTAAACGCTTTGTTACAACAGTGGTGGTTGAAAGCGCTTATACAGAATGATGGTGCATTTTGTGATAAGTTATGTTCTACTATTGAACAGTCTAGTCTCATTCTGGAAGTTATAAAAAACAGGTCTGATAAAATTTACTTTATAAGCACTATTTCAGCAGCACACCTTGTTTTGTTAGCATCCACTAGACAAAAATTTATAAAAATCCTCGCGGTATTAACTCATCAGGAAGCATTTGCTACAAGGAATGAACTTTTGACTTTAATTCCACAAGAGACTTACACGGCCTTTATACAAACGATAGATGATCTCACAACAGTCTGTCATGTACAATCTGGCTCGGCACTGAGGCAACAGGTGCTGTCTGTAATTTCCAAGGAACATTATAATCGTTTACTCCCACAAACTATTACAGCATTTTTGAATGAGACTGAAGAAAACAAGAAGATGATTCTACTTTTTATATTGTCACCGCAGTGGTGCATAATGACTACTTCCCTGCATGAGTATTATAAATTTTGTGACTATCTTGTGCAGGCGAGGCAGGGATACTTGGAAACCGATTACAAACTATTTATGCAACCTATCTTAAAAAAATACTCTGCAATTAGCGCATGCTATACTTCATCAAATAATTCATGGAGCAAGGCGTTCACAAAAGGCGATGTTGATTCTCAAGCCATTTGGGATTTAGCAAAATGTGAAGATAATGTAAATTCTATTATAACCGCAATTCAATTGAAGTATAAAAAATCTTCGTCATCATCAGCTACAGAAAAAACTGATCATCTGATTGGTTGGTCAGCTGCGCAATTGACCCTTAGTTTTAATGCTGTAAAATATGACGAAGTAACGCCTTTGGTGGAACTGGATGAAAATAATTTAAGCGCACAAGCCAAAAACTTGGTGCGTAGTTTGGGATTATAATTTAATATAAATGAAAAAATATTTCTTAGCACTATGACTCTTATCGGAATTGTTTTTTATAATTATTTAAGTTTTGTCTCGTAGAATATTTTTTAACTACCGGCTGAGGCGCGATAGGTGGTTTAAATTTATTTAAGTTTAAGGCCTCGCATTATACCGTGAAAGTGCTCATCTTGTTGAATTTAATCGTAATACTTGGATATTATGTATTGAGTTGACATAAGTTTGTTGCTTTGTTAAGCTGGCTTAATGATTACGATAAAAGAAATAGAAAATCGCCTGCTCAAGGCTAAAAAAGATAGCCGTCTGGCCAGTGTACCTCATCGCTTGACTCAACAAAAACGTGAACTTGAAGCAGGGTTGGCGGCTGAGTTACTCATGCATGAAAAATATGGGAAGCTACCTGCGGGTACTGCAGAAAACTACATAAAAAGTATCAAAGCATTGCCGCCTGAGGTCAAGGAATTAACCCCACAGGAAAAATTAGCGGCAAGATTGCTCTATATTTTATCCAATCCAGAATTGTTTATGCCTTATTTAATAGAATTAAATAATAAACTTTCAAGTTTAAACGTGAAACAAGCTGCACCCAGTGAATACTGCCAAGTGCATGGTGCACAATTTCCCTATCCGCCACTTTTGCCTAATATCAACACCCCAAAATGGGTGAGCGCATTAGAAAATATTTTGTTAACTCAAGAAAAGTTGCATAATGTAAATCAAGATCGCTCGATTGATATTCCTGTGTTTATGGGCGATGTACCCTCTGTCAAGGGTGATAAGCGAGTGAGTAACGGTTTATTATGGAATGATAGTTCATCAGGACTGGCTACATTTTTTCATGGTATATATGCACATCGTATTCAGCATTATATTTTAACGCGAGCCTTAGAAGATAAAATTATTCAACTTGATGATTTAGGCCCCACTATCAAGCAACCATTATTTTGTAATCTTGTTTCTCCCGCAACCGATTCACTGTTTTTCAAAGTATTTGAAGACTGTGGAATTTACAAGCGTAGCCTTTGGGCCATGACGCTTGATAATGATAGAGTAGCACCACACAAAGACTTTATTAAAGAATCACCCCTGAGCGGCCCCGTGCAAATGATGGAGTACTTGTTATCCCCCTCATCATTTAATAATTTACCTTTTTTATCTCAAACCTTATATGAGGCAAATAATACAGCCCTGTATGAAATAGGTTTAAAATTAAATAAAAGTTTGCGTAATACATTTAACACCTATTGCAAATTATATGATGCACACAACAATGGTGAACAGGCATTTGATGCTGCAATGGATATGCATGACTGGCCTGCTATAAAAACCTTGTGGGCGCCCCCGGAAAATAATCCCGAAGTAATACATTGGCAAAATGTGCAACCAGGCGCAGGTGCAATTAGATTTTCATCGCCCCAAATCCCCATTTTAAATGCATTGCTTCCTTACCGTACTAAAAAATATTTAACAAGTTTTTTTACTGCTTTTGATGAAGGTCACTATGGTAGGGCATTACGTTTTTTAGCCGCCAATGCTCAAGAAATACCAAATAGCCTAGAATTAGGTGATATTTTATTAAGACATAAAGCGGAACTGGCATTAGATATAAATCAAATCTCAGCCATTAATAAGAATGCATATATGCATGCGAAAGAAAAGGGCAACAGCGATTTTTGCCTTTTACTTTGGAAGCACGGCGCCACGGTTGATGAGCTGCCTTGCGTCAACAATTCAAATAAACAAAATCTAACCATATAATAACTGCTCTACCTTAACTCAAATAAAAATCAAATAAAACAAACAGCCAAATAAAGTATATTTTACTGTATAATATAAATGTTTATTAAAGGCCTTTAAACGTTTGCCTACGAGTCTGATTTTATATAGATATTTAAAGAGTTTATTTAATAGGCCGACTTTATCACCGGGTTGGTTTTGTGCTTGCGAGGCTTTCATGAGGGTGTTGCAGAAAAAATGATTGACGGCTTTTGCTATGCGATTATTCATTGGGCGTTCAATATCACAAAATAAAATGACTCTATCCATATCGGTATCATTTTTTGCATAGTGTAAATAGGTTTCATCAAATAAAACAGCCTCACCATCGCGCCAAGCATAATCTTTGCCATCGACATTAATAAAACATTGATCAGAATTTGGGGTGATAATACCTAAGTGATAACGGATGGAGCCGGCATAGGGATCACGGTGCCTGAGTAGTCTGCCGTGTTTACCTAAAAGCGCAAACATGGCACCTTTAACAGTGGGGACGGATTGTAGTAGGGCGACGGTTTTAGGACACAGTTGTTGAGCGGAAGGTAAATAATCATCATACCATTTTAAATAAAACCGCTTCCAACCGGTGCGAAAAAAGGAATTAAAGCCGATATCATCGTATTTGTCTGAGGCTTTGATTTGACTCTCCTTGGTTAAAGCCAAGACTTCATCACGAATCACTTGCCAGTTGTCTTGCAACACTTTAAGCTCGGGAAATTGTGCCAAATTTAAATAGGGCTGATTAGGTACTGTAGAGAATAAATAGATAAACGCATTAATCGGCGCCATAAAAGTTGAATGATCTAATAATTGCCTGAAAAATGGATAGCGCGCTTGGCCACGATAATGAATATATAAAGTAGAGATAATAAAAGTGTATAAAATAATAAATTTACCAGACGTTAATGTTGCTAACATAAAAGGCCTCATTTTGATTAAAAAAATTTTTGCTATTCTCACCTTATTTTTAAGTGTTATGCCACTTACCTTTGCATGGAATGCCAGCGGCCACAAATTGGTGGCACAACTTGCTTATATGCAATTAAACGATGAAGTGCGCGCACAGGTTGATCATATTTTAAACCATCAATTTATAAATGCTAGTACCTGGGCCGATCAAGTGCGCTCTCAAGGTAATGAAACCATGAACACCTGGCATTATATTAATTTACCCAATCCCGGCCCACAAAAAAATGTGGTTGATGCCATTAGGGATAGTGAAAAAAATTTAAAAGATCTCAATAATTTGCGCGGTTTAATTCATTGGGTAGGCGATGTCCATCAACCTTTACATACGATAGGCCGCGATCGCGGTGGTAATTTATTTTATCTAGCCAAAAATCCCTATGGCAAAAATTTACATCAATTATGGGATAATGGTGCAGGCGCACTCCAACATATTAGTGATCTTAAGAAAACCGCGACAGCCTGGCTAAACGCTTATCCACCCTCAACACACCAATTAGAACAAACAGACCCCATGATTTGGGCGCAAGAGAGTTATTTACTCGCAACCTCACAAGCCTATGTGGGCATTAGCCCAAAAACCCAACCCAGCCCCGCCTATATCGAAAATACCCAAGTATTAGCTAAAAAACAAATCGTTTTAGCAGGTTCGCGCTTGGCTCAGCTGTTAAATAGCCAACTGGGTCATTAATGTTTACAAGCTCATCGTTATCATCGACGCATAGCTTAGGATAGATTTTAGTTTATTGGCTTATCACAAAAAACTTGCTTTTCCTTTTTCTTTTGAGTAACATAGTGAACTTAGTTTCTAAGTTTAACTTAACTGATACAGCAGGTGTAATATGTTTACTAATTTTGATGATTTCTACATAGGTCTTCTAAACTGTGTGAATCGAGATGAAAACGGTGAAGTGGTCGGTATTGACGCCACCCAACGCGAAGCACTCTTTAATCAAGTCACTGAAAACGGTAAAAATATACCCGCTTGGATGAAGCAAGGACATGTGGCACTTGGTGGTTTCATGTTTATAAAATCACCCACAAAAGTGCAATTAGCGCCTCAAGCCGCTCCTGCAGCAGGCACTTCGTATTTTTCCAGCCTTTTTTCCAGCTCATCATCATCACAAGCGGCAACACCTAGTCCTGAAGCCAGTGATGAATATGCGATGGCTTATTCAGAAGAAATCAGAAAAGTATTTAGAAATAATGAATTTAGAGTAATTGCGCGTAAAGAGCCTGCACAAGATGGCGTAGTTATTCGCACCATTGGCGGTACGGGTGGTCTTGGAGTCGACGCTCCTGTTAATGCTAATGCTACTGCATTAGAAAATTTAGCCAAGGAAGCGGCCCTTAAGAACGCTGGGTTTAAAATGCAAGGATTTGATACGCTAGCTGTGGATGCAACTCAACTATCAGTGGTGAGTACTGCCATTGATGCTTCCTTTTTTAATCGTTTAATTCCTACAGAAAAATATTTAAGTGAAAGCACAAATACATTACTTGATCCTAAAGTAAAAGCATATTTTATAGAATTACATAAAGATAAAGCAGTCAATCGTGAAGCGGTTGTAAAAGATCTTGATAAAGTGAAGCTTGCAATATCCTACGGGTTTTCATGCACACGTGCTGAACCCATTGAATTAACAAGTACAGAGCAAACAATTCCAGGCACCGGCATAACCACACAAACATTAGCCCAAAAATTTTCTCAAGCTGTGATTGAGCCCTGGGCTTATATCCATGAACGTCATATGTTTTATTTACAATTGGCAAGAGAGCTGAACAATCCAGTACTGATATCTGAATTCTTAGTCGTGACCACCGACAATATCATTAAAAAGCTCGCAGCAGATATCAAGGCTAATGGCATACCCAAGCAATTGGAAGGTTTATCCGCTGAAACTGCATTATCACTGTTACGTGAATCATTTGAAATTAATTTTGAAAAAGCGGGTGTTTCTATCACAGATTTAAATATTAATACTGAAGATCTGAATACAAAAATGCGCAGCAAATGGGCGCTTAATGAACCTAAGGTTCAAAACTTGTTAGCAGAAATTAAAGCAGCCAAAGATGCGAACCGTTATGTGCACACCGCTTTACCAGGCGTGCCTACATCTCAAAATGTAAAATCAAGTTTAAAGGCTCAAAAAGAAAATTTAAGTAAACAGTTCATAGAAAGCCGTAAAGCCATAAAAAATATTCAATGCGCAAAGACCGCTAAGGCTTGCGGGAAGAAAGTGTTTATTAGTCCGAATTTTGAATTCTTAAGCGATGGCGCTGCCAAGACTGTCATTGGTGCGCAACCTTACACAGCATTAAATACTTTTCTAACAAAAGATAATCCACAGCCTGGTGATTATGAAAAGTTATTTCTATGTCCAATCAGTCAACAGCCTATGGATGCGCCCGTCATGTATATGTACGAGGGTAAAGCTATCGTTTGTGATAGAAAATCTGCTGTTAAGCACTGGTGCGTTGATCTAAAAAATAGTACGGCGCCTTTGATAAAAGAATTCAATCAATTAAAAACTTTGATTGAACTGCGCAGTGAAATGGCTGAAATCACTAGCAAACTTAAAGCGGAAAGTGCGTCATCAAGCAGCGTGTCTGCCGTACAAGCTACTTATGACGTAAATTATTTTGCAGACACTACGCCAGATTATCAAACGCCCTTACACAAGTGGTTAGCCGACACTTTCGGTCCCGTTGCAAAACAAATGGGCGGGAAAGTTGTTCTTACAAAAGATCAGACTGGCAATGTAGTTAAACTTAAAGTCACCGGTCCAATCACTTTTAAATATTGCGTATTTTCAGCTTTAAGACAAGATTGTTTGGTTGATTCAAATGCTGTCATTGACAATATTGATACAGCGGTTGAAATAGATCTAGATAAAAATAAACTAGAAAAGCTTAAAGAAGAACACGATTTTTTAATGAAAGTGAAAGGATTTTTAACGTCAAAGGGTTATGATGTGACGCAAGGTTCAAAAGCGGCTGATCAATTTTTCTCAAACAATAAAGATTATCAAGCGCTTAGTACAGCGACCAGTCCAGATGATGCTGCATTTAAAAAGTCTCAAGGCGTGTCGCTTGTGGTTGCAAAAAGTATTACTGCGCAAGGCGCTGCACAGGTCCCTATGCCTTTAGCGGCTTTAATTTCAACTTTTGAAGATGAATTAATGTTGATGCTTGAGCGTTATTATGCGGACTGTCAGTTTAAATCTTTTGATGGCAATTCTAAAACCTTTGTTACACCCACTCGATTTGCTATTTATGATAAAAACAATCCGGCAAATTGCAAATTAAATAGTGAAGTTGTGGGTGTTGCACCTAAAAAACACGAAAGCAATATTGGTATTGGACTTGATCCGAAGAAGGGTGGCGATCAAGCAAGACAATTATGGGCTTATTTTGAACGTGTCGATATGGCTGCTCAGATTAAACATGTACGTTTCAATGCGATGCAAAAGGAAGAAGATGTCAGTAGTGCTCTCAATACTTACTGGGGTAATACCTTAGAGGATATGAAAAAATTATGCGATCAAAATGATACTAAAGCACCTGCTGGCAACCCATGCACTGATGTGCAATTTGCGCAAAAGTTTGAAGAGCATCTTATTGCAAAACAGTTTATATTAGGCAATGCTTTTGATTTATTTCCAAATGGCAATGGCAATAATAGTCCTTATCCTAAGATTCATGCTTTACTACAAAAAAATCTAAATCTGCCTTTAGTATCTTATTTGTTTTCTGATTCAGAAGTACCTAATCAGGATAAATATAAAAATATTCCTGGAATGTATTCACCGCTTGCAAAGAATGCTTTTAGTAACACGCCTGTTCTGCCTTTTAAAACCAATCAAATAATTGAAGGTGGTGCAAAGGCTAATCTTAAAAATGCTCAAGAGTTTTTCGTAGAACATACTTCGTTTAAGGTGATGCGTAATATGATGGCTCATTTGGCTAAGCTGCTTTATGATCCCAAGACCAGTGAAGCAGATATTAAAGCCATTTTAGAAGAGCTAGGCGTGACAGGTTCGCAATTAAATAAATATAAAGTTGAAGGTACAGAAATATTTAATCGCTATACGATTAAACTAAATTTATACCCTTTGATTTTTGCATCTTTTATTATGCATCAAATAGTGGTTGATCCAAAACCTTTAAGCCATGCAAACCATCCGTGGGTGCGTGATCCTTTTAATAAAGTTCCTGGAACAAATAAACAGCAATATGTTAATACCTTTACCAATTGGCACACGGCCATACTTTGGCAGACTGATGAAGCTTATAGCCTAAATTGTGGTTCTAGCAATACGGCTAATACAGCTGTGCAAGCTAAAGCTAATCATAAAGCTGCAGGCAATCTTGTAGGCGTTGCAGGCGAGAATGATTACGATCCTGCCGCTTTAAGGAAGTAAGTTAGCACCTTTTCGCAGCAATGACGCTGCATTAACTGGTATTTTCCTTTATAATACTCGCTTTTATTGGACATAAAAGCGTGTATTTTTTTCGTCATGAACAGAATCTTCCAGATAGCTTTTTGCAGGCGATAGTGACTATTGGTAATTTTGATGGCGTGCATCTTGGCCATCAACACTTGTTGGCGCAGTTAAAAGTACGCTCTCTAGTGCTGGGTCGGCCTTGTGGGGTGATTTTATTTGAGCCTCAGCCTCAGGAGTTTTTTTTGGCTAATCCGCCACCCAGGCTTTCAAGCTTGCGGCAAAAGTATCAGTTCATTAAACAACAAGGCATTGATTTTATACTGGTTTTGCGCTTTAATGCCCAAATGGCAGCGATGAGTGCTGTGGATTTTATAACGAGTGTGTTATACCAACAATTACAAATAGCTGAAATTTGGGTAGGGGAAGATTTTCGCTTTGGTCATCAACGTTTAGGTGATATAAGTTTGTTGTCCAAGTATGGGCAAGACTATGGATTTAATGTGCAAAGCATGCCAGAAGTTAAAAAAGGATCTTTGCGAGTCAGTAGTACGCAAATTCGCACTTTATTGGCAGAAGGGAATTTAGCCCAGGCTAGAATTCTCTTAGGTCGTCATTTTTCTATCGAAGGTAAAGTGATAACAGGCGATGCACGCGGCCGTACTTTAGATATGCGTACAGCCAATATTAAGCCTAAGCATAAAAGAGTACCGGTGCAAGGTATCTTTGTAGTATGTGTCGGTTTAGGCAATCAAGAGTGGCCAGCGGTTGCAAGTCTTGGCACGCGCCCGGTATTTTCAGGTCATACGCTATTATTAGAAGTACATATTTTTAATTTTGGTGCAGATATTTATGGTGAACGTCTGCGAGTAGATTTTTTACATAAACTGCGCGATGAAGCCGATTTTGATTCGATAGAGTTATTGCAAGCACAAATGCAACAAGACGTAATAGACGCAAAAAATTATTGGAAACAGCATAATGATGAATTATAAAGAGACTCTAAATTTACCGCAAACCGACTTTCCTATGAAAGGTAATTTGCCAGAACGTGAACCCGTGCAACTGGCGCAATGGCAAGACATGCATTTATATCAACGCTTGCGTGAACACAATCAAGGCCAAGAAAAGTTTATTTTGCATGATGGCCCACCCTATGCCAATGGCGATATTCATATCGGTCATGCGGTCAATAAAATTTTAAAAGACATGATTATGAAATCAAAAACCCTACAAGGTTTTGATACGCCTTATGTTCCTGGTTGGGATTGTCACGGTTTACCCATAGAATTAAACGTTGAAAAAAATGTCGGCAAAGTCGGTGATAAAATTTCAGCTGAAGCATTTCGTGCTGCCTGTCGTGCTTACGCTCATGAACAATATCAAAAACAACGCGACGATTTTATTCGCTTAGGTGTTTTAGGTGATTGGCAACACCCATATTTAACCATGGATTATGGCTTTGAAGCGGAAATTATTCGCGTCTTGGCCAAGCTGATTGAAAATGGTCACCTTCACCAAGGTTATAAACCTGTTTATTGGTGTATGGATTGTCGATCTGCACTGGCTGAAGCTGAAGTGGAATACCACGAAAAAACTTCACCCAGCATTGATGTGCTATTTCCTTTTACGGATATTGAAGAATTAGTAAAACGCATCCCGCAGGTTAAACCTGAATATTTAAAAAATGCAGCCATCGTCATATGGACAACCACGCCCTGGACTTTGCCAGCCAATCAAGCTGTAGCCCTACATCCTGATTTAGATTACGCTTTGGTGCAAATAAAACATCAAGATAAAACTTTATCCGTAGTTTTATTACATGAACTTGTTCCCCAAATTATGTCCCGCTGGCAAATCAGTGATTATCATATTATAGATATTGTAAAAGGGCGTGTGTTTGAACATTTAAACTTACAACATCCTTGGTTTGATAGAACGACCCCTGTGGTCTTAGGTGAACATGTCACCACAGATGCGGGAACAGGTTGTGTGCACACAGCGCCCGCTCACGGTGAAGAAGATTACCGCTTAGGTCTTGCCTATCATTTGCCACTGGATCACGCGGTAGATGCCCGTGGTTGTTTTGCGCAAGATGTACTAGGCGTTGGTGGATTATTTATTTTTAAAGCCAATCCGGTGATTATCGAGACGTTAAAACAACAACAGCGTTTAATGCATGAAGAGAATTTGCAACATCAATATCCCCATTGCTGGCGCCATAAAACCCCAGTTATCTATCGCGCAACGCCGCAATGGTTTATTAGCATGGACCAAGCGAATCTTCGCGAGCAAGCTTTAAAAGAAATTAATCTTAAGAAATTTTTACCCGATTGGGGACAAGCACGTATCTATAACATGGTTGAAAAACGTCCTGATTGGTGTATTTCACGCCAGCGGACTTGGTGTACACCCATCGTCGGATTTGTCGATAATAAAACTGGCGATTTACACCCCGATAACGTAAAGCTGATGCACAAAGTTGCAGAACTTGTTGAACAACAGGGCATAGAAGCTTGGTATGCCTTAGATACCGAATCAGTATTAGGTGTTAATCCTGAACAATACGACAAAATAAAAGATGGCTTAGATGTTTGGTTTGATGCGGGCAGCAGTCATGCTGCGGTATTAGCTAAACGTCCTGAATTACATTGGCCAGCAGATGTGTATATTGAAGGATCAGATCAACACCGCGGTTGGTTTCAATCTTCTTTATTAACTGGCGTTGGCATGCGTGGTGAAGCGCCATTTAAAGAAATTGTTACTCACGGCTTCGTGGTGGATGCCAAAGGTCATAAAATGTCTAAATCTTTGGGTAATGTTATTTCCCCACAAAAAATCATTAAGCAATTAGGTGCTGATGTTTTACGTTTATGGGTGGCCTCAACTGATTATCGTGGCGAGATGACGATTTCAGATGAGGTATTAAAACGCTCAACTGATGCATATCGTCGCATGCGTAATACAGCGCGATTTTTGCTCGGTAATTTGCATGAATTTGATCCTAAAAAAGATAAACTAGACATTGATCGCTGTGTCGCGTTAGATCGTTATATGATTAATTTTACTAAAGAATTACAAAAGAATATCATTACAGATTATGAAAATTATGCGTTTCATTTAGCTTTTCAAAAAATCCTACATTTTTGCAGTAATGATTTGGGTGGCTTTTATTTAGATGTGCTAAAGGATCGCTTATATACTGCCAAAAAAACCAGTCAAGCTTACCGTAGTGCGCAAACGGCAATTTATTATATTTTACAAGCCTTAACACGTTGGCTAGCGCCGGTATTAAGTTTTACCGCAGAAGAAATTTGGCAATACCTGCCGGGTGATAAAACCGATTCGGTATTTTTAAACCGCTGGTTTACTGATTTTCCTGAATATGAACATGAAAAATTTGATACTGCGTTTTGGCAGCACATGTTGGCTGTGCGTGATGCAGTCAATAAAGCGCTTGAAAAAGCCCGTGATGAAGCCGTCATCGGTGGTGCTTTGGATGCGAATGTGGTTATTTATGCGCATCAGGAGTTGCATCAACAATTAAATAAAATTGCGTCTGAATTGCGCTTTTTATTGCTGACTTCAAATGTGGCGTTAATTTTATCTGATACACCACCTATCGATGCCATCGCAAGTGATATAGTAGGTTTGTCTATTAGGATAGATGCGGCGAGTGCGCCTAAATGCATACGTTGTTGGCAAAAACGTGAAGACGTCGGTAGCCATCCTGAACATCCAGAAATTTGTGAGCGTTGTATTGAAAATGTCTCAGGCGCAGGGGAGCAGCGTTTATATGTTTAATATGACTAAGAAATCTAATTTAAATTGGATCTGGTTATCATTGTTTATACTGATAGCAGATTTTTTTACTAAATGGTTAGCTTTAGCCCACTTGACTATATATGAACGCGTGCCTGTATTGCCAATATTTAATTTAACCTTGGTTTACAACCAAGGTGCTGCCTTTAGTATGTTAAGTACAGAAGGTGGTTGGCAGCGTTGGTTTTTAAGTCTAGTGGCCATCTTTGTCAGTGTGATGATCGTATTTTGGCTAAAACAAGTCAAAGATATACCGACTGTGCATAAAATAGGTTTAGCGCTGATTCTAGGCGGCGCTTTAGGTAATTTAATTGATCGGCTACGTTTTGGTTATGTTGTCGATTTTTTAGATTTTTATTATGGTGCTTGGCATTTCCCTGTATTTAATATTGCCGATAGCGCGATTACTTGTGGTGCTATTTTATTGTTGTTGACTCTGCGTCAACAACGCTAGTCACACAAGCATCAGACCATACGTTAATCGTTGTTTCCAACATATCTAAAAATGTATAAAACGGCAGAATAATAAACATCAGTGTTAAAGGCACATTCATCGTGCTCAATAAGGCGAGGGCTAAGAAATAACAACCCATGGGCACGCCGGCATTGCCTATGGCCGCTAAGGTTGCAATCAATACCCAAGCCACCATTTCTAACATCGAAAATTCTATGCCATTACTCATGGCAACAAATAAAACGGTAATAATAATAAATCCGGCGCAGGCATTCATATTAATAGCGGTACATAAGGGCAGGGAAAAGCCGGCCGTTTTCTCGCTAATGCCTAAACGCTCTTTTGCACATTGTAAAGTAAGGGGGAGCGTAGCAGCAGAGGACTTAGACCAAAACGCAACATTAAGCGCAGGCGCCATCGCGCGAAAGACTTTTATAGGGCTAATGCCTTTATATTTTAATAAACCGGGTAGAATAATCAGGGCTTGAATTAAATTGGCGGCGAGTACGCAAATTAAATACAAACCTATGGTGGTTAATGATTCCATGGTATCTAAGGTTGCGACAAATTCAGTGACAAAGGCCCAGATTGCGATGGGGATAAATAATAAGATGGTTTTGGCAATTTCTAAAACTGCAGCAAATAGTGCAGTGAAGACATCAGAGAGCAAGGTTTTTTGAGCACTGGGGAGAACTAAAATGGCAAAGCTCATCATTAAGGCCAGCACTAAAACAGCAATAACATTGCCTTCACTAAAGGGTGTGACAATATTGGCGGGGATGCCTTTGATTAAATAATCCCAATAGGAGCCAGCAGGTGTTTGGGGTGTTTGTGTTAATTCCAGTACGGTGGCACTTTGCACAGGGTTAATGATTAAAAATAAAATAAGGCCGATAAATGCGGCCAGTATGGTCGTAAGTATTGTATATTTAAAGACTTGCACGCCTAATATGCGAAATTCCTTTAAGTTATTCATTTTGGTAATCGTTGAGACGATAGCTAGAAAAATCAATGGGATGCTGATGAGCTTTAATAAATTGACGAAGACGGTTGCGACAAAGGCAGCCAGAGCAATGAGGCTATCGATTTGGCAATATCCAGTAATTATGCCTAAGAGTAGCGCGAAAATATAATGGGTTGAGCGTTGCTTAAGGATGGATATCATGATTATTACCTCTTGATGGATTATTGTACTGTAGAATGAATAGTACAGATTTGCAATATGTTGTATTATTAGCCAAAGTTATTGAAGGATGTTAAATATGAGTTGGTTTACTAAGCTATTACCCTCAAAAATTCGTAAAACCATTACCGAAAAAAAGGTGCAGGTTCCTGAAGGGATCTGGAGTAATTGCCCGCAATGTCACCATATTTTATATACCATCGATTTAGCGCGCAATTTAGATGTGTGCCCTAAATGCGATTATCATTTACGTATTAATGCGCGTAAACGTTTAGCTTACTTTCTTGATGAAAACAGTTGGCAAGAAGTCGGTGCAGATATAGAACCTGTGGATCGCTTAAAATTTCGCGACAGTAAAAAATATAAAGATAGACTGGTCGCTGCGCAAAAAGCGACGGGTGAAAAAGATGCTTTAGTCGTTTACCAAGGCACGGTTAAAAAAGTGCCGATAATCGCTTGTGCCTTTGAATTTAGTTTTATTGGTGGTTCTATGGGCGCAGTGGTCGGTCAAAAATTTGTGATGGCTGTGGATGCCGCACTTGCAAAAAATTGTGCGCTGGTTTGTTTTGCCACCAGTGGTGGTGCACGTATGCAAGAGTCTGTATTTTCCTTATTACAAATGGCAAAAACCAGCGCAGCTTTAGGTAAATTAGCTGAAGCCGGTTTACCCTTTATATCTGTGATGACTGATCCCACTTACGGTGGCGTCTCTGCAAGTTTAGCGATGCTAGGTGATGTCAATATTGCTGAACCGCGTGCGATGATAGGCTTTGCCGGCCCTCGTGTAATTGAACAAACCGTACGTGAAACCTTGCCTGAAGGTTTTCAGCAAAGTGAATTTTTATTAGCACATGGATTTTTAGATTGCGTTTTAGACAGACGTGAATTACGTGATCGCATCACTGCCATTGTGCAAAAATTTATGCATCAAAAAGTGGCATAAATGTTACCTAATACTTTACCAGATTGGTTAAAATTATTAGAAGCAACCCATGTACAATATATAGATTTAACTTTAACGCGCATGAAGAATGCTGTGTATGCACTTGATTTATATAAATTTGAAGCGCCTATTATTACCGTTGCGGGTACCAACGGTAAAGGCTCGACAGTCTGTGCCTTAGAAAATATTTATCATGCGGCCGGTTATAAAACCGGTAGCACTATTTCTCCACATTTATTCAAATTTAACGAGCGCGTTAAACTGAATACGCAAGCGGTTAATGACGAAACTTTATGTGCAGCGTTTGCAGCTGTATATGAAACCGCTCAAACGTTTAATTTAACTTATTTTGAAGTGATTACTTTAGCCGCATTTTGGATATTTAAACAAGCCAAGCTTGATATTATTATTCTAGAAATAGGCCTAGGCGGGCGCATGGATGCGGTTAATGTGATTGACCCTAATGTGGCTGTGATTACCAGTATTGATTTAGATCATACAGATCGTTTAGGCCATACGCGCATTGCCATCGCTAAAGAAAAAGCCGGTATTTTTCGAAAAAATATTCCTGTTGTTTGCGGCGATCAAAATCCGCCTGAAGTTTTAAAAGAAATAGCTGATAGTTTGGGCGCAAATTTTATTCAAGTGCTGCCCTCATTCCCAAGCGATGATGATGACGGGGTTTTACCTGATAATGGTTTGCTTCCCGAAAACATGCATACAGCAGTAACAACGGTTATGCAATTACAACACATTTTACCTGTGAGCAAAGCAACTATTGATCAAGGTCTAAAACTATGCCACTTACCGGGGCGGCAACAAGTCATTTATAATAAATGCAAAGAAATATTTGATGTCGCCCATAATCCTGCGGGCTTAAGAAAGCTGGCCCAGCGTTTGCAAATTGAACGTAAAACAGGAAAAATATTATTAGTCATTAGCCTGTTCAAAGATAAAGATTTATTAAATGGTTTTGCAGAGTTAAAAAACAGCGTCGATCATTGGTTTGTCGCGCCCATCAATAGCGAACGAGCAGCAAGTCTTAACCAGTTAAAATCTGTATTAGAAGAATTAAAAATTAACGATGTATTTTATGCAGACGATTTACCCAGTGCTTATCAAGCAGCACAAAACCGGGCAAGTACTCATGATACGATAGCCATCGCGGGGTCTTTTTATACAGTAGCTGAACTATTTTTAGGTAATGTTACTGTAAAACAAGCACCACCTGTTTGAGGATTCATGGCCGATAAACTGCCGTGATGATTTTCGCTCACTATATAATGTGATACCGCTAAACCCAAGCCCGTACCTTGTTCTTTAGATTTAGTGGTAAAAAATGGTTTAAATAAATTCGGTAATAAATGTGCCGGGATGCCCAAACCATTGTCACTGATTTTAATGATCACCGTATTATTTTCTTCATAAGCTAGAATCTTAAGTTCTGGATGCGGCAGACCTTGTAAGGCTTGCATGCCATTTTTAATTAAATTAAATAATACTTGTGTTATTTGAGTGCTAGAGCAGATGGCGGATATGACAGGTTCTTTGAAATCACGAATGATTTTTATTTTAGCCGTGTCGCTACTTTGTAATAAATCAAAATCTTGTTCGGCAAAGCTTAAGGCATTGTCTATTAAGCTTATTATATTTTCTTCTTTCATGTTAATTGGATTTTGCGTGCCAAAATTAAGCATGGTGGCGATGATTTGCAAGGCACGATCGATAGCCAAGCGAATATTATCCATAAATTTAATGATTTGGCGCTGCTCTAAATATAAATGAATACTTTCTAGGGAAATATTTAATTCTTGCGCGAGCATTTGATTTTTTTCAGAAGTTTTGTCTAAGCGACATAAAATATTTTGAATATTTTGTAAAATGATACCTAATGGGTTTTTAATCTCATGGGCCATGCCGGCGGCCAGTCCACCAATGGTAATCATTTTCTCAGATTGAATCACCATATCATCAAGTAGGGTTTGGTGTGATAAGTCTTCTATTTTAACTAATAAGCCGGCTTCTTCTAATAAAGGGTATAAGGTGACATAACAGGGGTGAGTACGGGTGTTATAGTCCAGCATTTGTTGGCTTAATGAGAGCTTTTTACGTTCATTTTGAGCTTGTAAGATAGTGTCTTGGTGAGTCAAAAGGGCTGGGAATAGGTTAAAAAGCGATTTCCCCAGCGCAAGATCTTGATTTTGCACCAGAAGATGTCTGGCCATGAGGTTTAATTCGGTTATATTCATCTTTGAGTCAACCCAGATGAGCATGACGGGTAAGTCATTAATAAACTCATGGAGTTGTGGTTTATCGAGTACGGGCATAAAGTATCCTGATTAAAGGTTGATCCTAATACTACTTGAGGGAAAACTCAAATTTCTTTGTATGAAGTACGCAAAATTGCAGGTTTTCCGTCCAAACGGGGCCTGTCTCTGCGTCTTTTCTCATGCTCACGGCGCCTTGCGCCGCTGCGCGTGTGAACAACTCCGGGCCACCCGTTTGGATTGAGTGACAAGGAGTTTTGCCTACGCTTAATTTACATTAAGTTAACGAGCTTTTGCTGATATTTGTAATATAAATTAGGGTTTTTTAACAAGATATTTTTCAATGCATTGATTTATATTAGAATAAAAAATATTTGTAAGCCATATCGCACAGAACAAAGCTCTAATCCCTGATTGTGTTACCTGTTTGACTATGGTATTTATATTATCTCGCTGACTACTGAAGCTTAATGATCACATAATCAGCAAGAAAGTGTTAAAAGTGGGAGAAAAGAGCAGACTATTTAGCTAAAAAGCTTGCATTTGTTTGAAATTTAGCTTATTATGGTCAAAATGCTTTAAATAAGGGAAGGTGCTACGAAAGTAGTGAGTTTTTAATTTAATAAAGATCGGAAAATACTATGCCACGGAAAACAGATAAACGCGTTCGTTTAGTCGACGCAGCAAAAGCCTTGATACACAGACAAGGGTTTAATTTAACAACCTTAGCTGACATCGCACAAGAAGCGGATGTTCCCTTAGGTAACGTTTACTATTACTTTAAAACTAAAGAAGCCATTGGTGAAGCGGTTATTACAAATCGTGGACGTGAGTTGCACGAAGCACTGCAAACCTTTGAAAAAGCAGCAAATGTTAAAGATCGCTTATTGGCATATGTTCAATATGAAGTTGATAATGCTGATGAAACAGCTAAAAGTGGTTGTCCAGTCGGCGGATTGTGTCAAGAACTGGCCAAACAAGGTGGTTCATTGGCTGACGCAGCTGCAAAACTGCTTAATGATACGATGTTATGGGTTGAAAAACAATTTCATGGCATGGGCATGGGCGATGCTTCTCGTGGTTTGGCGGTACAATTTGTTGCGGCTGTACAAGGTAATGCCTTGTTAACCAACACATTTAAAGACCCTCAAATTTTGGCTCAGCTAAAATCTTCTTTGAGCAAATGGCTAGATAAAGTCGTAACTACAAAGAATGTGACTGCGCCGATTGAGAAAGCGGAAGAATTTGCATAACGTTTTGATTTTGTTGTGTTTTTATAAAATAAAAACCACCCGTATTGTTTAATACGGGTGGTTTTTTTTAATCTTTGGCTATAGTATTAGGGCCCGATTGGGTAATATTTTAATACATACTTAAGGAGATTTTAAATGTTACATCATTATAAAATAAGTTTGCTCGCTTTAGCAGCTTTTATTTCTACTGCAGTTTTTGCAGAAACCGGTCCAGAAGAAGACACACAAGGTCGCGGTTTAAAACATGGCTTTTATGTGGAGTTTGACCAAGGTGGTTATGGTGAAGATTTAGACGATGAATCTACTGTTTTTGCTCAATTTTGCTCAGATTTTCGTTTTGATGAAGATGCTTCCAAATGTAAATGGGTTAAACTTGATAATGAAAACCCCACTTTTGTTAAATTTTTTACCAATCACACTGTTTATTTGAGCTCCTTGAAAATCAAAAAAGGCTGGAGCAATGATGAATCAGAAGAAACTCTTGCCACTTTGGATTCGGCTGTTTGGGCAAATGTAATTAATTTCAGTGGTCCATATGATGATTGTACCGAAGATCTGGGTGTCAGGTTTTATTCTACGGCTAATGGCGTAGGGTATCCTTTCTTAGTCATTACCTATGACAATGAATATGGCGCAGCCAATCACGGCAGCACTGTGCTTAATTGCGATAATGGCAATGTGATTTGGGCAGGAAAGCGTAGTCTTTAGTAGTCTTATCCCCAGGTATTCCGCTGGCTACTTAGCTGGCGGACAGGGGTTTGATCTTTACTTAAGAGGCAACGCAGTTTTTTCAATAATATGATTTAAGACAAAACTAGACTGCACGTTACTGACGCCTTCAAGCCGGGTTAATTTATTTAATAAAAAAGCCTGATAATCATCAAGATTACTGGCAACCACCTTAAGTAAATAATCAGCCAAATGCCCCGCGATTAAATAGCACTGTATCACTTCTGGATAAGCAGCTATGGCCTGCTCAAAGCCTTGCATGGTTTTTGAGTCATGATTATTTAAGCTCACTAATACCATGATGGTTAAGTCTAAACCCAGCTTTTTAGGGTTAAGCAGGGCCACGTAATTTTTGATATATCCATCGTCCTCAAGCTGTTTTACCCGGCGTAAGCAGGAAGAGGGCGATAAAGCCACCTTTTCAGCCAAGTCTTGATTGCTGATCTGGCTATTAGTTTGTAAAAGCTCAAGAATTTTCTTATCCGTACGGTCCATGGTTTTCTCCTGTTAAGCCAAATTATAAAATATTATTCTATAAAATACAATATATATAAAATATTATTCTAAAATATATAAAATATAACCAATATTTGCAATCATTCGTATCCGATACCCGATAGACTAATTAAATAGACTTAGGAGCTAGGGTCATGAAAACACAAGAACGCGTTTATATATTTGATACAACATTACGCGATGGTCAGCAATCGCCAGGCGCAGGCATGTCTTTTGCTGATAATTTACAATATGCTGAATATGCCGATGAATTAAAAATTGATATTTTAGAGGCTGGATTTCCTGGCGGCCACTAAAACGGATTTTTCGATAGTACAAGCCATTTCACAATTAATGGCAGATAAAAATTCAAATATGCGCATTGCAGGTCTTTGTCAATTACGTGAAGAACAATGCATTAAAACCATGGAAGCGCTTGCACCCTCGCAAAAGATCGCTAGGGCCAGAGTGCACACTTATGTGCCCGTTTCACCGCATTTAATGCAGGCATCATTAGGTGATTTAGCCCATCAGCCAGCACAAATAATTGAAACGCTTTATCATATTATTGCTATGGCACATCAAGCAGGTTATGAAGTCGAGTTTAGCCCTGAAGGTTATTCGCGTATGCAAAACAATTTTGATTTTACAACAGATTTGATTCGTGCAGCAGTAACTGCAGGTGTGAACGTTATAAATTGTCCGGATACCATAGGGGGTGCTTCAAAATACGAAGGCGAAAATTATTTTGTAAAAAATATGCAACGTCATGCGGATATTATTAAACGTGAATTTCCTGATAAATCGATTATTTGGTCTGCACACTGTCATAATGATTTTGGTTTAGCCTTAGATAATACCATGAACGCTGTTTTTGAAGGACCTGCGCGACAGATAGAAGGTTGTATTAATGGGGTGGGAGAGCGAGCCGGCAATGTGGCCTTAGAGCAATGCATTATGTATATTAAACAGTTTGGCAATCAAGTCAATGAACGAGAGAATTTTTATACGGGTATTAATCCAACCCTGTTGCAGCGCATTTCCAATTTGATAAATGATAAAATGTTAAGCCGTCAACCACATTTTCCTATTGTAGGTAGCAATGCTGCAAAACATACCTCAGGCGGTCATACCAATGCGATATTAAAAAACCCAATCGCCTATCAACCTTTTGATCCCAAAGAAATCGGTAATGAAATTAGTTTTGCCTTTGGACCCTTAAGTGGCAGTAATCATGCAAAAAAAATCATAGAACACTTTGGTTATCGTTGTGATACACATGAAAAAGTAAATATAGCGCAAGCGATTAAAGATTATTATAGTGATAGGCGTAAAGGCGTGACAGATGAAGAACTTATTCATGCTTATCTTGAATATAGAAAACCCATACAAATTACAGATTTTTCCTATGGTAAAAAAAATAATGATCATGTATTAGAGTTGCAGGGTAATTTTTTTGAACATAAAGAATATTTTAAAATAAATTATCAAGGCAGCGGTTCAGCCTTGTCAGCGCTCGAGCAAGCCATTTGTGCTAAAATGGGACCTATACATATAGAAAGCTACCAAAGTAAGGCCAAGGGTAAAAACATTACTGCTGTCAGTTTAAGCACTATAGTGATATCCACCCTTGATGAAAAAACATTTGAAGGCAGTGCAGAAGATCCGAATATTGAGATTTCAGCTTTAAAAGCATTGATTGATGCAGCCAATAAAGCGTATATCGATAAACATTATATTTTGTAGGAGTATATAAGTGAGCGGAAAAAATATTATTGATAAAATATGGGACACACATATCGTTGTTCAAGAACCAGGACATCCGGCCGTTTTTGCCATAGATTTAATGTTATTACATGAAGTCACTAGTGCTCAAGCTTTTCAACTTCTTAAAGAACGCAATTTGCCCGTATATCAACCCAAGCGTTGCATTGCGACTATTGATCACAGTGTACCCACGCGTAAAGATAGACAGATCTTTTATGATAACAGTGCAAAAAATCAAGTTGAACGTCTGCGCAGTGATGCTCAAAAACATGGCATAACGCTTTATGATTATGACAGTGGCCAACAAGGGATAGTGCATATTATCGGTCCTGAGCTTGGCGCAACGCAACCGGGTTTAACCATTATTTGTGGCGATTCTCACACCTCAACCCACGGTGCATTTGGTGCGCTCGCTTTTGGTGTAGGCTCATCTGAAATTGGACACGCACTTGCCAGTGGCTGTTTATTATTAGATAAACCAAAAACCATGCGCGTGACTTTTAAAGGTGCACTTAAAAAAGGCGTTTATTCTAAAGATATGATTATGAAATTAATTGCTAGCATCGGTATTGGTGGTGCTAATGGTCATATTATTGAATATACGGGCGAAGCAATTGAACGTATGTCGATGGAAGAGCGCATGACTATTTGTAATATGAGCATAGAATGTGGTGCGCGTGCGGGTTTAATTCAACCTGATGAAACGACCTTTGCTTATATAAAATCAAGACCCTATGCGCCCAAGCCAGAAGTGTGGGACAGTGCAGTTAATTATTGGAAAAGTTTAAGCAGTGATCAAGATGCTCATTATGATAAAGAAATAATAATCGATATTGATTTACTAGAGCCCATGGTCACTTGGGGCACTAATCCTGCACAAGCCATAGCCATAAATGAGCGCATTCCAAAATTAATAGATTTGCCAATAGGCATGCAAGAATCGCACAGCAATGCTTTAAATTATGTGGCTTTAAAAGAGGGCGATCCGATAGTAGATACACCCATCGATTGGGCATTTGTAGGTTCTTGTACCAACGCGCGGATAGAAGATATGCGCATCGTTGCTAAAATTTTAGAAGGTAAAAAAATTAATCCAGAGGTAACCTTTTTCATAGTGCCTGGATCAGAGGCCGTATTAAAGCAAGTTAAAAATGAAGGCTTAGACAAAATCTTTGAAAATGCAGGCGCACAATTTAGAATGCCCGGATGCTCGCTCTGTATCGGCATGAATGATGATAAAGTACCTCCGGGTAAACGTTGTATCTCTTCGTCGAATCGTAATTTGTTGGCCGACAAGGACCAGGCAGCAGAACACATTTGGCTTCACCTGCAACAGTTACTGCAAGTGCGCTAGCAGGTAAAATTGTCTCGCCTGTCAATTATATATAAAGGAGCTGGCATGAAAAAAATAACACAAATTTCCGGAAAAGTTATCCCTTTAGCGATGAATGATGTGGATACCGATTTAATTATTCCCGCACAATTTTTAACTAGCACGAGCATGTCCGGCTATGGTGAAAATGTATTTCGTCGCCTGCGCGATAGCGATCCTAATTTTGTATTTAATCAAGAAAAATATTCAGGCGCTAATATCATGGTGACACAAGATAACTTTGGTTGTGGTTCCTCAAGAGAGCATGCGGTGTGGGCTTTATTAAATGCAGGTGTCAATGCCATTATTGCAGAATCATTCGCCGATATATTTTTTAATAATGCAGGAAAAAATGGTTTAATTTTAATTAAACAACCCGCGCATATTATCGAAAAATTGATTCATTTGGCCGATGGTCAATACAGTTTGACGATAGACATCACTAAGCAAATGCTCATAACAGCAGATAAACAATATCCATTTGAAATGGATCCCTTCTATCAACATTGCTTGGTCAATGGCCTAGATCATTTAGATTATTTATTAGCGCATAAAGCACAAATTTTGCAATGGAGTGAAAAAAATCATTATGCGACTTGAGAAAAAAATAGCAGTACTGGCAGGTGATGGCATAGGCCCGGAAGTGATGGCCCAAACCCTTAGGGTCTTAGATGCTGTTGCTCAAAAATTTGATTATCAATTTAATTATATTGAAGGCATGATAGGTGGGCAAGCCTATGATCATTATCAACAACATTGCCCTGATGAGACTTTAGCGATTTGCCAACAAGCTGATGCCATATTATTCGGCTCTGTAGGCGGTCCGCTTAATGCACAGCACTTGCCTAAATGGCAAGGTTGCGAAACCAATAGTATTTTAAAATTACGAAAGTATTTTAATTTTAATGTGAATATAAGGCCCTTTCAGGTTTACTCTGAATTACTTCATCATTGCCCCTTAAAACCGGAAGTGATAGGTGAAGGTGTGGATTTCTTGGTTTTTCGTGAATTATTAGGCGGGATATATTTTGGTAAACACGAGCGATTAGTACAGAATAATCAACGCGCAAGTATTGACGAATGTACCTATGATGAATCGCAAATTGCAAATATAGCTCATGCTGCTTTTAAAGCAGCACAATTACGAAATAAAAGTCTATGCAGTGTCGATAAAGCCAATGTGCTGGCCACTTCAAAACTCTGGCGCGAAGTGGTTACCGAAGTAGGACAAGCCTACCCCGAGGTAAAACTTTCACATATGTTAGTCGATAATTGTGCCATGCAATTAGTTATTAATCCTAGACAATTTGATGTAATCCTCACCGAAAATATGTTCGGCGATATACTCTCAGATTTAGCCGCAGCGCTACCTGGATCTTTAGGACTTATTCCCTCAGCCAGTTTAAATGCACAGGGTAAAGGATTATTCGAACCTTCAGGTGGCTCAGCCCCAGATATCGAAGGTTTAGGCATCGCAAACCCCAGCGCACAAATTTTATCCGCAAGCATGATGCTTCGCTATTCATTCAATCTAGCAGAAGCAGCAAATGGAATAGAAAATTCCGTTAAAAACGTAATCAAACAAGGTATCATCACAAAAGATTTAGCAACAACAAACAGCGTTTCAACAAAAACATTTGTAGATGCTGTGATCGATAATATGAAAATACAATAATATTCCGAAGGGCTTATTTCATCGTAAGATCAATCTGTAAATTCTGTTGCGGATTTATATTAGCAGTATTAAATAATGCTTCCAATTTGCATTCAAGTTTATTCCAGATATTATTGCTGTCTTGAAGATAAAATTTGCTTAATTCAGTTTGCATAAAGACAGCGAGATCTTTTTTATCATTTTCAGTCATGCCTTGCGAAGGCATTGCTAATTTTTCATTTAATCTTGTTATAGAGCTTGAATCGCCATGTCGAATTATATTTTGCAATGGGCGTGTTGAGCTTGCCCCATTACTATTTTTTTCAAAAGAAACGGTTTGTAGCTGCTGTACTAATGCATACCCCCATATTTTAAGGACGGATGCATCGCACTGTGGTGATAATTGATTGAGCCAGAAATTGCCTTGTTCACTCATCAATTTTAAGAAATCAAAACTTGCACCCTTTTCAATGAGCATACAGGCAATGTCTGCATGGCCATGGATAAGCACATCTTGCAGTGCACAAGTGCTGGCCAGTAAATTTCTATATTTAGTTATCGTTGCAGTATCATAATATTCTTTGCGTTCTAAATTACTGATAAGACCAGATAGTTGTTCGGAATCAATGGTGCTTTTAGTATTGAGGATCTCTTTGGTCAAATCTTTACTATCGAGCAAACGTTTTATAATTGACCGCCACCGTGGCCCATGATTATACTGAGGATTATTGCAATAATTGAGTACTGCAACCCTAATAAGTGGTAGGTTAACTACTATAATACTAGTGCCATAAGTGCCATTTTTAGCGGATATAACAAATTCCATTGTGCCTGAATATAATTCACCTATAGATAAAAATAAATCTTTATTCGTTTCTAGCAATGCTGATAATTCTTGGTCATTACTTCGTTTTAATAAATTTTTAATAAGATAAGTACAGAGCGCTTGATACAATTCCCCCCAGCCATTTTTATCTTTATATTGACCTGATAGCAGTAATAGACCATACATTTTTTTTGCTATTTCTGCTGAATCATTGTTTGTGATTAACAAACCTTGCGAAATCATCAGTTGCGCGTAGAGGGGAATCATGAATTCATCTTTAAATAAATCAACGGGGGATATGCCAAACAGCTTGCTCATAACACTTCCATCTTCTGATGAATGCGACATTTGTTCGCTGACTTCTCCTTTAGAGCGTTTCATGATTCCGCCTAATTGTGCGATCATGGCTATTAGTGCAGGATTTTTCTTTCTGATAGCGACATCTAAGGCACTCTCACTTGTGGCTTTAAGTTCTAGATCAATATCTACACCACGAAAGATTAAGCACTCAGAAATAACAGTCATATCGCTTAACAGTTCATGATGAAATGCACAAGGTTCTTCATCACTGCTGTGTGTATAGCTTGCTATGCCGAAAAGACGTTCTCTTAGCACATAGATTAATACGTCTGCCCATTTTTTCTTCTTCTCGTCTTGGGCGCTTACCATTAATAGTGCTAGTGCTTGAACAAGGTATGCATTCTTTAGTTCTTTATTATTGGGTAATTGAATGACCTCTAACAGTGCAGTGGTATATGCGCCTTGTTGGAAAAGCGTCAACACTGCATCGGGATCATCTCTTAGCATAGCCGCTTGCATGGATTGAGTATTCGCATCAAAATTTACTGATTTTGGAACATTAGCAGCATAAGCATTTATTTTTTCGATTAACTTTGTCCGATCATCTTTATTAAAAAATGCTATATAGTAATTTTTAATAAATCCTAATACGGATTTACGCGCATGCGGATTCGATAGATCCGCAACAAAACAATACAAATCGTTGGTAATTTCTATAGCGGCTCGAACATTATAGAGATCATTGGCTGTGCGGCTTTTAACAAAAACCATTGGCGGCGGTCCTTGGTATTCAAGCGTTAATATGTCACCTTTTATTTTAGGGATATAGCCGCTGGGCGTATTTTTCTGCCCTTGAAGATCAGGCGAAAAATGTTTCAAATTTTTTATTATTGTCTTTATCTGGGTACATCCTATTCCCTTTATGCGTAATCGATTTGTTATGTTACCTATGTTATATGTCAAAAGTCAAAAATCATCACCCCTTGATTTGGTATGGGTTGACTTCATGGCTTATAATATAAGTTTATGATTACAACCTTAAGGGAACACTATGCATATAAATAACCTAGTTAAGTTACTAAGTAAGCTATGTTTATTTAGCGTATTGCTTGTGGGCTGTGATCTCCTGCCTAATTCCTCTACTAAACCTATCTATACGGTAGCCCTTACTCAGTTTGCCGATACCGCTGCATTAGTTGATTCCCATACGGGCATTATTGCTGGATTAAAAGCAAATGGTTATTCTGAAGGTATAAATTTAAAAATTATTTTTAAAAATGCGCAAGGGGATCTGCAAAATGCTGATAAAATTGCAGAGGATTTTATAAAACTTAAACCTAATTTAATCATTTCACTTTCAACACCTTCGACGCTTGCGGTGGTTAAAGCGGATCAACAAGCACAGATACCGATCGTTTTCTCAACGGTCACAGATCCAATTGCAGCTAAGATAGTACCGAATTTGACTCGATTCGGGTGGCCATATCACAGGTGTGTATGATCTCCCGCCCGTAGCGCAACAGGTCAAGATGATCCGCATGATGATGCCTAGTTTGCAAACGATAGGTGTGGTGTATAACCCCAATGAGGTCAATTCTATGCGCGTTATTGAACTCTTTAAAAATGTACCCAAAACTTTTAAAATTCTGATAGCGCAGGTGAGTATAGCAACAGAGGTTCCAGCCGCAGTAAATTCTTTAATGGGTAAAGTGGATGCGCTTTATATTCCCCAAGATAATACGGTGCAATCCTCAATAGACGCCGTGTTAAACATTACGCGTAATAATCGCATACCTGTTTTTGCCAGTGATAATGGCTCTGTTCGTCTAGGTGCGCTGGCAGCAATAGCTGATAATCAATATGACGTGGGCTATCTCTCAGGTAGAATGGCCGCCTCAGTATTATCTGGAAAAGATCCCGGGCAAATGGATGTCGTTAGAATCCCTCACCCCAGTTTGTTTATTAATATCAAAACAGCAGATAAATTAAATATAAAAGTCCCAGAAGTTTTATTTAATAAAGCCATTAAATACTAAATAACAGCGTTTTACCTGAATTAAGATCCCTTTTTATAATTACATCGTCAATATGGTGGTCATGTTAATCAAAGCTCTTGACTTGAAGTATGTAATGGTATAGCATTACATCAGTACAGCCTTTGCTGCAAAATAATATAGAGGTTTTATGAAATTAAACAGCCGATTCGGTCAATATGGTGGTGTGTATGCTCCGGAAAGTTTAATCTCTATTCTCACAGAAGTAGAGCGTGGGTTTATTGATATTCAAAAAGATGCTGCGTTTCAAACGCGGCTGACAGCTCTTTTGCAAAACTATGCTGGACGTGAAACACCCATCACGCATTGTGAGCGCTTATCCAAAGAGTATGGCCGCAAGATTTATTTAAAACGCGAAGATTTATTGCATGGCGGTGCCCATAAAACCAATAACGCCCTAGGTCAATTATTATTGGCGCAATATCTGGGTAAAACACGCATTATTGCCGAAACGGGCGCGGGGATGCATGGTGTAGCGACTGCGATGATAGGGGCAAAATTAGGAATGGATGTGACGGTATACATGGGTGCAGTTGATATTGCCCGTCAAGCGCCTAATGTGGCCCGGATGAAGTTATTTGGTGCCAAAGTGATCCCAGTTGAGTCTGGTGGTGCAACGCTCAAAGATGCGGTGAATGATGCCATGCGTGATTGGATTACACATCCAGATGATACGTATTATTGTTTTGGCACTGCGGCAGGACCGCATCCTTTTCCCGTGTTGGTTCGGTATTTTCAATCAGTGATTGGACGCGAAGCGCGTGCGCAAATGATCGAACAAACCGGCAGTTTACCCGATGCGGTGTTTGCCTGTGTGGGTGGTGGCAGCAATGCTATTGGGATTTTTTCTGGATTTTTAGACGATGCTGCTGTCAAAATTTATGGGGCAGAAGCGGCCGGATTCGGTATTGATTCTGGTCAACACGCAGCTACTTTGCAAAAAGGAACTTCGGCGGTATTTCATGGCATGCATTCTTTATTTTTACAAAACGAAGATGGGCAAATTACTGAGCCTCATTCCATTTCAGCTGGGTTAGATTATCCTGGGATTGGTCCAGAGCACGCTCATTTGCATGATAATAAGCGCGTCATTTATTTAGGAGCAACTGATGATGAAGCCTTGGATGCCTTTGAAATTTTATCCAAAAAAGAAGGGATTATTCCGGCATTTGAATCCGCACATGCTGTGGCCTTAGCATTAAAAATGGCGAATACTTTCCCTGAAAATGCAAAATTATTGATTAATTTATCTGGGCGTGGCGATAAAGATTTAGACGCTTATATGAAATTGCGAGGTGTATAATGAACCGTTTTGAAATCTTATTTGCCTCTCCCACACAAAAAGCTTTTTTACCATTTTTTACTTTGGGTGACCCAACGATGTCTCAAAATCTGGACATTATTAAAGCCGTTATTGATGCGGGTGCCGATGCACTTGAATTAGGCATTCCGTTTTCAGACCCCGTGGCTGATGGCCCAACGAATCAACGCTCGATGGCAAGAGCTTTAAAAGCAGGGGCGACGTTTGATAACTGTTTGGAAGGCTTGCATCATTTACGAGCGTATGCGCCAAAATTGCCTATCGGATTGTTGCTGTATTACAATTTGATTCACCGCCGAGGAATGGACAAAGCCCATCGAGATTTAGCGCAAGCTGGGGTAGATGCCATTGTTTCGGCCGATTTGCCGATAGAGGAATCTTACGCCCATGAAGCCTCTTTAAAAAAACACGGCATAGGCGCCATTCAAATGGTCGCACCCAATACACCGGATGCGCGTGCCATAGAACTCTTTGAGCGCTCCAGTGCGTTTACCTATGTTTTGAGTGGTTTTGGTGCCACAGGGGCCAAACAAAATGTCGATCCCAAAACCATTTTGCGCATCAAACAGTTACGTACCTTAACGCAAAAACCAATGGTTATCGGCTTTGGTATCAGCGCGCCGGATCATGTTCATACCGTCTGGGAAGCCGGTGCCAATGGCGCGATAGTCGGTAGTAAATTCACCAGTTTTATTGAAGCCAATTTGCAAAATCTTATAGTGGCTAAACAGCAAATTGTAGAATTTACCCAACAGGTGAAAAAGACTGTGTAACAAACGTTTTCTTACGAGATACCACTCTTATTAGCCAGAGCTCTTGACTTAACATCTGTAATTGTATAGCATTACATCAGTACAACAAAGAGGGTATATATGACATCTTATAGCGAACAAACAGGTTGGAAAGAGTTTCTAGCGCTTTGCCTTAAGGCTAAGTCTATTAAAAGCCTAGATAAATTGTTACGCTTGCATTTGACCCAAGAAGAGCAGCAGGCAGTTGCGATGCGTTATTTAATAGTTCGGGAATTGTTAAAGGGTGAAAAGACACAGCGGGATATGGCTAAGACCCTACATGTGAGCATAGCCAAGATCACCCGTGGCTCTAATAGTTTAAAAATAATTGATGAAGAATTAAAAGTCTTATTGAAACAAGGCCAAGATGATGTTTAAAGTATTAACACAAGATGAATTTTTAAAGCAGGCAAAAACACACCCGCGTGTGACTGTATATAAAGAAATCTTAGGCGATCAAATGACGCCGGTAGGCGTTTATTTGGCTTTGCAAACCTATATGAAAGGTGCGACTTTATTAGAGTCAAGTCCCAAAGAAAAAAATGCGGGTCGTTATTCGTTTTTAGGTTTTACACCTATTGCACAGTTAAGTATTAAAGAAAATAGTAATGGTAATATTTTAGATAGTCTGCGTGAATTTTATCTTGCGCAGCGTGCAGCAAATTCTCATGAATTAACGGGCTTTGCAGGTGGCATAGTGGGTTTTTTTGCTTATGATTGCGCACGTTTGTTTGAAGAAACTTTAAAAAATAATAAATCCGAAACTGACTTTCCTGATCTATTGTTCAAAGCCTATCGTGATCATGTTATGTTTGATCAAAAAACTGGACATGTAGTCTTGGCTACTGTCGTAGAAATTAACGATCATTTACCTGATCTTTACCAAGCGGCTATTGATCGACTTAATGATTTTCATGAAAAAATAAACAATGCAGATACCCGAGCAGGAAAAGAAGAAACCCAAGATGAAACGATGCATGCACAAGTCGAGAGTGTAGATGATGCAGCCTATATCGCAGCAGGGGAGATAGCGAAACAACATATTTTAATGGGCGATGCATTTCAAATTGTCCTGGCTCGTACGTTTACTAAAAAGTTTAGCGCAAAACCTTTTGATATTTATCGCATCTTACGTTATCGCAATCCATCACCTTATATGTTCTATTTAGACAATGAGGATTATATTATTTGTGGCGCATCACCTGAGAAAATGATCAGTGTTAAAGATAATATTGTGCAATCTTGTCCCTTGGCAGGTACCCGGCCGCGTGGCGATGGTTATGATGATGCCAATCAAGCCGCTGATTTATTAGCTGATACTAAAGAAGTATCAGAACACATGATGTTGGTTGATTTAGCACGCAATGATATTGGTGCAGTGGCCAAGCCTGGTAGCGTGAGCGTGAGCCAATTAAAACAAATACAATTGTTTTCTCATGTGATGCATATTTCATCGACTGTTGAAGCACCCTTGCAAGTAGGCAAAGATGCACTGGATGCCTTTAGTGCTGCATTTCCTGCGGGTACTTTAAGTGGTGCACCGAAAATTCGCGCCATGCAAATTATTGATGAATTAGAGCCTTATAGCCGAAAACTGTATGGCGGTGCGATTGGGTTTTTAAATGCCCATGGTGATTTTGATAGTTGTATTGCCATACGTATGGCAATACTCAAAGAAGGTAATGCTTTTGTGAGTGCGGGCGCAGGCATAGTGGCTGATTCTGATTTACAAAAAGAAGCAGATGAAACGCGTCATAAAGCACGCGCAGTATTGGAAGCGATTGATTATGCCCAGCGAGGATTAGTATGATTTTGTTGATCGATAATTACGATAGTTTTACTTACAATTTGTATCAAATGGTAGCGCAATATGATAATACTGTTCAGGTTGTACGTAATGATAAAATTTCTTTGAATAAAATAAATGAATTAAAGCCCCAAGCTATTATTTTGTCACCTGGACCTGGGCATCCTAAAGATGCGGGTATTTGTATTGAAGTCATTAAAAATCTTTCAGGAGTCATTCCCATTTTGGGCGTATGCCTAGGCCATCAAGCCATCGTTCATGCGTTTGGCGGCAATGTGATTCAAGCAGGCGAGATTATTCATGGTAAAGCCAGCCCAGTATTTCATGACAATCAAGGCCTATTTGCTCATTTACCTATGCCTTTTATGGCGGGACGTTATCATTCTTTAATCGCAGAGCGCTCAAGTTTACCAGAAATATTACGTGTTGATGCTTACACTAAGCCTGATATGATTATGGGAATCAAGCATAAACAACATTTAACCTTTGGCGTCCAGTTTCACCCCGAATCGATATTAACACCCGATGGGTATGACTTGATAAGTAATTTTTTAAAATTAGCAGGCATAGAATCATGTTAACCGCTTGTTTAAAAAAATTAATTAAGCGGGAAAATTTAAGTTATGAGGACGCTTTTCAAGCATTAACAGCGATCATAACTTTAAAAAATCCTGCTCAAATTTCTGCATTTTTAGTCTTAATGCGTGCTAAAGGTGAAACCGCTGAAGAAATGACAGCGTTTGTTCAGTGCATGCAACAACAGCAGGTGAATGTGAATATAGACTTTCCTGTTTTAGACATAGTCGGAACCGGTGGTGATGCGGTTAATACAGCCAATATTTCTACTGCAGCCAGTATACTTGCAGCCAGTTGTGGCGTGCCGGTACTTAAACACGGTAATCGCGCAGTTTCATCTCAATCAGGTGCTGCCGATGTATTGCAAGCTTTAGGTTTGACTCTTGAAAAATCGCCACAACAAGTAGCCAAATCTCTGATACAACACCAAATAGGCTTTTGTTTTGCGCCAATTTTTCATCCTGTACTTTTAGCTTTAAAACCTATACGAAGTGAGCTAAAGGTACCTACTTTTTTTAATCTATTAGGACCCTTATTAAATCCGGGTAAAGCACAGTATTTGATATTGGGGGTTTTTAGCGCGTCTTTACAAGATCTTATGGCAGACATAGTATTAAAACTAGGTGTAAAACGTGCATTAATCGTGCATGGTAATGGTCTTGACGAGCTGAATTGTTTGGGTCCTTGCCAGGTCATTGAAATTAATGAAGGACAAAAGCACTGTTATCAAATCGATGCTCTTGAATTAGGCTTGCCTAGATGCCAATTGGATGATTTAATCGGTGGTGATGCGTTTTATAATGCCAAGCTTTTGCAAGCTATTATAGAAAACAAGAAAAGTCACTTGGCTAATACGGTAATGCTCAATGCCGCTGCAGCGGTTTATATTTATGGTAGAGCGCAGACGATGAAGGCCAGTCTTGCCCTCGTGCAAGAAAATATGGCCAATGGCAATGCAAAAAATACTTTAGAGAGTTTTATACATGCATGATACTTTAAAAAAAATTATTATCCAAAAAGAGCTAGAAGTTTCATTGCTCAAACAATCGATATTGGAAAATCCCGATAGTCATTTGGCCAATTTTATGCGTGGCAAATTGGGCCAACGTAAAATTAAATCATTGCAAAAAGCATTAAGCAAGCCTTGCGCCCTTATTGCTGAAATTAAACGTGCTTCGCCCGCAAATGGGCAGTTAGCCGAGATACCCGATCCTGTGATTTTAGCGCAACACTATCAGCAGGCCGGCGCTGCAGCAATATCCGTTTTAACAGATGAATTGTTTTTCAAGGGATCGTTAAGAGACTTAGAACAAGTGGCGCATGCTTTACAAGAAACAACTTGTGCTGTTTTGCGCAAAGAATTTATTATCGATGAATTGCAAATTGCTCAAGCTGCGCAATATGGTGCTGACGCCATATTATTAATTGTTGCCGTCACACAAGAAAAAACTCAAGAGTTATTGGACTATGCCTATTATTTAGGTTTAGAAGTATTAGTAGAAGTGCACACAGAAGAAGAACTCGAATTGGCTCTAGATACGCAAGCAAAAATTATAGGTGTAAACAATCGTGATTTACGCACCCTAAGTGTAGATGTGAATACTTCTTTTGATTTAATTGAGTATATTCCAAGTAATATTATCACCGTCTCAGAGTCAGGTATTCATGACGTCAAAACAGCTCAGGATTTATTTGCTGCAGGTTTTAATGCCTTATTAGTCGGGGAAGCTTTAGTAAAATCAAAAGATCCTAAAGCTTTAATTAAAGCCATGCGGGGAGAAAATTATGACCACAGCCATTAAAATTTGTGGTATTAAAACACCCGAAATGGCTCGCATTTGTGCAAGTGCAGGTGCAGATTACATTGGGATAGTTTTTTGCAAAAAATCACCACGGTTTGTAAGTAGTGCAATTGCACAGTCTATAGCAAGCGCCGCGCAAGATGCGGATATTATTCCTGTGGCTGTTTTTAGCGAATCAAATGCAAACGAAATCATTTCTATTTGTGAAATGACTCGTATTACTCATGTGCAATTACACGGTGAAGTTTCAAAAAAGGCTTTATATAACTTACCAGAGCATTTACATAAAATTTATGTCAATCCCAAAGACAATGAACATTTAGCCTATTTGCGACCTAAAACAGACTATGTACTTTATGATGGTGAACAAGCAGGTAGTGGTCAAGTGATTAATTGGTCTCTTATAAATCCACAAAGCACTATGCGACATTTTCTAGCTGGTGGTTTAACTGTAGATAATGTTCATGCTGCCATAACCAGTACGCATCCTTTTGGTGTAGACCTGTCCAGTGGAGTTGAAATAACCCGTGGTGAAAAATCCGAAACTTTAATTAATGAATTTATAAAACTTGTAAAAGAAATAAACTAGGAAAACGATCATGTTAACAACTGATGATATACGCATAAGTCATTTAGAACCTATTACTTCACCGGCATTATTAATATCACAGCTGCCCTTGCACGCGCAGCAAGTGCAAGAAATAATTGAATATCGCAAAACCGCGAGCGATATTATTCATGGCTTAGATGATAGGCTCTTAGTGGTAGTAGGGCCTTGCTCTATACATGATGTGGATGCTGCACTTGAATATGGAAAAAAGCTGGCATTGATACGTGAAGAATTAAAACAAGATTTACATATTATTATGCGTGTTTATTTTGAAAAACCGCGTACCACCGTGGGCTGGAAAGGTTTGATTAATGATCCAAAGTTAGACGGTAGTTTTGATATTAATCAGGGTCTTGCTGTCGCTAGAAAACTATTGATCGATTTAACCCAAATGAAATTACCCGTGGGCACTGAGTTTTTAGATGTGATTATTCCACAATACATTAGTGATGTTGTTTCTTGGGGGGCAATTGGTGCAAGAACCACTGAGAGCCAAGTGCATCGTGAATTAGCTTCTGGTTTATCGATGCCCGTAGGATTTAAAAATGGTACCGATGGTAATATTAAAATTGCCATTGATGCAATGCGCTCATCGCAGGGATCTCATCATTTTTTAAGTGTGAGTAAATTGGGCGTGCCTGTTATCGTGGGTACCAAAGGTAACACTGATACCCATGTGATTTTACGTGGCTCGAGCAGTGGTCCTAATTATGAAGTCCAACATATCGAGCAAGTTGTAAAATTATTGCAAGAAAATAATTTAGCTCAAAAGATCATGATAGATTGTAGTCATGGCAATAGTCAAAAAGATCACAATAAACAAGCGCTCGTGGTTGACAGTATTGCAAAACAATTAGCAGATGGACAAAATGCACTTTGTGGCGTTATGATTGAAAGTAATTTAGTAGCAGGTAATCAAGCTTTGGTTGATAAATCAAAACTCACTTATGGACAAAGTATTACCGATGCCTGTATTGATTGGGAAGCAACAGTCCCGATTTTACATCAGCTTGCAAAAGCAGTTAATGATCGAAGGAGAGTTTCATGAATAATCAGGAACCCTTACAAAATATACGTGAAAAAATAGATGTCCTTGATAAAGATATTTGCGATCTCATTGAAGCTAGAGCTAACCTTGCGCTTGAAGTTTCTAAAATTAAAGCAAATGCTAGTGATCCCCTGTATTATCGCCCTGAACGAGAGGCTGAAATATTACGTCGCATTATGCACGATTATCACGGTGTTTTAAACAAAGAAGACGTGGCTCGTATTTTTCAAGAAATAATGCGAGTTTGTTTGGCCTTGCAACAACAACAAAAAATTGCATTTTTAGGCCCCATTGGTACATTTTCACATGCTTGTGCATTACGTCACTTTGGTCAACAAATTGATATACTCCCCCTGGATACTTTAGAAGAAGTATTTGCCAGTATTGAAAATGATGAAGCGCATTATGGTCTTATTCCTTTTGAAAATTCCATTGCAGGCGTAGTGACACCTGCACTGGATTTATTAATCAATTCATCGCTATTTATCTGTGGCGAGCATATCTTGCCCGTGCATCAAAATCTATTACGAAACCCAGAAGATAAAGAGCAGATTACAAGGATCTATTCGCACTCACACTCATTTGAGCAATGTAAAGAATGGCTCAATGTACATTTACCAAATGCACAACGTATCGCTGTTAAAAGTAATGCAGCCGGTGCTCAGATTGCACAAACAGAAAAAGGTGTGGCCTGCATAGCAGGGGAGTTGGCTGCAAATATTTATAAACTAGAAACTATAAAAGCTAAGATAGAAACAAATAACCACAATGCCACACGATTTCTGGTGTTAGGTAAACAAAAGGTGCGTCCCAGTGGTAAGGATAAAACTTCTTTACTGTTTGCGACCCCGCACACACCTGGTGCATTAATAGAATTAATTTTACCTTTTCACGAGTGTGGTGTAAATTTAACAGCCATCACCTCTAGACCTTTTAAAAGTCGTAATTGGAGTTATGTATTTTTTATTGATATTGAAGGTCATCAAGAAGATGACAATGTAAAAAATGCTTTAAAACAATTAGAAGGTAGGGCAGGCATGGTGACTGTATTGGGTTCCTATCCAGTTGCAATTTTATAAGGGTGTATCATGTCTTTATTTAAAGTGAAGCCTTCAATGTTAAGCGGTAGCATCAAAGCTTCGCCTTCAAAATCACATACCTTACGTGCCATATTATTTGCTGCCTTAGCAAAAGGTAAAAGTACTATTTATGATTATTTGCCATCCCCTGATGCAGCAGCGATGATCAATGCCTGTAGACTTTTGGGTGCTGAAATTACTCAAGAAGAAAATTCAATTATTATTACAGGTAATGCAGGCATTTTGAAAAATCCGGATAATATAATAGATTGCGGTAATTCAGGACAAGTGTTACGTTTTGTGGCAGCCCTATCTAGTCTTATGAAAAATTATGTTGTATTTACTGGCGATGAATCCATACGCCACAATAGACCCGCACAACCCTTAATAGAAGGTCTAACGCAATTAGATGTATTTTGTGTTTCAACAAAAAATGATGGCCATGCACCTTTGATAGTTAAAGGACCTTTAAAGCCTGGCAAAACACAATTACATGGTCAAGATTCACAACCTGTTTCAGCCCTTTTAATCGCCTGTGCATTTGCCAATGGTGCTTCAGAAATTTCTGTTTTAGAACCCGGTGAAAAACCTTGGATTGATCTAACCTTGGATTGGTTTGATCGCCTAGGCATAGTTTATAAAAACGATAATTATAATCGTTATACCGTAGCAGGTCATGCAAAATTAAATGCTTTCGATTATCAAGTCCCTGGGGATTTTAGTTCCCTTGCATTTCCAATCGTTGCAGCTGTTATTACGCAATCTGAAATTACCATTAACAATGTTGATATGTCAGATGTGCAAGGCGATAAAAAAATTATTATGAGCTTGCAGCAGATGGGTGCAAATATTATTTTTGATCAAGCGCAACGTATTTTAAAGATTAATAAATCACCTGTTCTAATCGGGATAACGATAGATGTCAATGATATGATTGATGCTTTGCCCATATTAGCCGTTGTGGGTTGTTATGCTCAAGGCACAACGATTATTGAAGGTGCAAAAATTGCGCGTGAAAAAGAGTGTGATCGCTTAAGTGCCATTACCCAAGAGCTTAGAAAAATGGGTGCAGATATTACTGAAAATCCTGATGGATTAGTGATTAATCATTCTAAACTATCAGGCTGTAGCTTAGAATCTCATCATGATCATCGTATTGTTATGTCCTTGGTTGTAGCGGCTTTAGCCGCACAAGGCGAGTCAGCTATTGAAGGCGTTGAATGGGTTAAAAAAAGCTACCCTAATTTTTTTGCTGATATGACAGCCTTACATGTAAAAGTGAGTATCGAATGAATATTATTTTATGCGGTTTTAAAAGTTGTGGTAAATCTACTGTAGGCAAAGCGCTAGCGCAGGCCTTGGATTATCGTTTTGATGATACAGATGCTTTATTGGAAGAATATTATCGCAGTGCTAATAATGAAGTACTCGGCGCAGCCCAAATATATACAAAGCATGGTCAGGATATTTTTAGACAACTAGAGTCTGATGTAGTCCACAAACTTGAAAAACTAGACGATCGCGTAATAGCTTTAGGTGGCGGCACGGTTTTAAATCCTGAAAATGTTAAACATTTGCATCATATTGGTAAAATCATTTATTTACGTGCGAGTAAGGATTTATTAAAAAATAGAATGTTACAAAGTCGTATACCGGGTTTTATTGATCAAAATGATCCTGATACGTCTTTTGAAAAAATGTATCAAGAGCGCTATAAACTATATGAACAGCTTGCAGATGTTATTATCGATGTCGATGGTAAGACCCAAGACCAAATTGCAAAGGAGATAATTAATGGCCAGTAATTCTTTTGGTGAACTATTTAGAATCACCACCTGGGGCGAATCTCATGGTAAAGCCATAGGCGTTGTCATAGACGGATGTCCTGCAGGCCTAGAAATTAATGAAGATGAAATCAATATTGTCTTAGCACGCCGTGCACCAGGCAAAGCTTATACCACCCCACGTGTGGAAACTGATCTTGCAGAAATTTATTCCGGTGTTTTTGAAGGCAAAACCACGGGCACGCCTATATCAATTATTATTCGCAATAAAGACGCTGATTCCTCACAATATGCGACAATAAAAAACCTACTCCGTCCAGGGCATGCCAATTATACTTATATTGAAAAATACGGCATTTTTGATTACCGCGGTGGCGGTAGGGCGTCAGCACGTGAAACTGCTTGTCGCGTTGCCGCAGGCGCTATCGCCACTAAAATTTTAAATCATTTTGGCATCCAAATTGCTGGCTACATTAAATCTGTAGGCGATATTACAGCAAATAACATTCCTGAATTATTAAACGACTTACAAACAGCAACTCTCAATAGTCCTTTATTTTGCCCTGATCTTAAAGCCTGTGAAAATATGCGTGCAGCCATACAAAAAGCAAGTGAAGAAGGTGATTCTTTAGGTGGTATTATCGAATTTAGAGTAGAAGGTTTACCTGCAGGTTTAGGTGATCCTGTGTATGAAAAACTAGAAGCAAATTTAGCAAAAGCCATGTTGGGCTTGCCCGCCACCAAAGGTTTTGAAATCGGTGAAGGATTTGCTGCAGCACACATGCAAGGTTCAACACATAACGATGCCTTTATTAATGATAATGGTGTACGCACCCAAACCAATCGTGCCGGCGGCACTTTAGGCGGTATTTCAACCGGCATGCCTTTATTAGGACGCGTCGCTTTTAAACCTACTTCTAGCATTAAGAAAGCGCAACAAACTGTTGATTTATCAGGTAAAGCCGCAACCTTTCAATTGCCTGAAACTGCACGTCATGACCCCTGTGTTGCTATACGCGCAGTGCCTATAGTAGAAGCCATGTGTGCTTTAGTTTTAGTGGATGCTTTACTGCGCAATCGCTGCACGCAATTATAAAAGGTAAACAACATGCAATTACAAATCAATACACCAAATAAATATCAAATCGATTTTATTCAAAATATATTAGATATTTCTGTATTGCCTGATTATTGTAAAACTATCGCCAATAAAATTGTTATTATTACGGACGATAATGTTAATAAACTTTATGGCGAAAAAATTAAAAAATTATTGGCGCAAACAGGTCAGCCTGTTTATTTATTGAGTTTCGCTGCCGGCGAAGACCATAAATCCCGTGAAACCAAAGCGATGCTTGAAGATAAAATGCTCGCACAACAATGCATGCGTGATACTTGCATTATCGCCCTAGGCGGCGGCATAGTCACTGACCTCGCAGGCTTTGTAGCCGCAACCTATTGCCGTGGCATACCCGTCATTTATATTCCTACCACTTTATTAGCCATGGTTGACGCCAGCATCGGCGGTAAAACCGGCATTAATACACCTCATGGTAAAAACCTAATTGGCACGTTTACTCAGCCTATGCGCGTTTATATCGATGTTGACTTTCTAAAAACACTATCTAAAGAAGAATTTAATAATGGCGTTGCCGAGTTAATTAAACACGCCATAATAGCCGATAAAAATTTATTCGAAGAACTCGCAGAAAATCCGCTAGAGGTTCATCGTACAAAAGAATTACAAGACATGATTTATCGCAGCTGCGATATTAAACGTAAAATTGTCGAACAAGATCCCGAAGAAAAAAATATTCGTAAATTACTCAATTTTGGCCACACCGTAGGGCATGCCCTCGAAGCAGCCAGTGATTATCAAATCCGCCATGGCGAAGCCGTTGCCTTAGGGATGATTATTGAGAGTTATATCTCTGCTGAATTAGGTTTGTTAGATAAGAGCCTTACCGATAAAATTGCCCAAGTCCTGTGCAGTTACGAATTACCTTTAACCATCCAAAATACAATAAACCTAGAAAAATTAATGGGTTACTTCAAATTAGATAAGAAGAACCTGAACAATGAAATCTATTGTGTTTTATTAGAGGATATAGGCAAACCCTATGTACTAGGTGAGTCCTACGCGCATCCGGTGAGTGAGGAATTGGTCGAGCGATTTCTTAAACCAATCTGAGCAAAAAGTGCTTGTGTTCGACCAATGGTTAGTATACTATCCCATATTACTCTAAAAATAAGTGATCCATGAATACATTCCAAGACCTCAATCTGCCTGTACCTTTGCAAGAAGCATTAGTACGGATGAACTATGCTAACCCTACTGAAATACAGGCTAAAGCCATACCCTTGGCTCTACAAGGTCATGATATTCTGGGTTCCGCCCAAACTGGGACCGGTAAAACCGCCGCTTTTGGCATTCCTTTAGTCAATAAATTGATTGAAGACCCTACGGCTTGTGCCTTGATTTTAACGCCTACACGGGAATTAGCCGAGCAGGTAATTGATGTATTACATCAATTATTGAATAAACGTCGGGATATTAAAACAGCCCTGTTAATCGGTGGTATGCCCATACAAAAGCAATTCTTACGTTTAAAAGAGCGTCCCAGGGTTATTGTAGGTACGCCAGGACGCATTAATGATCATCTAGATCGCCGTAGCTTACACTTTAAAGAAACACGGATTTTGGTGCTGGATGAAGCCGATAGAATGCTGGATATGGGTTTTGGTATTCAACTTGAAGCTATAGCCAAACATTTGCCTGAGCAAAGACAAACCTTTATGTTTTCAGCGACCATACCTAAACGGATTTTATCTTTAGCGGACAAGTTTTTAAATAACCCGCAACGCGTTAAAGTAGGTCATACCCATGCACCTTTAGCGAAGATTAAACAAGATGTGGTCCGTACTTCTGAAGATAAGAAATACGATACTTTATTAAAAGAATTAGACTTGCGTACTGGTTCAGTGATTATATTTGCTAAAACCAAACGTCGTGTTGATTTATTAGCGAAAAAATTACAAGAAAAAATGGGTGCGGGTGCGATGCATGGTGATTTACGTCAACATCAACGTACGCGGATATTAAAAGAATTTCGTGATCAAAAATACCGTGTATTGGTAGCCACCGATGTTGCGGCGCGCGGCTTAGATATTCCTCATATTGCACACGTGATTAACTATGATTTACCGCAAGCGCCTGAAGATTATATTCACCGTATCGGTAGAACTGCACGCGGTTTAGCGGAAGGTTCTGCTCTATGTTTTATTTCGCGTGAAGATGAAAAATATTGGCGCGCGATAGAACGTTTATTAGGTGGCGATGAATCAGGTCCTTGTATGCAACGCGGCCCCAGTGCGGGTGCAGCGCCACGTTCAAGACAACGTCCCGGTTTTGGTGCACGTTCAAATGATTCAAGATCCAGTTCAAAACCTCGGTTTGGCGAACGCAGTGGTTCACGTTTTGGTGATGAAAAACCAAGATTTGGTGCACGTTCTGCAGATGACAGACCCAGAGGACAACGTTCTGCAGGCAGCAATAGTTCACGTTTTGCAGATGATAGATCAAGAGCACCTGCGCGTTCTGCAGACGGCAATGGACCGCGTTTTTCTGATGAAAGATCAAGAAGCGCACGTCCTGCAGGCAGTAATAATTCTCGTTTTGCAGATGATAGATCAAGATCATCAGGTCGTCCGAGTGGCAGCAATGGTTCACGTTTTGCAGATGATAGAAATAGAGCACCTGCGCGTTCTTCAGAGGGCAATGGTTCACGTTTTGGAGATGATAGAAATAGAGCACCTGCGCGTTCTTCAGAGGGCAATGGTTCACGTTTTGCAGATGATAGAAATAGAGCACCTGCGCGTTCTTCAGAGGGCAATGGTTCACGTTTTGCAGGTGATAGAAATAGAGCACCTGCGCGTTCTGCAGATAACAATGGTTCGCGTTTTTCTGATGAAAGATCAAGAAATCCTGCGCGTGCAGGTGGTAATGGTTCTCGTTTTGCAAGTGATAGACCCAGATCCCCAGCACATGCTGATGGCGGTAATGGTTCACGCTTTGGGAATGATAAACCCAGATCAGCAGGGCGTTTTGCAGATAAGCCTGCAGCGCGCAAAACCTTTGTGGCTAAAAAATCTTATGGTCCACAAAATAGACCGGCTAGCTTGAAAAAACTTCCTGAAGAGAAATTATTAGATTAGTGTAAATTTCTCACCTTGTAGTACTTGGATCTAACACGCAGTTTTGTGTTAGATCCAACATTAACAAATTCTTAATCCCTCTTTGGTTTTGACTAACAAACATCCCTTCACCTACACTGATACTTTTTCAAAGGGAAGGGATATGTCTAATCATAATCAAAAACTGAAATTTTCATTAGAAGTGTTTAATGTGCTAAGAGATTTTTCTCAAGGCTTGTACGCAAATCGTATACCACTTAACCATCCCACAGCCCTTAAAATATTTGGTCTTTTAAACGAATTAATTAAATACAATAATGGCACTACCAAATTAGGTAACGGCGAAATTGGTGGCGCTGATCCGCAAGTCTCTGCCGTATTTCGTAACGCTGATTATATGGAAACTTACCGACAAATCAGACAAGTCGCACAGCAAATTACATTAAGAGCACTCTGGCGTGGCATTAATGGATTTTTATTAGAACCCAGTAATGAGCAAGATCTACGGCATTTACTCACACATTTAGCACAAGATGTTGCAGATTCTGAATTAACAGGCGCACAAAAAAAAGAATTATTACGGATTAAAATATTCGACTCTCAAGGTAATATGGATGAAGTGCAATCCACGATTAATATCTTAAGAGATTTGTATAATGAGGGATATCCTCTGTGTGCTGAGGTTGCCATACCTTACAGCAGTGGTGAGATCTACACGGATGAACTTTATGTCAACAAAGCACTCGATGCCGCACGTCGTTTGCAAGCCGCAGGCTTACCACTTAATGATTGTCGCATTAGCTTAAAAGACATGGTGGGTGAACTCGATGGTGAAACCGCTAGTCGATTGTTAGATAAAATTATCGATGCCTTGCAAGCAAATAATTTAAATATTCCCATAGGCTTACATTTACATGACACCGGTTTAGCGAAACTGGCTTATGCCAGTGCGATTGAAACCTGCTTGGCAAAAGACTATCCCATCACCATCGATACAGTTGAATGCGATACGCTGGATTTACAGTATACAAATAATAATGAATGGAAAAATACCGGTTTTGCTGATTTTTTAGCGGTCAATGAAACGTTAAAAGAACGAGGAATTAACTTAGATATTCCTAAAGAGCAGCTGGCCATCATGAAAGAGATTGGCCATTTAACAAAGGACTTGGCTAAAGAATTTGATTTGGTCCGTGTTGATTCAACATTAAGTGGTGAAGAACTACGAAAATTTCATATTCCAGGTGGTGGTTTTGCTAGTTTTAGTAAAGCTGTTAAAAGCCTTGAGTTAGCTAAAAAATTCCCTTTGATTACAGAAGCTCAAACATTACAAATTGCAGGTTATGCCTTGATAGCCGTGGCAAAATTGATGGGTGAGCCTTTTGCGGTCACACCTGGTTTTCAAAACAAACAAATTGCTGCATTAAATTTTTTGCAGAACTTGATGCGTGAAAATAAATTATCAGCGGATATGTCATTTGAGAAAATTATTGAAGTAATCGGTATTCCACTTGAAAATGATCAAGTAGAAACCTTATTTCTAAATCGTTTAAGCCCTGTGGTTAAAGAATTTTTAAGAGGCGAAATGCCAGGCCCCGTGCATCCAGTGATAAGAGAAAAACTAGGCAAGCGTAACAAAGCCCTCGATCAAGTAATACCGCCTAAAGTACATGATGCTGAAAATATAGCCATAGACTTACTTAAAAAAGGTAAAATTAAACCTACGCATACGCAAGCGCGTGCTGTACTTAGAAAAGTAAAGCTTGATGTGAATTTACATGAAGAGCTACTGGCCCTATTAAGTAAAAATAATACGATTTATGATGCACCTAATGGTAGTGTTAATCCATGGCAAGCCATAGCCTATGAAGTGATCTTTCAGTTTTTAGTTCAAAAAAACTATGACACCATCGATGCTGCGCATCTTACGACAGACATACTGGCTCAGCTTGAATTCAAAACCATCCAAACCCATACCACTTGGGCATTAGAGCTGGGCGACCCTAAAAAACTAATTGATGCGATTGATAAACACTGGTTACGTGAACCTGACCCAAGTAAAAAAGAGGGTTATCATGAAGCCCTAAAACGATTTCAAGAAGGTAAAAATCCTAATCATGATGAATTTAAATTATTATTTGAAGAAATCAGACAAGGGCATATACCACTAGCTACTGTAAATGAATATGTACAGTTGATTTTACAAAAAGAACATAGAGACATCAAAAATAGCGTTTTAGAATTTTTAAATCAAAGAAATGACAGTATTGAAAAAATAGTTAGCGATTTATACGCGCACCAAAAAAATATCATCATTGAAAAAGAGCGTACAGGCACTTATTTTCTTTTGCCTGAAAGCGCAAGGCTTGATTTTGCGCGCCATTTTCTAAAAGAAACTTTTATGATGAATGTAGATGGCTTAAGTGAGCAAATGAGTGTAGATAGCTTATGTGAACAAATAGATATAGCCTGGAAGGAAATAGAAAACATTGAAATTCGTTCATTTATGGGTGGCAAAGTATTATTTGTCACTGATAAAAACGATATTAAGCAAGGTGATAGTATTGCGGTCATTGAAGCTGCAAAAATGGAAACAACCATGCGTGCACCCAGTGATGGCATGATCGATATAGCCATTAAAGCAGGCGATATGGTAGCGCGTGGGCAAATTTTAGCACGCTATCATAAAAAGCAGACCGCCGAAAATACATCCTCGACTAAAGTGACTCTGGGTAATACAAAAGAGTTTTTTAATCAAACCGAAGAAATAACAGATACACTTTCAGAAGAAATAAAGAATAAGCAACAAGAAATCAAAACTAAACTATTAATGGAGGATTTACATCGCAGTGGTTACTATGGACAACCTTTAAGCATAAAACCTAATTCCATTACAGGTCAAAAAGATGAAATTCATGTGATCGATAACCGTGCGGGTTGTGCAACAAAATTATATGCCGATTTAAAACAAGCCGGTTACAAGGTCCGCATCCTTTGTGCACCCGGTGATGAAACAACAGCTGTAATAGCCAATGCTAAAAAGGGTGAGGTGATACCCATTAAGCATTATAACGATCAAGAAGCAGTGCTCAAAGCCCTTGAAAATATTGCAACTCACAATGAGACTAAAGGTAAAAAAATATTTTTACATCCTGGCTGGGGATTTTTGTCTGAAAATGATGAATTTGTGGCCAAACTTGAAGCGATGCCGGCTGCTTACAATATTAACTTTGTAGGGCCTGCAAGCGAACCCATGCGCCGTGTAGGTGGTAAAAAAACACTACGTGATTTAGTAAAAGAAGTGGCGCCTGAGTTTAATCCTAAATATTTTGGCCTAAATGATTATCCAGAACTTATGGATCAATTTATAGCCATTAAAAACATGGGTGGCAATGTAGTTATCAAAGCTGTGGCAGGTGGCGGTGGCCGCGGAATTAAATTCTTTAAAATAAATGATAAATTAACTGATCAACAAAATTATCACGATTATGTAAATTTACTGCAAGAAAATAGAGCTTTTTCTAGAAAGTATTTTGGCAATGATGATATGATTATTGAGCAATGCATCACAGGTAATACCCGTCATTTAGAAGTGCAATTTGCAACCACGAAAAAGGGCGGATTTGTTTTAGGCTTACGTGATTGCACAGCGCAAAATAATCATCAAAAGATTATTGAAACCAATGTGATTGAAGGTGATTATCCACCTGGGGTGATCAATAAGGTTCTTTTGGCTTCTAAAAATTTAGCTAAAAAATTATCTGAGATCGGTTATGAAGGTGTGGGCACCCTTGAAATGCTGGTGCAGCCAGATGGAAATGTCACTTTTCTTGAAGTCAATACCCGCGTACAAGTAGAACATATGGTCACTGAAGATGATATTTCTGTTAAAACAGGTAAAAATATTTCCATACCCTTAATTAATTTATTATGCAAAGTATATCCCAATGAATTACCTGAAGAGATATTAAAAAGGATATTTGGTTTAACTGATAATGATTTACTTACTATTAAGCTACCCGGTATTGATAGGATTACACATTTTAGATTGAACTCACGTGAAGTTGATTTTACCAGTGGCAAATCAATAGCCAGCTATTTCCATGATTGGATGTCTAATATTACCCATACGTTTAAAGATATGTTCTATACCTTTAAAGCGAGAATTATCAGAGGTGGTCTAGGGCAGGGTAGTTTTGATCCGCAAATTGGTGCCGTTTGTGGTAGGGAAGCGAATAGTTTACATGCGGCCAACGCGATGCGTGAACTGGTAGAAACTTCACGGGCCTGTCATCGCAATGATGGTAAATTAAGTATTGATTTCGTCTTAGAGTTTTATAAATTAATGTACGATGATAAAGGACGTTTTAATTCTAAAATTAACACTAAAACTGTAGATGCATTTTTAAAAGCCATTGAAGAAGGAAAAATTGTTTTAGCTTTGGATCATGACAATCCCAGTATGAGTCCAAAATTAAAAATTGGCGCAATGCAAAAAGGTTTTGATGATTTTCTAGCGCTTACCCCAGTAAGTGAAGATAGAAAATTAATGATTGCGAAAATGTAGTGAGAGTTGTTTTAATCAACATCCAGCTTAATATTCAATTGGCCTACTAAATAGGCCAATTGTGATATTTTCTGACAATTTAATTTTTTCTTAGCGCTCTCAATATGTGTTTCTATGGTGCGTCTTGAGCGCGATAGAATAATTGAAATTTCTTCCGCGGATTTTCCTTGGATTAAATATGATATACAAGCTATTTCCTTACTTGAAAGTTCATGAGGAAATACTAAAATTTTCTTATCTTCTTCAAAGATATTTTTTCTATATAACAAATATTTATCAGGCGTTATAAATTTATTTTCTTCTGCTGTTTTAATCAAAGGCATGGCTTGTAATTTAAAGTAAGCTACAAATTTATAAAATAGATCAAGATTGCTTAAGTAAAAATGATTGATCGCATGGTTATCTTTATTTGAATGAAAATAATAATTTTCATAATAATGGTCAAATTTCTTGGAGATAATAATTATATTACCTGCATTAAAATAGTCTTTACCGTCTTGCCAACTTTGATTTTGAGGATTAAATTCTGATAGGGCTACGCCATGGTTTACATAGGTATGGATTTGTAAATCTTCAGGCTTGTAAGCGCCGTCATAAAATTTTCTAAAAAAGAAGTCTGCCCATGAGGTCCCACTGGTTAAATTAATAAATTCGCCATTAGGATACATACGGATAAAAAAGAACCCTGTGATACCAAAGGCTTCAAGCGGTTTTAGCATGCTTGATATGCTCTCTGGCTCAACAAAATTAAATGGTTGATAGCAGGACATAATTTTCACTTTACTCGATTGTTCAATCTATTGTCAAATATGAGAATAAGTTAGCGTAAGACCTTAATATAGCGCATCAATCGAACCATTAACTATTTTATAATATGCAGCTTACTTATGAATAACAAGCCACTAAGTCCTAATTTAATGTAAGCCTTATTCTATGTATATCTGTAAAATTACGTATATACTTAAGAATTATGATTGAAATATCTTTAATACAAAAAATTGCCATTAGCATTATCCCCGTGTTATTCGCAATTACCGTACATGAAGTGGCGCATGGTTTTGTTGCTGATCGTTTGGGCGATCCAACAGCGCGTATGCTAGGGCGTTTGACCTTAAATCCCATTAAGCATATTGATCCGATAGGTACCCTTTTGGTTCCTGCGCTTTTACTCTATTTTGGTGGATTTATTTTTGGTTGGGCTAAGCCTGTGCCGATCACCTGGCAAAATTTACGGCATAAAAATAGAGATATTGCGCTCGTTTCGCTTGCTGGGCCCTTTGTTAATTTACTCATGGCGATCTTCTGGGCGCTGGTATATAAAATTTCTTTAAGCCTAAATCCCCAGCCGATTAATTATGCTTATGCTTTGTTAGTGATGAGTCAAATCGGTGTGGTGATTAATATTATTTTAATGGTATTGAATTTAATTCCAATACCACCGCTTGATGGGTCTCGTGTTGTGAGTAGTTTATTACCGAGTAAAACAGCTTATCAATATGATCGTATAGAACCCTATGGCTTTTTAATATTATTAGCATTAATGGCAACAGGGCTCTTAAGTTCGATTATGGGTCCATTCGTCGATTTTTTTATTCATTTATTGATCTGAGTATTAATGGTGATGGAAGCCGCCGCCGCCGCCGCCATGATAGCCACCACCGCCGTGATAGCCGCCACTGTGATAGCCACCACCATGATAATGACCGTTATGATAATTTTCATTACCAAAAAAGAATACGCCACCTGGATAAAAGCCGGGATCGTAATAATAAGGCTCATAGTAATAAGGTTCATTTTCAGGCACGACAACTACATTTGTTCCATTATTTGTAGATGAATAACCCGAGGTAGATAGCGAGCTGTATTGAAATACTGCGCCACAATTGTTATCGACCCAAAGGCCGGTGCTGTCTCTACCCCAAGCGCCATTTGCATTACAGTCGCCTTTGACGGGTTTATTAATACTAATATTACGTTGATCCGCATGCGATAAATTACACCGAGTAAATGCATTGTTTTCTGAAATACAGGTAATCGTTTGATAGGCAAGGGCGGGCATAGTCGCTAGGCATAATGAGGCCAAAGTAATAGGTTTGAGAATGTTCATCAATCGCTCCTTAAGCTTTTAGCCTAATTATAGTACATTTTATAACTAAATCCAGGTAATGCCGCGGTTGATCCGCGGCATTACAACAGGTCTTAGGCAATTTCTTCAAGTTTCACTGGAGCGCTGGCTTTTTGAGTTTGTGCTATTTTATCAAGCCATACACTTACAGTTGCTTTTAATTGCACAAGGATTTTGGGATCCTTAAAGGTATGGGTTAATAAAGCGTTACCTTGAATCATCGCCACAAATTGTATAGCCAGATTGCGCGAAGCATCCTTCATGCCCATGGCAGCAAATTGTTTTTCAACCCAAAGTAAAGTATCACTCATTAATTTTGCTGCGCCATCTGCTAAAGATCCACCTTGTTTGGCTAATTCTTGACATAATCCACCTACAGGGCAGCCACTGTCTACGATAGGCTGAGCACCGTCAATTTGCGCTTGTACATAAGCCAGCAAACGATCTTTAACTTGGGCTGTCTTTTCAAAGTCTTGTAAGGCTTCATGCAACTCGCGTGAACGATTTGCAATAACAGCTTCAGCAATAGATTCTTTAGTTTTAAAATAATAATAAACATTACCCAATGGCACATCTGCTTCTTGCGCAATATCGGCTAGAGTGCTTAAATTAAAACCTTGTTTATGAATTAATGCCTTTGCGGCGTCTACTAAACGAACACGTTTATCTGATGTGCGGGCCATAATTGTATCCTCTTTTATTGTTATGGAAAATACAATTTACCAGAGTCAAATGAATAACACAATGGCGAAATTGCGTGACTTTTTGTGAGATATGGCTTACAAAGGGGTGTAATAACGATACAATTAAGTTAAAATAAATAGTTATAAAAATATTAGGAATATAATGCACATCACCTACGTTGAAATATTTGATATAGAATGTCCAAAACGACCTAAATGGCATCCAGTATTTGTGCGCATTCATACCGATGAAGGTATCAGTGGTGTGGGTGAAGCAGGGCTTGCTTATGATTGGGGACACAGCGCCGCTGCCCATTTAATTAAAGAAATTGCATCGGCGATGTTGATGGGTTTTGATCCTTTTAAAACTGAATTATTATGGTCACGCATGTTACGTGAAAGTTTTTGGGGTTTAGGCGGAGGTCCGGTGATTTATGCCGCGATGAGTGCGATAGATACGGCATTATGGGATATTAAAGGCAAAGCACTTAATGTACCGGTTTATCAATTATTGGGCGGAAAAACTACAGATCGTTTGCGCACCTATGCAAGTCAATTACAATTTGATTGGGACAACGAAACACGCGCGCTTATTGATCCTGACGATTATGCAAAAGCAGCACAAAAGGCAATAAAAGAAGGCTATGATTGCGTTAAAGTGAATCCCATGTTTTATGATAAAGACGGGAAAACACAATTCAATCTGACTAATATTTTTAAACAAGAAGAATTACGTTTATACAAAAATCGCTTGCAAGCCATAAGAGATGCCGTGGGTCCCGATGTGGATATTTTGATTGAATGTCATAGTTTACTTAGCCCAACGTCGGCCATTCAATTTGCACAAGTGGCTGAAGAATTAAATTGTATGTTTTATGAAGAACCGGTTAATTATTTAAATCCTGCTTTGCATCAACAGGTGGCTCATAAAATTCGTATTCCTACCGCTGCAGGTGAGCGTTTATACACTCGCAATGGCGTGCGGCCCTATTTAGAATCACAAAGTGTCGCAGTCTTGCAACCCGATATTGGTTTGTGTGGCGGATTTACAGAAACTAAAAAAGTATGTGATTATGCGGATTTATATAATGTTTCTATTCAAGCACATGTCTGTGGCGGACCGATAGCCACTGCAGCTGCGCTGCATTTAGAAGCTGCGATTCCTAATTTTTTAATACACGAACATCATACTTATGCGACCAAAGATTGGAATAGAGAATTATGTATACCTGATCTTCAACCTACACAAGGCTATTTTCAAGTGCCCGATACGATAGGCTTGGGCATAGAATTAAATGACCCGATAGTTAACCGATCTCACGTAATGACAGTAAGGAAATAATGATGAACTTAAAAAAAATATTTATTATAGGATTAGGTCTTTGTTTATCCATGATGGCACAAGCTGATCCTGTGCATTATATGGAAATGCATAAAAAACCTTCTACCGTAGCGATTACCATGATGGTAGAACGTTTAGAATTAACTCAAGCCTATGAGGGTATTATCGCCGGTTTGAAAGCAGAAGGCTATCAAGAGAGTGAAAATTTAAAAATTATTTATAAAAATGCTAATGGCGATCTTAAAATGGCGGATCAAATCGCAGAAGATTTTGTAACCCTAAAACCCGACTTGATGATACCCATTTCAACAGCCTCCGCACAAGCCATAATTAATGCAGATAAAAAGGCACAAATTCCTGTGGTTTTTACCGCCATTACTGATCCCGTTGCAGCAAAATTAGTGCCTTCATTAATACAACCTGGCGGTCATGTCACAGGTGTTTATGACTTCCCGCCCATTGTGGAACAAGTTAAATTAATGTATGAAATTTCACCTCAAATTAAAAATTTAGGCATTATCTATAATACCCGTGAAATCAACTCGATCCGCATGGTTGAGGAGCTCATTAAAGCCCTTCCTGCATCAATAAATATTGTAAAAGCACGGGTAGATTCAAGTAAAGATGTGACCACAGCTACCGATTATTTATTAGGGAAAGTCGATGCGATTTATATCCCATCTGATAATACCGTAGTGGCTAATATCAAAGAGGTATTAAATGTAACCATGGAACATAAAATACCCGTATACACCAGCGAGCAGGGCACTGTAGAGCTGGGTGCACTTGCCGCAATTGCCTTTGATCAATATGAAGTCGGGTATATGGCGGGCAGAATGGCCGGGCAAATCTTGTATGGTAAAAAAGCAGGAACCCTCGATGTAGTCAAACCCTTGCATGCCTTTACTTATATTAATACGCAGACGGCTGCGAAATTAGCTATTCAGCTTCCAGAACATATATTAAAGTCAGCTGTCCTGATGTAAAAAACAGACCTTATTGTAAAAATACTTATAATTCAATAAGTTACAAATAAATTGACTATTTGTTAGTTTGCTGGTAAAATCGAGTCATTATTATTTGTGGAAATAGAAATGAAGTTTCTTGAGCGATTAGCAAAACAAAAAAACACCTCATCCAACGTAATTGTCAATTCAAGGAATCGGCACGCTATTGTCCTTGGTATTTTAGAAAATAAAGACAAAGACCAAGTAAAAGCAATGATTGAATCAGACAACTATGATTTTATACGCCGTTTAATTATCAGTGATGACGTTCAAGTTTTTGATAAAACATTAATATTTATTAAAGAAAACAACATGAATATTGTTTCACTACTTCCTGCTATGATCGCACAAGCCACTGTACTGCGCAAATCAAAAATTTTATTTAGTTTATTTTTCTTATGCGCGGAAGCTGATATAGATTTTTGGAGTGTTTTTGATCAAGATTTAATAAAAAATGATTCTGACTCTGTTGTTTTCTTAGTATCCTTTTATTTTTATATCGTTTATAAGTGCGATAATGTCAAAAGAATATCAGAAGCAGAAGAGTATCTTGATTCGCAGTTAACACAAATAGATAAATTTTCTGAAACCTTCTGTGATAATCCACATGCAAACTCAAATTTTTTACATTCAAGGGGAATGGGTCGGGAATTTATAAAGGGCGTGAATGACGCTTTTGCAAAATGTAGAAAAGTAATTACTGCAACGGATGGCTTTATAAAAGATCAGCTTGCCAATAAAGATCCTAGAGAAAACTTTGAAAAATTTATGGCTGATGAAGATCAAAAAATCAGTTTAAATCGGTGGCTAAACGTTGAAAACAAAACTAGAATAGAAAACTTTATGAGGCATGACAATTATAGATTTATGCGTTTTGTTGTTTTAAGCGGAAATGTTGAGCTTCTTGTAGGTATAAAAAATGTGCTTACTGAGGATGAATATGAAAAGGCGATCCCTGTTATTTTGAGCACTGCTTGCGAGCGCAGCAATAGTGAAATGGTGGAAGAAATAATTAAAGATAACAATCTGCCCCTTTTTCAGTGTCTTTTAGAAAATAACGGTGCGCTGGCAACAGCCCTATATGAAAAACAAGAAGTTGAAATACTGATGTTTTTTCTTAAATACGCTGCTTATAACGGATTGAGTTCCACAGAGGATACAGAGAAATTTAGTTTGTTTTTAAAAGAGAACCCAAAAATAAGTGATTTTTTTACATTCTGTGTTGCTTTGTATAAAATTTATGATGCTGGGGCCTATCGTGAAAATCTCATCACATCAATTCGTACCCAAGCAGAAACTAGACTTGATGGTCCAGCGATGCTGCGTGCCATTGACTATTATCAACAAGAGTTAACCAGAGCTTGTGAATCTAAAGATAAAAATAAAGTAGAGAAAATATTAATAGGGCGAACGCCGTCTATTATTTTAAACGATTTTTTAGTAAATGACTATGCACTCTTAAGACTTGTTTGTAAAAATCAAACATATTTTATACTTGAACTATTACTTCGCGCAGCTTATGAACAAGAGAACATCGATGCGGCTTGTCATCAATTATTAGCAGATCCTAAGCTTAAAGAAGAATCTGTAGTTAAAGCACTGGTGGTTTGTCAATATGTTCAACAGTTTCAATACGCTAAAGCCCAAAGCCCAGAAACTTTAAAATCAAAACTAGAAGCAGCAAAGCAAGCCAAAAATGCACTTGAAAATAAAGAATTATCTATAGCGCATTTACCAGATTCAGCAAGAGAAGGCTGGATTGAAGGAATAGATCTGGCTATTGGTAGATATAACTTAGCGTAATCGTGATGTAAAAACAAATAACCCCAATCGTTAAACCATTGGGGTTATTTTTAGGCACTTGTTGTTATTCAAATAGGCTGGTTGAGGGTGCCAATACCACGGTTGTAATGGTTTCACATGAAAAATGAACATGACCATTTTCCACCACATGACGAAGTTCAAGCATAGGGTTTCCAGTCCATACTTCATCTGCTACACCAACGCCAGCTCTTGCGATATGCACAGCATCAATCTGACATGCTTCTTTATTTAAAAACGAAATATAAAAAGTTTCATCGCCTTTTTCTATTTCAACAGTTTTTAAATGAACAGCGCCACCTTGAATATTGACAGGAATACTTACTGGAGTATTCGCCTACGCTTGGATAATCTAAACAGACATCATCTTGGCAGACTTCAAAGGTATAATCGTACCCGACATCTCCGCCAGGTGCGCCTACATAATAAGTAGTCCCGGGAATGGTTTCTTCAGCATGCGCGCTCATCGTAAACAAAGCTGCAAGTGTTAATAAACTTAAGTTTGATTTTTTTGACATTTTGATTTTCCTTGTTAGTTAAAATTGATTATGAATGTTATTGAAGGTCAGCACTTATCAAACTGTCTGTAAACGTGCTAGATAATAGACAGGTCATGCCTTGCAGGTATGCACTATTACTGCTGCCATTAGCACCGGCATCAAAGAAACAGCCAGACGCGGGTAGGGTCAGTGTAGAAGGTGTAGACCAAGTATTGGTATTCACACTATCTAGATTTTCAAAGACGATAGGTTCATAATTATAGGTTGTTATATCAAATCCCATGCCAGTAGCACTGCAAGACAGTGTTGTGTCTGAAGATGTGCAACTGGTTCCCACTAGTACTGCAACAGCATAGTTGCTTGTTACAGTTTCAAGTGTCCAAGTTTGACCATTGTCTAAGCTCTTTAATATGAGGGGATCACCGCTGGTTGTATCTTCTCCCACCGCAACACATACCGATTCGGTGTCATTGCTTGCGCAGTCAACGCTAAAAAGTTGTGCCGTCAAATTTTCAGGGATACGGGTAGGCACTGCCCAATCAGACAAAGTAGTTGCACTTAGATTTGAATTAACATAAATCATGGGTAGGGACGGACTATCATTTGTCGTTCCCACAGCTATGCAAAGTAAGTTATTGCTTGTAGCATTGCAGGTGGCTCCCAAAAACGCATAAGTATTGTCACCCCAATCGGCACTGCTATAAATTTCATCACTGCTTTGCCAGTAATTGCTGCTAGCCGTTAAAAAAGCACCGTCATCATTGACCCCTATAGCGATACAGCTATCATTAGCACAGGCAGAATTTAAGAATACGACATCGAAAAAATTATCCGGGCTCATGATGGTATTATCAGCAACGATAAAACCAAAAGGTTTAATAGCACCATAATTAAATCCTGCGCTGATACAATTATTACCGCAAGCTGTAGTAAATAAACTAGAATATTTTGAAGGGTAAGGATTGCTAGCTGTCCAAGTATTCCCACCATCAGTAGTTTCTAAAATAAGTGCACCGGCTGTTAAGCTGCCTACTGCACTATCAAGTTCGCCCACCACCCAACAATTGGCGCTAGCACCATCACCTGTACAGGCAACGCTGATTAAATTGCCTGCGCTGGGTAAACCTACAGCACTTAAATCGGGTTCTGCCCAAGTGACACCACCGTCTTGGCTGATAAATAATAAAGTATTAGAACTGCCAGAAGAGGTATCATTGCCCACAGCAAGGCAGACTGAAGTTGTTGTATCGCCACTGCAGGTGCCCGCGCTAAATGATCGATCAGTGACGTTAGGTACAGTTTGTGTGGTCCAGTTGTCTGCACCATCATTAATAGCAAGTAAGGGTAGGGTTGAAGTAGGGGCAGTGCCATCACTAGGTATGACGACTTGTTGTCCAGTCAGCACGTAGGCTTGACTTAGGCTAATGCAGGCTAAGAATACAGCTAAGATACGAAAAATCTGTTTAAACATTTCAATACTCCTATGTTAACGAATGCATAATCGCATCATAAGAGTCGGCCCAATGATTTGAAATCTTAAATGTATCTTAAAAAGCTGTTAGTTTTTTGACTATATGAAATTATTTTTCATTGGCATAGCCGTTGGCTTGATCGGCTTCCATTTCCAATAAATGCTGTTCTTTATCAGTAATGTATTGCGTGTCAGCGACTTCGCTGTCGTGTAAATCTTCATTACTATCGTATATTGGGGAACGCCACAGGCCGCTAATAACAAGCTAGAGAGAGAAATAAAAATTATATTTTTCATAATGTAGATTTTCCTTAAATAAATAAGTATAACAGGGTTTTACAAATTCCATATAATATGTTAGTGTTCGTGTCGTAGTAATAGGTTGAGATTGATGCGCTTAGAATCATTCATAAAACAAAAAAAAGTTCATATGTTGTTAGCCGGTATAGTGCTGTTTATGCAGTGCTTTTTGCTGCAACATCAATTTGACCATCATGCCGGACATGATACCCATGAAACTGTACAAGAGTGTCAATTCTGTTTGGGTGCTCAGCAAATTAACTATGCGCTTAGCCCTATTGTTTTAAGTTTATTGTTAGGTTTAACCTGGGTAGTTGTATTATTCTTTATAGTTTTTCAACATTTATTTCCCCCTTATTTTCCTGCGACAAAGCCGTGCACCTCCCGTTTATTAATATTAATTAAAAAAATTCTTTTTATTATTTATAATCTGGAGTTTGATTATGAAATTGTTTGTTTATGTATTTGCCTTATGGGCAGCGTGTTTGCTATCACCTATGGTCATGGCTCAAGAGGAAGATAACCATACTTTAACTTTAGAAGAGCGCATCACTGAATTGGAAAATCGTTTGGCAGAACAGGAAGTCGTTGATGATCCGTAACCTGTAGCGGCTAATGATTCATTTTTTAATCCAGAAATTGCAGTATTTCTAGATGCAAAATATCAACACTATGGCCTTGATCCTGATGATTATACTATTCCTGGATTCACCATCTGGTGGTCACGCCGGTTTAGGTAATCAAGGATTTTCACTTGCTGGAACTGAATTAAATCTTAATTCTAATATCGATGATTATTTTTGGGGCAATGTGACTTTAGCGGCCGATGATCGCAGGGTGGTCATTCTGGCAGGCATCGACGTAGAAGAAGCCTTTATTCAAACCACCAGTTTGCCCTATGGTTTTACCTTTACGGGTGGGCGAATGTTTTCAGACATTGGTTATTTGAGTATAAGCATTCCGCACGTCTGGGATTTTGCAGATGCGCCTTTAGTTTATACGGCTATGTTGGGTTAGCAGTTGATTGATGATAGAGCACGGTTAAGTGTAATATTACCTACAATCTCTATATTGAATTAGGCAGTGAAGTCTTTAGTGGTGGTGCCTATCCTGCCTCGGGTGATGCAGATGGTGGTTTAGGCACTAAGACTGCATTTATCGATATTGGTGGTGATGTAGGGGTAAGTAACAGTTGGTTATTCGGTGTCTCACAAGTATGGGCCGATGCCATAGATAGACAGGGTAATAATGTTGAGCAGGATGATGATCATGCGCACTATCATGCCAGTAGCTACCATGAAACAGATACTGTTTTACCTTCTGAATTTACCGGTGATAATGATATTACTATTGTAGACTTTGTTTGGAAATGGGCACCAAATGGTAATCCTGAAGAAAATTATGCTATTTTCCAAGCAGAATATTTTTACGGTAAACAAAATGGTGACGTTTCAATCTATAACGAAGATCACGGGCATGCGCATCACAGTACACTTGATAGCACCAACAAGGTTTTTATGCGCAGACTATTTATCAATTTATACCGCAATGGCGTGTGGGTGTTCGTTATGATTTATTATGGAGCGATAATACCGGATCGGATGAGCATACTTTAGAAGAAGCTGGGCTTATAAGTGATGGTTTTAAGCCTGAACGTTGGAGTGGTATGTTAGATTATTCACACAGTGAAAACAGTATTATTCGTT
>CAWCVU010000014.1:0-23083 GCA_963798975.1 uncultured Gammaproteobacteria bacterium
AAAAAAAATATCACATCGCTTTCGGGGGTTTTTACCCATAGTCGTTGATGTCGAAACGGCGGGCTTTAATAGTCAAACGGATGCCCTGCTTGAATTAGCCGCCATAGAGCTCGGTTATGATGCCAATAACAAAATGGTCCCCACACACGTACACCATTACCATATCCAACCTTTTCAAGGTGCCAATCTTGATCCCAAGGCTTTGGCGTTTTTAAGCTTAGATCCTACTCATCCTTTTCGCTTTGCCGTTGAGGAAAGTCTAGCCCTTGGCGAATTATTTAATATTATAAATTCCTCCGCTAAAGCGCAACATTGTCAACGGGCGATACTCGTAGGTCATAATGCATTTTTTGATTTAGGTTTTATTGCAGCAGCCAGTGATCGCTGTGGATTAAAAAATAACCCCTTTCACCGCTTTACCACCTTAGATACTGCCAGTCTTGGCGCATTAGTTTATGGCCAGACCGTATTGGCCAAAAGTCTTAGAGCCGCCCATATCCCTTTTGATCTCAAGCAAGCACACGGCGCACTGTATGATGCACAATGTACAGCAGAATTATTTTGTAAAATTGTAAATTTATGGGATAACCTGTCATAATAACGCTTTCTTTTCAATCTTAGGAGAGTGCCATGAAACAACGCCTGTCTGCCTATTTAATAGTGCTCGGTTTATTGGTTAGCCCTTTAGTATTTGCTGAAAAATCGCTTTATATTTATACCTGGAATGATTTTTTATCGCCAGATTCGGTAGCGCGCTTTGAAAAGAAAACCGGCATAAAGGTCACCACCGATGTCTATGACAGTAACGACGTCTTGGAAGCCAAACTGTTTGCGGGCAATACTGGCTATGATATCGTGTTTCCTTCCTACTTCCCCTATTTAATTCGGCAAGTAAAAGCCGGCATTTATGAGCCGCTAGATGCTGCGCGTCTACCTCACCTCAAAGGCGTAGATAAACGTTTTGATGATCCTTTAACGATTGAAGGCAAACGTTATGCCGTGCCCTTTATGTGGGGAACCATAGGTCTTGCCTATAATGTCGACAAAATTCAAGCCCTATTTGGTAAAGATTTTAAACCCGATAGCTGGGGTTTTATCTTTGATCCAAAAAATGCTGAAAAACTTAAATCTTGTGGCGTCGCTCTGATGAATTCGCCTATTTATCTAGGTCCTATCATGATGAAGTATTTAGGTCTTGACCCCACCAGCATCAAAGCTGAAGATTATGCAAAAGCCATGAAACAATTTGCACTCATCCGCCCCAGTGTGACTTATTTCCATGATTCACAATATATCAGTGATTTAGCGACGGGCAATGTCTGTCTTGCCGTCGGTTGGTCAGGCGATTTGATTATCGCGCGCGAACGCGCTAAGCTCGCAGCTAAACCGATGAATATTGCTTATATCAATCCGAAAGAAGGTGGACCTTTATTTTTTGATGTAATGGCTGTTCCTAAGGGTGCAAAAAATATAGACGCTGCATATCAGTTTATGGATTTTATATTGGAGCCACAAACCATGGCCGAATTAACCGAGTTTAATTTTTACCCAAGCCCAGTAACTGCTTCACGTGCATTATTACCTGCGGCATTACAAAACGATACGAGCATTTATCCACCACAAGCAACCATGGATCAAATGTTTGTCCAAGGCGAGTTGCCTTTAACTGTTGAAAGACAAGTGAATCGTGATTGGGCAAGAATGAAATCAGGTGAATATCGCCCATGACTACAGAAAGTTATATTCGCATCGAAAAATTGGCCAAGCAATATGATCGCGTCAAAGCAGTCGATCATGTATCGTTGTCTATTGCTAAAGGCGAATTGTTTGGCCTAATGGGCAGTTCTGGCTCAGGAAAATCGACCTTATTACAAATGCTGGCTGGTCTTGAAGCACCGACCCATGGCCGTATTTTTATTGATAATGAAGACATGACTCATGTACCCCCGCATTTGCGTCCGGTGAATATGATGTTTCAATCTTATGCTTTATTTCCTCACATGTCTGTTGCCCAAAATATTGCCTTTGGTTTAGAACAAGATCCCTTAAGCCGCATGGAAATAAATAAACGTGTTGAAGAAATGTTAGACATCGTCAGTATGCGTGATTATGCTCACGAAAAACCGCATACTTTATCCGGTGGTCAACGTCAACGCGTAGCCCTGGCACGCAGTTTGGCTAAACGTCCCAAATTATTATTACTCGATGAACCTATGGGCGCGCTGGATAAAAATTTACGTGACCGTATGCAATTAGAAGTCGTGAGTATTTTAGAAGATTTAGGCGCAACCTGCTTATTAGTGACCCATGATCAAGATGAAGCCATGACCATGTCCAAACGTATTGGCATTATGGATAAAGGCGAAATTATTCAAATCGGTACACCGCAAGAAGTCTATGAATATCCCAACTGTACTTTTAGCGCTAACTTTTTAGGGTCTGTGAATATGTTCACGGCAACGATAGACGTTCAAGATAATGAGCATACTTTACTGAATGTGCCAGAAATGCAAACCCAAGTACAAGTCAATCGTTCTTTATTTTTACCGCTTGGTTTACAAGTCTGGTTGGCTGTGCGTCCGGAAAAAGTCAGCTTATCACTCACGCGTCCTGATGTTCCTTATAATGTCGCCAAAGGTCGCGTACATGATATTGCTTATATGGGCAGTCATTCGATTTATCATGTGGTTTTAGAATCGGGTAAAGCATTAGAAGCCAATGTGTATCACAGTGATCGTTTTGTCACGGAACCTTTGACTTGGGATGATAAAGTGTATGTTTACTTCCCCGCTGATTCTGTCGTGGTGCTGCAAGGATGAGTACCCGCATTAAACAATGGTTATTATCGGGCCGCACTTGGGTATTTGGCATCCCCTATATCTGGTTATTGGCTTTTTTAATAGTCCCCTTTTTAATTATTTTAAAATTAAGCTTTAGTGAAATGGCGCTCAGCCTGCCGCCTTATTTACCTTTATTTACTATTGAAAATTTTGTCGTTACCTTTCATGTGAATTTAAATAATTATCAGACTTTATTTTTAGATCCCTTTTATGTGTCTGCGTATTGGAATTCATTAAAAATTGCATTTTTTTCGACGCTGGGTTGTTTATTAATTGGTTATCCCATGGCTTATTGCATCGCACGAGCCAATGTGACTTACCGTTCATTATTATTAATGCTGGTTATTTTACCGTCCTGGACATCTTTCTTATTGCGTGTGTATGCCTGGATGGGCATCTTGCAAGAAACCGGTTATTTAAATCAGCTGTTATTGACTTTAAATATTATTGATACACCCGTACAATTTTTATATACCGATTTTGCAATTTATTTAGGTATTATTTATGCGTACTTACCGTTTATGGTTTTACCCGTGTATGTAGCGATCAGCAAAATCGATTGGTCTTTATTAAAAGCCGCCGCCGATTTAGGCGCACGTCCTTGGACAGCCTTTTGGCGCATTACGGTACCTTTAACTTATACTGGCATTTTAACGGGCAGTTTATTAGTGTTTATTCCCGTAGTCGGCGAATTTGTGATTCCTGATTTATTAGGCGGCTCAGGCACCCACATGATAGGCCGCGTGCTTTGGCAAGAATTTTTCAATAATCGCGATTGGCCCTTATCAGCAGCCATTGCAACCTTAATGCTCATACTTTTATTATTACCGATTTATATTTTTACCCGTGTTGAAAAAAATAATGCAGGAGCAAGCTAATGCTTAAAACCTCCCCCATGATCAAAGCCATCACCTTTGGCGGTTATATTTTTTTATACGCACCGATACTTATTTTAATTATTTATTCATTTAATGAATCCCGTTTAGTCACTGTCTGGTCAGGGTTTTCTTTCAAATGGTATGGAGAATTATTTCAAGATAAAGTGTTACTTAAAGCAGCCGGCACCAGTTTAATCATTGCATTTGCAACCGCTACTGGTGCTACTATCTTAGGTACTTTTTCAGCTTATGCCTTAACAAGCTATCGCTTAAAACACGGCGGTGCTTTTTTTAATATTTTAATTCGCGCACCCATGGTCTTACCCGAAGTCATTATGGGCGTATCACTTTTACTCTTATTTGTAGCCCTAGAAAATGCAACAGGCTTCCCCAATGGCCGCGGCATGTTAACCATCTGGATAGCCCATATGACGTTAACCTTTGCCTATGCAACCTTAGTGATTATGGCCCGCTTACAAGAAATGGATCGCAGCCTAGTTTTAGCTGCTAGAGATTTAGGGGCAAGAGCTCATACTATATTCTTTAGAATAACACTCCCATTAATTGCACCCGCACTCATCAGCGCCTGGTTATTAACTTTCACTTTATCATTTGATGATTTAGTCATTACAAGTTTTACTTCCGGCCCAGATTCAACAACTTTACCGATGTTAGTTTATTCCAGCGTGCGCATGGGCGTTAGTCCAAAAATTAATGCACTAGCCACACTGATGATCAGCATAGTGACGTTAATGGCCATCGCGTTTTGCATTATTTTAACCCGCTTGGAACGTAAGAAATTACAATAACGCTATTACATTAATGATTTTTACGCCATTTTGAAGTATTATTACCCGCTAACCATCCTGTCCAAGGCGCCATACTGGCTGATCAAGTCAAAAATTTAGATTGGTTCGCACGCTCCGCAGAATTTTACGAAACCGTGCCAAAGGCGTGCATTTGTAAAGTGTTAGAATATATTACACTGTTAATTGAATAATCATAGGATGAATGTTAATGCTTACATTCATTTTAATATTACTTCGCCTACTCTGCAGCTGAACACAAAGGTCTACCTGTATTATCCAACCAAAAATTTAAATTCCACGTCATATTTTGTGGCGCCCAGTTTATGGTAATGGGTTGTCCATTACTTTGATTGATACAAACTGTTTCATAACCTATGGATGCTGTATATACGAATATGGGTAAACTGCTGGTAGTGATAGGAATTTCTGTGCCCGTCAGTGTATCTTGCGCGCCTATATTTAAATCTTCTGTTTGTGGATAACCGTGAGGCATCGCATCCACGATAAAATATACACCATTTTCATTGGAGTCATTGTGAAATGTCAATGTACTATTTTTAACAGTGCGAACGGGTTGTGCGCAAATACTCGTATCGGCTAGCGATAAACTATTACAAGCAGTGCTCGCTAATAAATTTGCGGATGGAAAATCAGGATTGGTATCGCTGACTTGATCATTCTGTTTATGCATGCTCCAGAGCATCAAACCATCTGTTTGCGAATTTACGACTAAGTCCCCTGCCATAGATTCAACTTTGGAAACAGTCCAGACATGATCACCCCAAGCTTCAGGCGGCACTTGCATACCCATGGCGATTACATCATGATAATAAAAATCAAACGCTTGATAAGCTTCTAAAACATTGTAACTAGAACCCGCATCATATGACATGACATTAATCATATCGATATCATTTAAGGCCGGTAAAATTTCATGTAAAAATCCAGTCCAAACACTACCTGTAGGTTGGCTATAAATCCATTCATCACGACCATAGGCAGCAACATGCATTACGGCCATGGTTAATTCTTTATCTTGAGGTAGGGCTTTGTGTAATTTTTCTGTAATTTGTTTTACCAAGCCCCCATCCGGTTCTGGTGCTTCATAATCAATATCAATGCCATCTAATTCTAAATCAATGATCAATTGCGTTAAAGCATTTACGTTTAAGGATTCCCAGTGATGATAGGTTGCACCACCTACTGCCAACAATACACGAAGCGATGGATTCTTTTGTTTTGCAGCTTTTACTGCTTCTTTGAGCGTATTACCCGAATAAGGGAGGTTTAAACCTGTACCAGAAAGATCTAAATTGCCATGATAAATGGCATCTGGCTTTACAAAAGAAATCATTAAATGGGTCACAAAAGCAGGTAATTCTATAATATCATTTGCGGCACTATCCGCAGACCAACTCTCATAATAAACAACCATAGGACGAGCAGCAAAGGCTGAACTTGCAAAAAATGCGATTATTGTAATAACAAGTGTACGAAACATATACCCTCTATTTTCTATAATTTACCGGCATAATTTAACATATTACGGGGATACTATTAGTAAAATTTTTTTAGGGTAGAGGCGAATTCCCAAATGCCTCGCTTGGAAAAAGAAAATAGCTTAGCTAAAAAACCCCAGTATCACTAAACCTAAGCCCATAATGGTGGTCAAACCCCAAAAATTCTTTAATGATGTTTGAGTGATGCATTGTTTAAGCTCTGCAATTTCTTTATGCATTTCAGAGCGTATGTTTTGAAACTCGGCACGCGTTTCTGTGCGTAACTCATTTATTTCCCCACGTACTTTTTCAAACTCCACGCGGTTCTCGGCACGCAACTCATTTATTTCCCCACGTACTTTCTGAAACTCCGCGCGCGTTTCTGTGCGTAACTCATTTATTTCCCCACGTACTTTCTGAAACTCCGCGCGCGTTTCTGTACGTAACTCATTTATTTCCCCACGTACTTTTTCAAACTCCAACCGGTTCTCGGTACGTAACTCATTTATTTCCCCACGTACTTTTTCAAACTCCAACCGGTTCTCGGTACGCAGCTCATTTATTTCGATACGTAGCTCATGGTTAGTAATATTTGTTGTCATGCGCAAATCTTTTAAATCTGCACTGGTTGCAACCTGGGTTAAAATAGCAAGCGATGCCATATTTTGTGCCTCATTTAAGCCTTCAGCCTGAATCTGACTAAAACCTACTCTAGTTAATAGTTTAACATATTCTAAGGTATTCAACATTGCTGTTTGCATTTTGCCTCCATGCATTAATGATTTTATAAATCCTAGTTTAAAACATTTATTCATTTTAAATCAAGTGATTTTATCCTTTAAGTTCATAAAATTCACATTGCCTTGACGCTTTATTTTCAGTAAACTACCCCCATGAACACCACCATAGACCCCCTCATTAAACAACGTGGCCAGGATAAGCTCTCTCGGATTCCGGTCAAAGTTGAAACGGCACCTGTGCTTAAAAAACCGGATTGGATACGGATACGGCTGCCGACAGGTGATAAGGTTGAGAAAGTCAAAGCCATGCTTCGGCAGAATCGTTTGCATACGGTGTGCGAAGAAGCAGCTTGTCCTAATTTGAGTGAATGTTTTAGTCATGGGACGGCGACGTTTATGATTATGGGTGATAAATGTACGCGCCGTTGTACGTTTTGTGATGTGGGTCATGGACGTCCTGATCCGCTAGATTTAGATGAACCCGTGAATTTAGCTAAAACAGTTCAACAAATGGGTTTAAAGTATGTCGTGATCACTTCCGTTGATCGTGATGATTTGCGTGATGGTGGGGCTGAGCATTTTGCGAATTGTATTAAAGCTGTGCGCGAATATTGCCCTAATACTAAAATTGAAATATTGGTTCCTGATTTTCGCGGCAAAAATCGTCGGCAAATTGCTATTGATATTTTATCTCAATCACCCCCGGATGTGTTTAATCATAATATTGAAACGATACCAAGACTCTATGCACCAGTGCGTCCTGGTTCGGATTATCAATGGTCGCTTAATTTACTCAAAGAATTTAAAGCTGCATTACCGCATATTCCAACTAAATCGGGCATTATGTTAGGTTTGGGTGAAACGAATGAAGAAATTATTCCATCCATGGAAGATCTTCGCGCGCATGATGTCGATATGGTGACCATTGGACAATATTTGCAACCGAGCCTGCATCATCATCCCGTATTACGTTATGTCACGCCCGCAGAATTTGACTCTTTTGCTCAGGCAGGAGACGCGATGGGATTTACCAATGTTGCGAGTGGTCCACTCGTACGGTCTTCTTATCATGCCGATCAGCAAGCTAAAGAATTCGTTTAAGATTTAGATAATATTGCACTCATCGATCAAATCTGTTAACTGTCAATACTGATACCTTAATGATTAAGGACTTGGATGAAAACGGAATTAGTTCAACATATAAATACTCTGAAATTTACACCATATGGATCTGCTGAAGTGGTTAAAAGCTTTTTTATGGAGTATGCAGATAATGATCGTTTCTTGAGTGGGGACAAGGCCAAGCAACTGGTTGATTTTTTAAACCAGCATGACCTGCCTTGCGAGTTAGGCTCTTCTGGGAAATCTCATGTAAAACTTATAAAATTCAAGGTAAGATATAATTTAAGCACAAGCTTATTGGATGACATCAAGCGTTGTATCGAAAAAAACATGAAAGAAGAGGATCCTTTGACGATCGCAGTTCCTTTTCCAGATTTTAATCCTAACCAAATGAGGGACCTAAGACAGATCCCGCAGTCACTACCACCCGCTGTTGCAAAACCTACTTGGGATGACATTCCAAACTTACTAAAGAAAATGCTAAAGATTAAACCCGTATGTCTTAAAGAAGATAAATCCACAATATTCACTTATTATTTTCAGAGCTATGCAGGACATCACAGTCAAAAGCAAATACACTTGACTAATGATGAAGCGAGAATGCTCGAGCTATTTTTCAACGCACGTGGTATGACTTGTGAATTAGTCTCGTCTAAAGGTGGCGATATTTATCCTGATGGCGGCGAACCCTTAGTAGTACAACGTATTAAATTTGAAAATACTTCATCCTCTGATACTTTCCATGACGAGTTGATACATAAACTTGAACATATGGACTTTCAAGCACCACCCGTTTCAACCTCATCAATGCTCACTAACACATTTCAACTAGGTTCCGCCAACAAATCAAATTCTGCATCCGTATCTATTGATAAAGTACGCCCATTAATTGCAAAACTGTTTACACAAACATTTAAAGAAGAGTTCTCTGGCGTTGGTTTTTATTATAAAGAATCAATTAGCTCAGACGATAAACAGGCTTTAAATAATTTTTTCAATGGAAGAAATTTGACTTGTAGCATACGAACCCAAAAAGAGGATAAAGATTGTTCGTATATCCTATTTGACGATTACAATAAAATTTCAGATCACCCGGTCCTCGTGGATGAAATACTGCGAATGTTATTGGATCCAAGCTATCACGCAAAACCTCGGCCTCAACTTGAAGAGAAAGTGAAGCTTTAACTTGGATCGAAAATTTTGCGTAAACTTACTTGTGCTCTGAAATAGTATGATCAAAACAGCGCAGTTTAGAGTCAAATTCTAATTATCCAGCATTCTCTTCCTGCAACCACTGTTGCAAGGCTCCAATAATTTTCCCTGCTTAATAGGGGCTTGAAATATTAAATTTAGAACGTTGCTTGTATTCGCCATTTTTTTTCTGATAACGACGAATGGTATATTTATCTGCACCATAGGCTTGTTTTTTGTTATCCCAATCTTGGTATCTAAAGATAATGGTCGTCCAGGCGCCTTTGGATAAGATTTGTTTATCCAGTTGCTTAACAACTAACTGGCCTTCTTCGCTGTAATCAACGGTTAATTCATCAATGGTACTAGCCATGTGTGTTCCTCATTTATTTATAGAAATACATTCTGCCACACTCAACTTGATAAATCACTTTTCTTAATCGTTTATTTGTCTTACACTCAAGCAAATTCCTAGGATTTTGATAAATGTCAGTTACTTGGTATTCACTATTACCTCCCCTTCTAGCCATTACCATTGCCATCTGGCGACGAGATATTATTGTGGCTTTATTGGTCAGCCTATGGCTGGCTGAGACACTTTTATCGGGGTATAACCCCGCTTTAGGTCTACTGGCCTTGTTTGAACGTGTGGTCGATGTTTTTAGTGATCCCGATCGTACACGGGTCTTATTATTTAGTTTATTAGTGGGCGCCTTATTGGCTTTATTTCGCACCTCGGGTGGGGTGAATGCGTTTGTGCATCAGCTTACACATGTGGGATTTGCAACAACACGTCGTCGCGCAGCGTTGTTACCTAGTATTACTGGAACTTTGATTTTTATTGAAACCAATTTAAGTATTTTAACCGCCGGTATTATTTCACAAAAATTATTTGATAAATTTAAACTCTCGCGCGCGCAGCTGGCTTATATTATTGATTCAACCTGCTCGCCCATTAGTGTGTTGATTTTACTTAATGGTTGGGGCGCTTATATTTTGGGTTTGCTTGAAGGCTATGGGTTAGAAAATACCACCACCACCTTATTACAATCGATAGGTCTTAATTTTTATGCTTTATTGGCTGTGATCATGGTGTTTTTTACTGCGATTACGGGCAAAGTATTTGGCCCTATGAAAGCCGGGCATAGCCGCATTGAAATGCCGGTTAATGTGGCTGATGATGCGCCTGCAAGTAAATCACATTATTTTTTGATACCCTGGTTACTTTAGTACTGGGTATGCCGCTATTTATGCTGTATACCGGTGATGGGCATTTATTACAAGGTTCTGGGACTCAAGCTGTTTTATGGTCGGTCGGCATCGCCTTAATAGTCTGCGCCGTTTTACTGTATCAAGGTAAACAAATGACCAGTAAAGAAATAGTCCAGCAGAGTTTTAATGGCATGAATGATTTACTGCCCCTAGTGACCATAGTACTGTTGTCTATGGGTTTGGGCATGGCCTGTATTGATCTGGGCACGGGTGACTATGTTGCCCATTTTGTGGGTGATTTTTTACCGCCCATGTTGCTGGCACCGATATTATTTTTATGTGCGGGTATTATTTCTTTTACCACGGGTACATCTTGGGGAACATTTGCGATCATGATGCCACTGGGCATACCTTTAGCACTGACCTTAGGTGTCCCACCGGCTTTAGTACTGGCAGCCATTTTAGGCGGCGGCGTATTTGGTGATCATTGTTCGCCTATTTCTGATTCTACGCTAATGGCTTCCCTGGCCAGCGGTTGTGATCATTTAGAACACGTGCGCACCCAATTACCCTATGCGCTTGTCATGGCGGCTGTCAGTATGGGTTTATATATGCTTATCGGTTTTTATCTTTAAAAATCGGATCGATCATATCGCTTTGTAAAGGTTTACCCATTACCCGATTAATACCTGCTTGCTCATAACGTGCTTTAGGATATTCATTGGCACTGGCAGAAAGCGCAATGATCTCTACTGGTTTTTTATTGTATTCCTGCTCCAGTTTGCGTATCCGTTGTGCTACTTCAAAGCCATTAATATCAGGCAAACCAATATCTAGAATCACCAGAATCATAATGATAATAACGGTATAAATTAACCCCATCCGTCCCATCACAGGCAGCATCGACCTTAAACCCAGCATGGGTTAATAATGATCGGGCCACAAATTGAGCCATTAAATTATCTTCAATTAACAATATTTTGGTATTTGAGCGCATGTACATATTATCCCACCTTAATAGTAATTAAGCACACTAAAGTGTGGGCGCGCTCACCTTCCACCAGCTGCCGTCGCGCAGCGCTGTTTTTCTCTATGATGCGGCTCGCATTTTTAATAATAATAAGTCAATTTACGCAGAACTTTCGTTCGCGCAAATCGATGCGTGCCTGCACCAAAATAGAGAAGGACCAGTAAAAATACTGTGCGATGATGGCATGTATGGTGCCAATATTGTAAGATATAGGTAGCCATTAGCAGTGTCCTAGACTGACTGGTGGTTAGTGAGGTGTCAGATGTTCCACGCATCTGGCGCCCACGTTTATATTTCATACTATTTTTAAGAATAAATCAAGTTTTTGATAACAAATTCTTCATTTAAATGAGACTGATTAATACCTATATGGAATGAGATAATGGGGAATGGTATTCTAACTCTAACACTTCATCAATCTGTTGGATAAATTTTTCGTGCAAAGATTTGACTTGATCATATTGCTTACTACGAATGGCTTGTTGTAATGCATATGTCGACTCCTCAAGCTTAGGCAAGCTACAATATTTAAGCCCCCCATAACATTTATGCACGACATTATCTAATTCATCATAGTCATTAGCCTTAAGCGCAGCAATACTATCAGATTTAAACCCTTGCAACATCCGCATCGTGATTTCAAAAGCCTGCTTGACTAGATCTTCGTGTCCACCACAGCGTTGACGCCATAAGACCCAGTCAACGATTTGATCGGGCAAAGCCTTGGACAATTGCTTCTTTTCTTCTTTTTTACCGGCCTTAGTAGGTTTACGTCCAAAAATTTCGTTGGCAATTTCTATGGCATCATTTTCTAATAATGGCTTGGATAATACTTTATTGACCTCTACTGCAAGGCATTCCTTTTTGGTGGCTTCATCTGCGTGTGCGGTTAATGCAATAATCGGCGTATATTGATTGAGTAATTGCGTATTTTTTCTAATTTTTTCCGCAACTGCTTTGCCATCTAGATCAGGCAACCCTAAATCCAAAAGAATTAAATCATATTTTTTCTCAGCCACTTTATCAAGCGCACTTTTGCCGTTAGCTGCCAGATCAACCGTGCCGTAACCCCAGCTCTGTAAATTAAATATGGTGGTTTTTTGTACCAGCTCATTATCTTCTACTAATAAAATATGCGCCTTGGCATTTTGGGCATTCGAATTTAGACTCACCACTCTGCTCTCTAATGGGTGCGGTTGATATTTTTTCAATTGTGCAGCTGTAGGTAATTTAAATTGGACTGTACAGGTAAATTGCGCACCCTTGCCTGGCAGACTATTGACCTTAATATCACCACCTAATTTTTCAATAAATTGTTTTACCATGTATAAACCTAAACCACTGCCTTTGTAATGATTTTCATAAGAGGGCGTTAAGCGGCTGAATTTATCAAAAATGACATCTTGTTTATCTTCAGGGATTCCAAGCCCAGTATCTTTGACAACGATTTTAAGACTGACTTTATCCGCGCGTTTTTGCAATAAACTGACCTCAAGACTGATCGCTCCAAACTCAGTGAATTTTACAGCGTTGCCTAATAAGTTTAAAATAATTCGGTGAAATAATAATTCCTGGCCAAATAAAACTTCAGGAATATTATCATCATAATACGCTTCTAATTTTAAATTCTTATGTTTAATTGCGGGTCTAAAAATAGCGATCAAGGCATCAATGGTATTTTTTAGCGCAAAACAGGATTTTTTATGGGTCATCTCGCCGGATTCTAACTGCGCCGTTTCTATGATTTCATTTAAAAGATTAAGCAAAGCCAGCGCTGCTTGGTGTATGTCTTGGGCGCCACTGCGGGTTATTTTTTCTTCTGGTTCACGGTTAATAATATCGGCCATGCCAATAATACCGGTTAGGGGTGTGCGTAAATCATGACTCATATTACGAATAAATTCGCTTTTTGCGACACTGGCCATTTCAGCTTTTTCTTTGGCTTCTTTTAATGCAAGTTCTGCTTGTTTACGCGCAGTGATATCGGTATAAATACACAATAAGCCCATGACTTCATTTTTATCATCAATCACAGGTACTTTGCTTACCAACATAATTTTATGACTGCCATCAAGCTGGCGCTGCGTTTCTTCATAATGCAATTTGGGTTTTCTGCTGTGCATCAGCTTCTTATCATCGATAATATAAGTATCACTTTCCGCTTTAGACCAAGGCATATCATAATCACTCTTACCAATTAATGCCTCAGGCGAGGCAATATGCACGGAGTCGGCAAATAATTGATTGCACCAGCGATAAATAGAATGTGTGTCTTTGAAAAAAATATAATGCGGAATATTATTGATAATATAATTTCTGATCTCATTAACAGCCTTAAGCTGCTCTTGCGCTTCTTTAAGCGCGAGCTTGAGCTGTTCATTTTCGAGGGCTAGTTGTTGCTGCCAAGGCACAGGGTTTTAGCTCTTGAAACAGCGCTGCTTACCGCAGATGATATTGCTTTGATAGGATACATCCATGAATATCGTTGGCCTGCGTTTGAGCGCATTAACAAAGGTGTATCTGATTCCGGTTCTTGTCTTGGAGCAAGCTCAGAACGTTGTTTTACTGTCGACACGCTCGGAGAATTGTTTACTGATAGGTTTGTATGTTCCTGCGATCCATCAGAACGATCCGATGCCCGTCGTGATGCATCTGATGAAGAAACACTACTACTGGTTAAAACTGTTTTTGGAGAAGTAGGCATAAACTCTTTAAGAACAGGCTGGATCAACTTTTTAAGTTCTTCATCGTCCTTTTCTTCCTGTATAGCTTGGATAAAGCGATTCAGATGTTTTCTAATCTTGCGATTTGTTTTTATTTTAGTTTCCTGTGTGACTTCATTATCTGATAAAACATGATGATTTTTGAAGTTTTGTTCTATTTTGTTGATTTGCTTTAAATGTTGCATAAGAATTTTAGTGACTTCACCCGCTGCCTGTGGACCATAGGTCATTTTAATACAAGCATACCTGACTATGCCAAGTAAACGTTCCTCGATACCGCTTTCCAAGCGCTTATGGATCGGACTATTAGCATCTTCTAAATCATAACTATGTATATCTGCTTTTTTTGAGCAAACGTGAGCTAATCTAAGCTCAAGAACCTCTACTTCTTCTATAAATTTTGTTCTTTTATCTTTGGGAAGAAAGCCAGCACATCCTTTTACTATCTCTTGCGCATAACTTTGATTTGTCTTTGGATTAACCGTATTGATGGTCAGCGTTTCTGGCGTAAGTGTCTGGACCCAATCAGGCTTTTTCTCTTGGCCTGCTGAATATGGTTCTAAATCGCTTTTAGGACTAAAAGTTAATACAGCTTCCCTTGTTTCTAAATTCGTCATGGTGATAGTTGCGTAAGGACCGGAAGCAAAAGTTACCGTTTCATAATTTTCATATCCTGCAGGCAATTTAACTAAAACACTTAGTTTGCCGCGAACATCCATACCACTATTTTCATTAAGGCTCATATTCATGTCAGCTAGGCCTTGCTCGATGTCCAACATATCCTTCCAGGTACAATTAGCAACGGCCTTCACACAAACAGGCTCTAGTTTGCTAGCGTCTTTCAAATTTGTAGCTTCTATCTCATAACCCAAAGAATGCACATTTGGATCTAAGTTTATAGACTCAACTTTTGTAGAATAATGCGGAACTAAGCGCCCTATGGCTATATATTTATTAAGCAAAGCTGTTAATTTGGTACGAAGTTTATCGATATCAATTTGAGCCTCTCGGACAACAAACATACCCTTGATCGCTCGCTCTTCTACTTTCACTCCATCCTTGGAGTATTCTATAGTTTCAGGTGCAAACTCATACGAATTCAGCGATGGCGCTTCTACAATAAACTGATCCCAAGGCCCAAACACTTCATTATCCGGATCCTCAGCAATCAACGCTTTATAACACTGTCTCAGCTCTTCAGCTATATACCTTGCACCTTTTGTGGTCTTGCCATCTTTTTCTACCCTATCTTCCATATCCACAGCGCCACCTTCTACTATCATGTAACGGCCAGGTCTGCGGTCTTGGTACTTGTCTTTATCACCGAGCATGCGTAAAGGGTTAGATTTTTGGAAAAGACAATCTGGATGTTTTTTTGCAAATTCAATGGAAGCTTTCAAGCATTTTTTAGCCGTTTCAAGGTTATTAAGATAATGCATACCCGAATGCAATTTAAAACACTGATTACTACTGGTGCTTATTTTACCTAAAACCGATTCATTCTGATCAAAGAGGTGTATAACCGTTTTTTGCTGGCCTTCACCTTCAGCTTTTTCCAGCATGTTGAGTTGCTCTAAAAATTCGAGCGCAACGAGTGAGCCCGCCATCGCGGCACCCAACACTGCAACATGTGTCTCTTTATTCGGTATCATCTGATTCCACCCCTAGGGTTACTTATTTTAGTTATGTAACTTTTAATTCTTCTTTCTAGTCTTATTAAGTATTATACCTGTTTTTCGGTAAGATATTGACTATTTTGTAGGCAATCAACTATCTTTTTTTGTGGAAGAATCTATCGTTATCTTAATTTTACTTACAAAAAATAAGTTCTGTATAGATTATGTTGTCCCACAAGTATACTCCACCTCTGTATTAGGAATGCAACTTAATTAAAAAACCAGGTCATTCACGCTAGCACACAATACCTTCTTTGCCCAGTTCGATCAAGAAAAATAGATATTTTCCATCTTGACAGGATATATATATATTGATAGTTTGCCTACTATTATAACAATATGCAGGAAACTATGAACAAGGACTCGTTGCCTTTTGGGCACATTGATCATATCAGTGATGTGATCATTTATGCCTACCAACATCACGCCTCGGATCTTCATTTTGAGCCCGGGGAAGCACATTATCATATACGTATGCGCCTTAATGGTTTATTAAGCTCTATTTTTAAAGGGCCTATGGGTAACGCCTCAAGATTAGTTACTCAGCTCAAGGTAATGGCGCAATTGGATATTGCCGAACAACGCCTGCCGCAAGATGGGCGGATTTCGTTTAATTTAAACTCGAATCATCAACTGGATATTCGTGTCAGTACTTGTCCTACTTTGTATGGCGAAAAAATAGTGCTGCGTTTGCTGGATCCCAAAGCCCATATTCGCAGCTTTGCAGAGCTAGGTTTAGACGAAAAACAAAGTGATTTATTATCAGAAGCACTGCGTAAACCCAATGGCCTTATTTTGGTCACAGGGCCTACGGGCAGTGGTAAAACTACAACGCTTTACAGCGCGCTGCATTATTTGAATCAAAACACCCATAATATTGCGACCGTGGAAGATCCGGTGGAAATTACTTTGTCAGGCATAAATCAAGTGCCGGTACATGCCAAAATTCATTTATCCTTCGCACAGATTTTGCGTGCGCTCTTAAGGCAAGATCCCGATATTATAATGATAGGTGAGATACGTGATAAAGAAACGGCAGAAATTGCCATACAAGCTGCACAAACCGGGCATTTAGTTTTATCAACGCTGCATACCTCTTGCGCCTTAGAAGCGGTCAATCGCTTGACGCATATGGGGATTAACCGTTATGAATTACTCAGCAGTTTGCATTTAGTGATAGCGCAACGTTTATTGCGCACGCAAACCATTGGACGCATGGGCGTTTATGAATGTTTACCGATCACACCCCAGGTTAAAAAATATTTATTAACGCAAGAAGATTTATCCTATTGCGACTTGCAACAACATGAGACACTCACCACTTTGCGCGAAGCTGCGCTACATCTGGTCGCACAAAATCTTGTTAGCCTCAATGAAGTTAATCGCGTGGTCGGATATGAATAAAAAATTAAACGCGGATGATTTATTATTAATGACCGAGCAATTGGCTATTTTAATTAATGCAGCACTGCCGCTGATTTTTTGTTTAAAGACTTTAGCGCACTCTTTTAAGCCTGTGATACGTACGGTATTTAAACACATGATCGTTACGATAGAAGGTGGCAAAAATTTAAGTGCAGCGCTTGGCCTATACCCACAATTATTTCCCCATTATTTTATTTATTTAATTCAAGTCGGTGAAGAAAGTGGTCAATTAGGTTTGGTATTAGCGCAACTGGCCGCTTATCAAGAAAAAATGCGAGCACGTGGTTTGCTGCTTAAAAAAGCACTGTTATATCCGTTGTTTGTTTTTATAACCAGCCTGGTGATTACCCTGGCTTTATTATTATTTATCGTGCCCCAATTTCAATTATTATTTGCAGGGGTAACAAACCTGCCTTTGATGACACGTTTTGTATTTGGCTTATCGAATTTATTACAGAAAATACAAATGATACACTGCGTCAGTTTAATTTTGATCATTGTTTTATTGCGCTTTGGACTTAAAAATAATAATGCTTATATACGGATCATGCAAGAATTGCTATACCGTTTGCCGATTATCGGTAAAATCATTCATGATAATCAGCAAACGCGTTATTTACGCACCTTAAGCGTTGCGCTACAAGCAGGCTTACCCTTAATATTAGCCTTGCAATTATCATTACAAGTCATGCAATATACCCGTTTATCTAGAAAAATTACCTGGGTATCCCATCGCATACAATCAGGAATGAATCTTAAACAAACCTTGGCACAGACTGCACAATTTTGTGAGATCGTTATACAATTAGTGGCTATTGGCGAACAAACCAGTCAATTGCCTTCGCTATTGGCGCACAGCGCACAAGTGTTAGAACAACGCACGGACCAGCAAATGCAACACTTGACGCGTTTGCTACAACCTATACTTATCGTATTATTAGGTGCTATTTTGGGCTGCTTGATTATAGCCTTGTATTTACCTGTCTTTAAATTAGGAACTTTATACTGATGGAAATTGCGTTTATTATTTTGTTTGCACTCGTCATTGGCAGTTTTTTAAATGTGGTGATTTATCGTCTGCCGATCATGATGCAAGACGCAGAAAAAACCACTCGGTTTAATCTTGCACTGCCCGCATCGCATTGTCGGCATTGCCTTACGCCCTTGCGCTATTGGCATAATATTCCTTTATTCAGCTTTTTATTTTTAAAAGGCCGTTGCCATCATTGTAAAAAAAATATTAGTTGGCGCTACCCCTTGATCGAGGCAGTCAGTGTTCTATTGAGCCTGATTGTATTTTTTCAATTTGGCTGGCAGCTTTTATTAATCCCCGCTTTATTATTTACTTATGTCTTAATCGCACTGACATTTATTGATATTGATGAGCATATTTTACCCGATAGCATGACCTTGTCTTTGTTGTGGATAGGTCTTGGGCTGAATGCTTTTGATGTATTCACGCAAGCATCTCTGGCTATTTGGGGGGCTTTGCTTGGCTATACTTTGCTTTGGCTGGTTGATAGCCTATATTACTTACTGCGTAAACGTAGGGGTATTGGTAGGGGTGATTGTAAACTATTGGCTGCCCTAGGCGCATGGTTAGGTGCACCTGCCCTTGTTCCTATTATTCTAATGGCTTCAATACTGGGTTTATTGATGGCGCTTATATTGATGGCCTTTAAACGCCTCAACTATGATGCGCCCATAGCGTTTGGTCCTTTTTTAGCCATAGCTGCATGGGGATATTTAATATGTTTGTTGTAGGTTTAACGGGTGGCATCGGCAGTGGCAAGTCTGCTGCCGCGCGCTTTTTTTCTGAATTAAACGTCACGATTATTGATGCGGATCATATTGCCAAAGATCTCATCAATGAACCTGAAATAAATGCAGCCATTATTGCCCATTTTGGCCCTGCTATTTGTAATAATAAGGGCGAGCTGAATCGTTATTTGCTGCGACAAGCTATTTTTACGAATGTTGAACAGCGTCACTGGCTAGAAAATTTTTTACATCCTAAAATCCGTGAACGGATTATGGCCCAAATTACCCGCAGCCAATCGCCCTATACCGTGGTCGTCATTCCTCTACTGGTTGAAACGCAAAAAGAAGATTATGTGAAGCGCATTTTGGTCATCGATGTACCCGAGTCTATTCAGATAAGTAGAGTAACTAACCGTGATGGTATTAGTTCTGATGAAGCACGTTTGATTTTAGCCGCACAAGCGCCTCGTAAAACACGTCTAGCTGTAGCCGATGATGTGATCGAAAATACCGATACTTTAGCTAGTCTAAAAAATAAAATTCGAAGTCTACATGGCTATTATTTACAAATTGCAGAAAATATAAAAAAATAGAGAAAAAACAAGAAAATATGGCTATAATTTGAAAAACTTAACCAATAGACAGTTATGAGTATTATTTTTGAACAACCATTGAATGAACGTATCCGTATTTTTTTACGGCTGGAGCATTTATTTGCGCAGCTGCATTTTATGCAGGATGAAAAACGTTCAATCTGGCATTCTCGTGCGCTAGTCACAACCTTGATTGAAATTTTGAATGTGTTTGATAGAGCCGATATTAAAACTGAATTTCTCAAAGAATGTGACCGTCTTAAAATACAATTTACCAAATTATTTAAATCCCCCGAGGTCGACGGCCAGCGTTTACAAAGTATTATTAAAAAGATTGATACACAAGCGGAAGTATTGCAAAACCTTAAGGGACGCATCGGGCAAGATTTACGTGATCACGAATTGATTACCGCCATCAAACATCGCCTACCTATCCCTGGCGGTGCTTGTAATTTTGATTTACCCCAATATCATTATTGGCTGAATGAAGATGAAGCCAGACGGCATAAAGACATCAAAACCTGGATAGCCACCTTTAAACCCATCGAAGACACAACGCGCTTAATTCTAGAATTGATTCGTAGCAGTGCTTATGAAGAAGAACAAACAGCGACCGAAGGTTTTTTTCAAAAATCCTTAGATGGCGCAACACCTTGCCAACTGGTGCGCATCACCACACACCATAAAGGGGCTTTCCCTGAAATCAGCGGCGGCAAACACCGCATCAGCGTTCGATTTTTAAACTTAGACGAACACGGCCATCCGGTGCAAACAAAAGACAGTATTCCCTTTGAATTGGTTTGTTGTATTATTTAAAATTAAAAGTCGGTTTATAGTCGGGAATTTCCTTTTGTAAATCCTGTATGGCACTGACAACCTCAGCATAGCTTTTTGAAAAGTCTTGAACTGTATCATCACTTTCCATACCCATGATTCTTTTTCCGCCCGTTCCTTTTTTCAAAGCAGCGACATTTTTCTTTGAAGCCTCATCATCGAAGGGCGCTTGACCAGACAAGTATTTTTCTAAGTTCAATACTATTTCTTTTGCTTTATTCAGGTCATGTGGCTCCCCCATCGCAGCAGATAAGACTATTAATCGATTAAATGCAGCATGTTTATCAATAGGTCTTGAGAAAAAATTAGACAAGCTTGCAAGTGTCGGAGCAATGGCACTTACCGATACACTGCCGTGTTCTTTGCTTTCAGCAATTTCAGTGATGATCTGATTAAATTTCGCAACCGGAGCAAAACTTTTTGCTGTGTTTATTTTATCTTGTGCTTTGCTTAGATTTGACTCCATACTCGTTACAAATTGCTGGCCTGCTTTTTGAGAAATAGTTGCGCCGCCGTCTAGATGACCATTGGCCACTACACTAATGGCTATTTGATTCCTATGGATTGCTTGTGCTTCAATTACTGCTACACCACTATCCTCTCGGTTATAACTACCAGCTCTAGATGCGGCGTTGAAAAGCACGTCGTGTGTAATTGAAGGGCCTTCTAATGTACTTTTTGTATTCGCATAATCTTGTATCCCACTCAGTCCGAGTGGATCCCCAACCCCTGCGCTTGCTGTCACTGCAAAATATTGGGTAGCTGGATCATCTAGGGCAAATTCTGTATATATTGGTGCCTTACTTGTACGGAGTTGATGGTCCCCTATTGAATGACTCGTTTTTAATGCCCCTTTGTAAAGTATTTGCTGCTCAAATCTTATAGATCTGCCCGACCTCTCTACTTGTCTAAATTGGCTTACCTCTTGCACATCGATTGCTTCGTGTTTGTAATCGCTAGGGTAATTTAATTGCTTGGCCTTTGCTTTTCCTTGCTTATACTCAAGCAAATAAACTGGGTCTTCACCACCTAAAGTGGCTACAACTAATCTTTTTTTACCTGCAGAGTCGGTATAAACCATAGTTGCCGTAAATGTGCACCCTGCACTCTGCGCAGCAGGTTCTTTGTTAGCCGCTTCAATAGCTTGATTTACAGAAGCAATGAAGATATCCAAGGCAATATCTCTATCTATGCCCTGAGCTTTTGGGGCTATTTCAAGCGATTTTCCGCTGCAAAAATCTTGCGAAGCTTGTATGTGACCTGAACTTATTCCTGGTAAAGCAGCACAAGTTACCCCAGGGTTAGGCGCAGAAACATGAATGCCTTCTGCCTTATTAAGGGGTGAGTCAGGGACTGCATCTTTATAGCCTGGCGCCGCTACGCCACCTTGTTCATTTTTAAGAACATTTTCGGTGTTTTCTTGCATTCTCGCATAAAATATGTCTGATGGCATAGTAAGCTTCCTATATGTTTTTTCAAGTTATTATAATAATAACACATATAGTTATCTTTTTGACAAAAAAATGTTTTATGGCTAATCAGTGACCTATGAGTGGTCTTAGATTTTGCCGTGGCAGATTTTGTATTTTTTGCCTGAGCCACAATGGCAGGGGTCGTTGCGGCCAATTTTTTGGGCCTTAACAATTGGTTTTTGTGGTAGAGCGGCAATTTCATCTTCTTCGGCACTGGGTGCGCTGGCGTGTTCAAGTTTTACGTCTGTAACAGAAGATTGTTCACGTCTTTGTGCTTCTAGGGCTTCTATGTCTTGGGCATTGCTAACTTTAAATTTAGCCAAGGCTTGACAAGCTTCTTGATAAAAGCCATCTAACATGGATGAAAATAATAAAAAGGCTTCACGTTTATATTCTTGTTTGGGATCTTTATTAGCATAACCACGCAAACTTACGCTGCGACGTAAATGATCCATCGCGGCTAAATGTTCTTTCCAATGCGCATCTAGAGTACGCAACATCACTGTTTTTTCAACTTGATACATCACTTCGGATGTATAACGCTGTTCACGTTCTTCTAAATGCTGCTTGACCGCTTCTTGAATACGTTGTCTTAATGATTCCTCATGAAGATCTTCTTCAGTTTCCAACCAGTTTTTAATAGGTAATTTCACAGCAAAATCTTGAGCTAAAACATTTTCCAACCCACTAATATCCCACATGTCTTCCATGCTATCTGGCGGAAAAAATTGGTCAATTACAATTCGCGATAGCATCTTAGCCAATATTTCGATTAGATCATGAATATTATCAGGCGATTAAATCAATTCGCTGCGTAATAAATCACTTTTCGTTGATCATTCGCGACGTCATCAAATTCTAATAATTGTTTTCGAATATCAAAATTATGCCCTTCCACTTTACGTTAGCATTATCGATTGCTCGCTGAAACCATAGGGTTTTCTATCGGTGGATCGCCTTCCATGCCAAGACGTTTCATCATAATGTCTAGTCGATCAGTTGCAAAAATGCGCATTAAACTATTCTCCAATGACAAATAATATTGCGATAAACCAGGATCGCCTTGTCGACCAGAGCGGCCGCGTAATTGATTATCAAATTTTTGCGCTTCATGACGTTCTGAACCTATGACATGTAAACCACCGGCTTTTATAACCACCTCACCACCTAAAACAATATCAGTACCGCGACCAGCCATATTGGTTGCAATCGTCAGCCCCCGGGAGCGCCGGCCTTAGCAATAATTTTCTACTATTACGTGATGTTTTGCATTTAATA
>CAWCVU010000015.1:0-20140 GCA_963798975.1 uncultured Gammaproteobacteria bacterium
CCGCATATTGATTATGCAAGCACCAAATACACAAAGCCCAATCTAAAATTTAAAGTGGGATCTTGCTCCAGCATTCCATTGCCCGATCAATGTATTGATGTGGTCATTAGTTTTGAAACCATTGAACACCATACAGAACATGAACAAATGATGGCGGAAATTCGCAGGGTATTACGTCCCGATGGCCTATTAATTATATCCAGCCCGGACAAACATGAATTTAGTGATGTAACCGGCGATCGCAATCCGTATCACCTAAAAGAATTATACAAAGAAGAATTCGAGAACCTGCTACATACGTATTTTGCTAACATTCAAGTCTTTGGAAACGTATCACTTTTGGCTCTCACCTGGCTAATCTAGAAGATGATTTTAATGGCGAAACATATGACTTATTCTGAGATATCGATTATATTTCAAAAACTCGAGGCATTAATAGGCCTATATATTTTATTGCTGCTGCCTCCAATGAAAATTGCCCAAATTGCACAATAGTTTTTTTGCAGGGGCTTTTAGTACTTTACTAGAAAACAGATAATATTATCACAAATCATACCGCAGCACTGGCAGAAAAAACGCAGCATATACACAACCTTGAGTTATTGGTGCGGGATCATGAAAAGCAAATCCACGATTTTGCTTTGTTAGTGCAAGGGAAAGAACAACAGATAAACAACTTTACACTGTTAGTGAAAGATAAAGAGCAGCAGATAAACGATTTTTCCTTGTTAGTGCAAAAGCAAGAACAACAGATAAAAGACTTTACACTGTTAGTGAAAGATAAAAAACAGCAGATAAACAATTTTGCCTTGTTAGTGCAAGAGCAAGAACAAAAATTAAACGGCCTTATTTTGTTAATACAAGACCAAGAACAACAGATAAATAACTTTACTTTACTAGCAAAAAAGAGCGAACAACGCATAAACAACTTTGCTTTATTGTTACAAGATAAAGAACAACAGATAAAAGACTTTGCTTTACTGGTGCAAAATAAAGAACAACAAATAAGCACTCTTGCTTTACACGTACAAGAGCATGAAACGACAATTACATACTTAAAGCACATCATCACTGAGATTTATCGCCTCAAACAGCTGGCGCATTTGCGCGCCACTACGCGGCATTGTTAATTTTTTTCAGAAAATAATGATTATGCTTCTAGTCCCTAAAACAACCGGCGGTATAAAGCTTTTCATCATTTTCATATACAAATATCAGACAAGTTGTAATATCCCCATTACTGCTATGTGCCTCCCACACACTAATGCCACTTCCTGATACATATAAAATTTGACCCGAAGAATAGGGCATTAAATCCAGATCAAAATATCTATATTGATTATCAGAAAGTTCAGACAGTTCAAAAGGCATCATGATTTCGTGCCCTTCTGAAGTTTTCAATAGTAAACTAGCCTTGCCCGGATTGGTTCTCGCATATGTGCCAAGCTGTACGCCTATGCGTTTTAATGCGCGTGGAGTTAACTCTTGCGAATGGCGCATAAATAGAATAATTGGCTGATCTTCTTCTAGAGCGGGGCTTGGTCGCAATTCTATAGAAGCTGCTTCTGGTTGTTCCAAGGCTAAATAATAGCGCTCAATAAGAAGCTGTGTTGTGCTAAAAATACTAAATAAACCTAAGAAAATAACCAAAAACAAAGCAAGTTTCCGAGCAATGCCTTCATCCAATTTTATTCCTCCACTGAGGGCATACGAAATCATAATCATTGGAACTAAAAAATAACGTCCTTGAACCCCATGAATCTGCTGCGCAGGATGCGGGGTCCAGGTAACAAGCAATGCAAAAAAAATCAATAAAATAGCTGCGACTGCACCAAAAAAAATAATAGCACGAGGAAACCATTGCGTTTTAAAGTTTTTAAAAGAAATGGAGAGCAATCCAATTAATGCCGTGCATTGAAAAAGGAACACATATATTTTCCAATCGAATGCAGCATCAAACCACCCTAATACTCCGAAAAAGGAGGTCCAATACCCTTCAAACATAACTTTATCTAAAAGTGTTGCAAAAAGAACCTTTAAAAAAACTATTGGGCTTGTAAGGTAATATGACGCAATCGTCAAGCTCGAAGCCCCGGTTGCCACACGATTATCCACCGTTGTCATTACAGCAATAGCTAGCCATGCAAAAATAAATACCAATGCCATTGCGAAAACAAAAAAATATCTTCTTTTTTTCAAATAAAAACAAGCCACAAAAACTAATCCAACTAATGGTAATAAATGAACACGACTGGTGGCTACTAATACTACTGCCAAGGTCAACACATAAAAAAACCAAGGTTTCGCATTTTCTTTATCAAGGAAGATTCGCAAAAAAAGAGCGATCGATAACACCGACAATGCTGTTGCCATACCATCTAAACTAGCAGATGAAAATTGGAAAATACTCATCGGAATTATAAGCAATGCAATCGTAAAAGGACTTACGGATAAATACGAAATGCAGCAATCAATATGACCGCTATAGACACTAGAACCAAGAACCTTGCCAATAAATAGGAAACATGATTTGTTAACCCCATCTGTTCCCCCACCATAAAACCAAGAGCTTGGGGCGCATAAATAACAGGAAAATAATATGCCGCGCCCGGTGCATAACTAAATTCTTTGCTACCTGTCCAGCGGATATTTCTCGCAAATTCAGCCTCTTCAGCAGACCACTTTCGAACTGGATTTCCTATGAGCGGTAAATGTGCATTAAAATAAGAAGCCAAACCAGAATCAATCATACCTCCTGAGTCGGTCCCTTTTTGGGTATCCAAAATAATAACACCCTTACTTAATAAATAAGCTCGCTTAATGTGATCCATTTCATCTGGAGATTGGAACGGTGGAATCAATACAGAAAAAATTAAACCTACACTCAAAATTAATAACATCGTCCACACACTAGTTTGATTAATATTCATAATTTTCACGCCCTTACCGCGAGAATAATGCCCACCATGATCAGAGTCACACCTAGAAAATATTGGAATTGAAAACGCTCGCCCAAAAATAAATGACTACCTAAGGGAACTAAAACAAAGGCTAACGCCATCAGTGGATAAACGCGGCCGAGTTCTATTTTTTGCAAAACCCAAACCCATGCGATAGTGGCTAAGCCATATAAAGCTAAAGCAAAAAATAAAATGGTGATCGTTTGGATATCAAATAAATTCCCTGTGCGCTGCCATGAAGTTGCGCTTAATTTAAAAAGTATCTGGCCAATAGCAATCCCCAACACACACAAAATAGCGATAAAATAAATCATTGGGGCTGCTCAGTTTTAAGAGTTTTTTGCCGATGAATCACTCGCTTGGGCACAGTTGCAATATCATAACCGATAAAAGCCAAAATAAATTGCATGCCTATAATCACAGGCAAAGCCGAAAGCATGACCGTACCTGCAGAAGTAGTAATACCCGAGTTCAATGATTCAAACCAATGAATAAGGCCAAATATAACACCCCAGCCAAACATCATCATGCCCACAGGTAATTCAAATGATGCCAAAGACATATCACGAAGATAATAATTATAAAAAATCCGCTTGCCAAAATTGCGAAGATGCTTAAAGAAAAATTCTCCGATAATTTTAGAAATTTTAAGATGACTTACTTCATCACCGTATTTTGCATCCATTGGAATATCCACAACTACGGCGCGCAATATGTTAAGTCGAAAAAGCATATCTGTCTCAAAAAAATAACGCCGACTAATTTTTTTAAGTGGCAAATGACGTGCGACATCGCTGTGAATAGCCGTATAGCCATTAGTGGGATCAAAAATATCCCAGTACCCTGACGATAATTTGTTCATAAATGACAATATCGCATTACCAAAGATCCGTAACTGCGGCATGGCCCGAATTTCTTCTAAATTAAAAAAACGATTACCCTTGGTATAATCCGCTTCACCCCTAGCAATAGGCATCACAAAATCCAGTATCAAATGTGGATCCATTTGCCCATCGCCATCAATCTTAACGATAATATCCATGCCATCAGCCAAAGCAGCTTCATAACCACGCATAACAGCCCCCCAACGCCTTGATTTTCCAAATTTCGAATAACCTTCACGCGCGCATCTTTACATTGTTTTCTACAAAAGGGCCTGAACTATCAGGACAACAGTCATCGATCACATAAATGCGCTCAACTTCTGGGCCTATTTGATTAATTACACCAAGAATATGCTTATGAACTTTGTATGTCGGTATCACCACTGCAATTTTTTGCAAAATCCGGCTCTCCGTTTTTAATGGTATGGAAATAAAAAAATAAATTTACATCAAGCAATGGAACTGCAAAAGGCCACCAGGCTTGCTTTGCTTTAGGAAAATAATACCTTAAAATCGCAATCAGATTATTGCACGAATTTACATGTTCTCGCGCCATGATATAGTCGTAAGCTATTCCTTGAGCAAGGGCATTTTTACGCGGACCTAGATGCCGACCAAGACGCCATGCAATCCCTGGGTCCGTGGGGATCAAAATGGTAAGCACGCCACCCGGCTTGAGCACCCTATACCATTCCTTTAATGCGAGATGAGGTTGATAAATATGCTCAAGAATATGGATAGCCAAAACCCTATCAAAAGAGTTATCTGGGTAAGAAAGATTGCTCCCGATTTGCATTTCAAACTGTAGTCGCTCATCCAAAACTCCAGAGAGTTTCTTTTTTGCAACATCCAGTACTTTTGGATTCATATCACTGAGTATGTATTCATTAAAATTATGACGAACGAAAGGAAAATGTTCTCCTGTTCCCGCCCCAATTTCTAAAACACGGTCAAAATGAACTTGATTATCAAATGCTTTTTCTGCAAATTTATGCCCTTCCCGCATGACAAATGACCGAAGTGGTTTTGCGTAATTTGAGTCATCATAAATTTCTGAAAATTTTTCTTGGTAGGTGATCCAAGCTTTGTCCTCACCTTGCATCATTATAAGTTCCTCTTCTGGCAAAAATTAGCAGTGTGCTCCCAGTTGATGGCTAAAGATAACGCATTTGTATAAAATATGCTATGAGAAGTTCACCACTTTTTCAATGACCTGGAACCGTTGAAATCACAATACCTTTGTGGAAAATTGAGGTAAAATACAGTTCTTAATAAATTTGGGTGTTATACACATGAAAAGACGATTACATAATCTCTACAACCATTGGCGTGCACACGGCACAAAGTCCACAATACATATTATTATTTTAAAAATAAAAACTATCATAGCAAAAGCCCCGATACCTGCTGTAATATCAGCCTCCTTTATTCCGGGTGTAAAAGAAATGATTCGTGCGCGCTTTACGCCTTGTGCACCGTTACCTGTGTATTCTATCGCGCGAAATGGGCCTATGCGTATTAGTATGGTTACCGACAGTGTTAATGCCGGTAGTCTTTTTGGTGGTGTGGGTACAGCTATTATTTTTGCAGCTTTGTTGGCTGAGGCTAGACAATCACGCTTGCGCATAGTCACACGCACTGAGCGCGCGAATCCTGAAAACATTGCCCATGTGTTAACAACATATAATATTCATCTGACGCATGAAATTGAATTTGCATTTATTTCAAGCCATCTTCCCAATAATGAAATGGATATATTTGAGGATGAACTATTTATCACCACACTTTGGTGGACTACCGAAGCGGTCATGGGCAGCATACGTCATGATTTGATCATTTGGCTGTTGCAAGAAGATGAACGAATGTTTTATCCGCCTGGCGATGATTATCTTCGCTGCGAACGGGTTTTAAAAAGTGATACTATTCATTTTGTTGTAAATACCCAGCTGCTTTTTGATCATTTTCTGTCTGACTTACCGCATATTGCACACAAAGGAATTTGGTTTGAGCCTGCGTTTCCTCACGAAGTATTTCATCGTCAAGAAAAACAGAGCGAACATAAGCTGAAATTTATGTTTTATGCCCGTCCCAATAACCTGCGAAATCTTTTTTATTTTGGAATTGAGCTTATTGAAGAGGCTATTTCCCGGGGTATTATTGATTTATCACGTTGGGATATTATTTTTGTAGGCAAAGACATTCCCCCGTTATTTTTAGCCAACCATTATAATCCACAAAAATTTGAGAATCTTTCATGGCAAGCTTATGCACAATTAATTGGATCTGTAGATCTGGGTTTATGTTTAATGCACACGCCCCATCCTAGCTATCCGCCCCTTGATTTAGCTGCAAGCGGTGCCGTTGCTGTTACAAATTGCTGTGGCAATAAACAAGATCTAAAACGTTACTCTAAAAATATTCTTAGTGGTCAACTTGACAAAGAATCTATGATGGACACTTTAAAGCAAGGCGTAGAATTGGCGCTCAACGTAACGCTAAGACAACAAAATTATTCTGCTAATACCCTGATGTTTGATTGGGGTGATGCTTTCTCAAAAGTCATTCAACAACATACAAGGGCACACTAATGTTTTTACTAGATGCTGTGCCCGCTCATGCTTATACAGATCCGTGGAATATCAGTCTGTCCGATCGATTGCGTATACTTGCAACAGGAAAAAAACGTGTTGCTTATTTTTATGAGCAAGCAGATTATGGCACATTTCGCTACCGTGCATACAATATGGCACAAGTGCTCAATGAAACAGAGCAAGAATTCTCTGCATCTTATTTTTTTCTCAGCGATCTGCATCAACTCAATGAAATTGCTAACCTCGCAGATATATTAGTTATCTGCAGGGTCCGCTATAGCGTAGCCGTTAATCATCTGATTACCACGTTTCGAAACCGTAATAAAAAAGTGTTATTTGATGTAGATGATTTAGTATTTGATGTTGATTGGGCCCACCTACTGATATCAACACTTGACGAGCCACCTCATGATTTACAGGTTCTTGACTTCTGGTTTGCTTATATTTCGCGCATGGGTGCAACATTAAAACGATGCGACGGCGCAATAACAACTAATGCGTTTCTTGCTGAACAACTTAAAAATTTTGCAAAACTGCCTACAGCTGTAGTTTCCAATTTTCTAAACCGTGAACAATTAGAGATTTCTGAGCGTATTTTTGCAAGCAAAATAAATCTCAAGCCTGGTCAAGATGGCTTTGTTCATGTAGGCTATTTTAGCGGTACAGGATCTCATAATAGAGATTTTGCACTGGTTATACCATCATTAGAACTCTTACTTGAAGAATTTCCTTTTCTTTGTGTCGTGGTCGTAGGCTATATCCAGGCAGATTGTTTACGCAAACGATTTGGCGAACATCGTGTAAAACATTTTCCATTCTGTGATTTTATAAATTTACAACGCTTGATAGGTTCTGTCGAATTTAACCTCGTGCCCTTACAATATAATGTATTTACTAATTGCAAATCCGAGCTCAAATATTTTGAAGCCGCCATTGTAGGCACACAAACGATAGCCTCACCCACCTTTACTTACGCGCACGCCATTCGACACCAAGACAATGGTTATTTATCACAAGCTCATCTGTGGGGACATACGATTAGACAGGCACTTAATGAGATGAATGATTATCAAAAAATGGCTGCTCGTAGCCGTGAAGATGCACAAACCCGTTATGCATGTTTTAATCAAAAACAAACGATTCTCAAGGCATTAGATTCTTTAAATGCCGCAGCTTTTGCATCTTTTTCAGATAAAATAATTGGCATAACCTTCGGCCAATCTATGCCTATCGTTTCATCATTCCAGCAAATATTGCAATCATGTTCTTTGCTATAAAATGCTGTGGTTTTATAAAGCACCTCCGCATTGTCTGACAAGGTTAAAAACCCATGCGCAAAGCCTTCTGGAATCCATAGTTGTTTTTTGTTTTCTGCAGATAAAACCGCAGATACATATTGCCCAAAAGTAGGTGAGTTTTTACGAATATCTACAGCCACATCAAAAATCTCGCCTTGAATAACGCGCACTAATTTGCCTTGGGCCATCGGTTCTAATTGATAATGCAAGCCGCGCAATACACCTTTTTTTGAGCTGGAATGATTGTCTTGTACAAAATGAATCGGTCGGCCTAGGGCTTGTACAAATTTTTCTTCATTATAACTTTCGAAGAAAATCCCTCGTTCATCTGTGAATACTTGTGGCTCGATTAATAGGACCTCAGGAATAGCTAAAGGTGTTGCTTTCATATTTTTTAAACTCTTCTAATATTTTATATAAATAAATACCGTAATTGTTTTTGCGTAAATCATAGGCCATTTTTTCAAATGCATCGCTTGTTATCCAATGATTACGTAGTGCAATTTCTTCTGGACAAGCTATTTTAAGTCCTTGACGATGCTCTGTGGTTTGCACAAATTGTTGTGCTTCTAATAGGCTTTCGTGGGTGCCTGTATCTAGCCAGGTATAACCACGCCCCATCAGCTCTACATTTAAATTATTTTTTTCCAGATAACAACGATTTAGATCGGTGATTTCAAGCTCGCCTCTTTTGGAGGGTTTGATCGTGTGTGCGTAGTGACTGGCTTGTTCATCATAAAAATAAAGTCCAGTGACAGCAAAGTTTGATTTGGGGGTTTGTGGTTTTTCTTCCAAACTTATTACCCGTCCATTTTCATCAAATTCGGCTACGCCGTAACGTTGAGGATCCGAGACGTGATAGGCAAATACCGTGGCACCTGAAGTGCGCGTGTGTGCTGATTTTAAAAGGGATGTTAAATCATTACCGTAAAAAATATTATCACCTAAGATTAATACTGAAGGTGCGCCTGCTAAAAATTGCTCGCCGATGATAAAAGCCTGTGCTAAACCATCAGGAGAATCTTGTTGCACATAGTGCAATTCTATCCCCCAACGTGAGCCATCACCTAATAATTCTTGATAACAGGGCAAATCGCGCGGAGTTGAAATAATCAAAATTTCTCGAATGCCTGCCAACATCAATGTTGTCAAGGGGTAATAAATCATGGGTTTATCAAAGATAGGCAACAAATGTTTAGAGACTGCTATCGTGAGCGGATAAAGTCGTGTGCCGGCACCCCCGGCCAAGATAATACCTTTTCGGTTCATTCGGCTTGTCCTTGGGCTGCATAAAATTGCGATAAAAAGCGATCAGCATGCCATTGCCAGGGCGGTAATTGCAAGCCAAATTGGGTGCTAATTTTCTTAGTGCTTAATAAAGAATTGGCGGGGCGTTTTGCCGGCGTTGGGTATTGCGTTGTTGAAATAGCAGTGATCTTATCCGGTGTTACTTTTAAATTCATACCCACATGATGTGCGTGTGCAATTAAATAACTGGCAAAGCCATACCAGCTGGTGCTGCCTTGCGCGGTTAAATTAAAAGTATCACCTTGGAAATCACTAAATGCTGGATCCCATTGAATACGGTATAACATGAATGCGGTAATATCTGCGATAAGCTCGGCGCTGGTAGGCACACCGATTTGATCAGCGACTATATTTAATGATCCGCGCTGCTTTGCTAAGTTTAAAATCGTACGTGCAAAATTATATCCGTGCGCGGCATAAACCCAGCTAGTGCGTAGAATTAAATGTCTACAACCCGCGGCGCGAATTAAAGCTTCACCTTGTGCTTTGGTTTTTCCGTAAATATTTACGGGATCTATAGGATCTGTTTCGTTATAAGGATCCGTTTGATTGCCATTGAATATATAATCTGTTGAGTAATGAATCAGTAGGCTATTTAATTCCTTTGCTATTTTGGCCATAACGCCTGGGGCGGTGGCATTAATCTTTTCTGCAAGCGCAGTTTCTTGCTCGGCTTTATCGACTTGTGTATAGGCTGCTGCATTAATAATAACGGTTGGTTTGTTGCTGCGAATAAAAGCTTCTAATGTTGTGAGATCTTCTAAATCAACCATGGTGCGATCGCAAGCGATCACTTGGCCTAAGCCTGCTAATGATCGCTGCAATTCAAAACCGACTTGTCCTTGTGAGCCGAATAATAAAATTTTCATAACAATAATCCCTCTTTATTATTAAGATACCATTGTACGGTTTTGCGTATGCCTGAAGTAAAGGTTTCTTGTGCCTGCCAATTTAAATCTTGTTCTATTTTATTGGCATTAATGGCATAGCGTAAATCATGGCCGAGGCGATCGGCTACATAGCTTATTTGATTTTTATAAGATTGTTTATCGGATCGCGGTGCAAGTTCATCCAATAATTCACACAGTGTGTTCACGACTTCTATATTAGATTTTTCGTTGCGACCGCCAATATTATAAGTCTGCCCTAATTGTCCTGCTGCTGAATACTTGTCTTATCGCTGCGCAGTGATCTCTGACATAAAGCCAGTCGCGTACATTTTTGCCACTGCCTTGTATGGGTAGGGGTTTACCTAAGAGGGCATGTTGTATCATGCGTGGAATTAATTTTTCCGGAAACTGAAAGGGACCATAATTATTGGAACAGTTGGTCGTCAACACCGGTAAACCATAGGTATGATAATAAGCGCGTACTAAATGATCGGAAGCGGCTTTACTGGCAGAATAGGGGCTGTTAGGTTGATAGGGATGTTGTTCAGTAAAGGCTGCATCATTAAAATCTAAAGTCCCGTAGACTTCATCAGTCGACACATGGATAAATCTAAAATTGTCAGGCAGTTTTATTTGCCGGCAGGATTCTAATAAATTAAAAGTCCCGACTATATTCGTATTGATAAATTCGCGCGGCCCGAGAATTGATCGATCCACATGGGATTCTGCTGCGAAGTGAATCAGTGCACGAGGTTGATGGGTGCGTAAAATGTGTGGGATTAATGCTTCATCTGCAATATCACCTTGAATAAAAATATGCCGAGGATCTTTTTGCAAGGTTTTTAAATTATCCAGATTTCCTGCATAAGTTAATTTATCCAAATTAACGATAGTTTCATCAGATTGTGCCAGCCAATCTAATACGAAATTTGCGCCAATAAATCCTGCGCCTCCGGTTACTAAAATAGTCATATTAAAATTTCCCCAGCAAAACAGCTACCCAAAGTCCTATCATGCCTAAAAAAGTTTGACGATAGATTTTTGCTTGCCTCATTAAACGTAGACGTGTTAGCAAATTAGCCTTACGTGCCTTGGCAAAATCATTTAATAGACGCTGATTATCTGGCGTTAATAAATGTTTAATGGTAAGCAGCCCTGTAACGCTGATGGTATTATATTCTTTAAATCGACCTTGCAGCAGCATTTTTATGCGCGCTAAACGTGCAAAAAATGAATTATTGGCGCCAATTAAATTATTCGCATGTTGTCGATAACGCACTTTGGGATTGGGATCATAATAAATAACCCCACCTGCCCCGCTAATGACTTGATAGGTCCACCAATCATGTGTGGCAACGAACGGTCCGCTGGCTGCTTTCATCAAATGCCAAGCGGGTAGATTCATCACCATGGTATTACCGCCAAAAATATTTTGGACTAGGGCATTTGCAAAGCTGGGACTTTTAGTAAACAGAGGTGAGAAGCCAAGTTCATGATCGCTTTCATCAATTAAACGTGTGCGGCCACCGTATAAACCCGGTTTAGCAGCAGGCAAACTTTTTAAAAATTTGAGTGCGGATTCTAGCTTGTCTTTTTCCCAGATATCATCTTGATCGGCGTAAGCAATATAGTTAGCTGGGGGCTTTCAAAATTAAAAATAGATAAAAAATTATCTGCAAAGCCTTGTTGCGGACCCGACAATATTTGAAATTTTAACTGTGGATAAGCAACGATGCTCTGATCAATAATTGTTAAGGTTTGATCGCTTGAGCCATCATCGCTGACAAAAACGGATAAGGGTGTTATAGTTTGCTCGGCGATTGACTTAATTTGCTTTTTTAAAAACCGCTCGCCATTACAAGTGCACAACATAACTGCAATATTTGGCATTGAAACAGACATTTTACTACTTAATGTTTGAAAAATTGCCACTATTATGTCATATTGCCCCCATGATAGTAAGACCTAAAAACGCTGAGCCTGGCAACCAAATAGATATTCATTATATATCGTTGGCTACACATGCTAATGCTTTACTATCATTTAGTTTACAAGAACTCTTTGCTGATCCTAGCCGCGCGCCAACCATGCAAATCAGTTGCGGTGCGCTCACTTTGGACTTTAGCCACCAGCGCATACTACCCGAGACTTTACCTTTTTTTGAAATATTTGCGCAAAGCAGACAGCTTGCTAAAAAAATTACTGCGCTAACAAATGGCGACATCGTTAATCATTCTGAACAACGTCCCGCACTGCATACGGCTTTGCGTGATCCTAGCCCTACACCTGTTTTTGTAAACGGTGAAAATATTAAGCCGCAAATTCGTGATGCGTTTGAACACATGCGCACACTTTGTAAAACTGTTTGGCAAAGTGGTATTAAAGATGTCTTAATTTTAGGGATAGGTGGATCGTATTGGGGATCGCTGAGTGCATGTGAAGCGCTACGCAACTTACCTAAACGTTTGAATATACATTTTTTAGCAGAGATGGAAGCGGAGGCTTTTGATCATACCATCCATTACCTTGCGCCTGAAAATACAGTGGTCATCATTATTAGTAAATCATTTACTACGGTAGAAACTTTAGCGAATGCACAGCGCGCGCGTAAATGGTTAGGTCCGCTTTTTAAAGCACATAGTATTGCTGTTACTGCAAATAATAATGCTGCTCTTGATCTGGGTATAGTTTCAGATCATATCCTACCGCTATGGCCCTGGGTCGGTGGACGTTATTCTGTATGGTCTAGTGTAGGTATTCCTATTGCGCTTTGTTATGGCATTAAAGCTTTTGAAGAATTACAGCTAGGCGCACATCAAATGGATCAACATGCTGATCAGTACGCCGACGCGAAGCAATTTACCGATGATGGCCGCTTTACTGACTTTTTTAAACACGCGTTTTTTTGCAGCGCACACAGAAGCCATTATTCCTTATAGCGCGCGCCTTTCTCATTTTGTTCCTTATGTTCAGCAATTAAAAATGGAAAGTTTGGGTAAATCGCGCTGACCTTCACGGGAATCTTATTCTATGAATCTACCGGCCCTATAGTCTGGGGACAAACAGGATTACAGGCGCAACATACGTTTAATCAAATTTTGCATCAAGGCAATCATTGCGTGCCCATTGATTTTATTTTTGCCTATGGATCAAACAGAACTGGTAAATGCCTGTTTAGCACAATCGCGCGCACTGACTTTTTGGCGACCCACATCAACTTCCTTGCATGCACGCACCTTAGGTAATCAGGTTCATAATTTATTAAAAATAAAATCTCTAACGCCGCAAACCTTGGGACTATTAATGGCTTTTTATGAACATAAAACTTATTTGTTAGCCTGTCTCTTTAATATCAATGCTTTGATCAATTTGGAATTGAGTTGGCGAAGACAATAAGTTTATCAACGGCTGCTGCAACGCTATCGAGAAGGTATAACAAGATGACCAGCGGCCAATTAAATCTTGCTTTTCAAGATATTTTTCTCGGGTTTAAAAGCTGGCGAATTTGGTTGTTATTAGGTTGGCAAGACATTCGGCTGCGCTATCGTCGATCAACTTTAGGGCCTTTTTGGATTACCTTAAGTATGGCCGCGATGATTTATTCGATGGGCTTTCTTTATGGTAAATTATTTAAAGTTGAGTTGGATGTTTATTATCCTTATCTTGCAACGGGCTTGGTCACTTGGGCTTTTATTGCTGCACTCATTAATGATGGTGCGGATGCATTAAGTAATGCGTCCTCTTTTATCAAACAAATTAAACTGCCCTTTTCTATTTATATTTTGCGTGTTTTGACGAATAATTTTATTGTTTTCTTGCATAATATTTTAGCGATTATTCCTATTTTATTATTTTTTAATACCAGCATTACGCCGCTGTTATTATTAATTTTGTTGCTTAATCTTGTTTTATTATTGCTATGTGGTTTTTGTTACGGTTTTGTTTTTAGTTTATTAGGTGCGCGCTATCAAGATATTAAACCTATTATTGGCAGCATATTGCAGATTTTCTTTTTGCTGACACCGATTATCTGGCTGCCGAGTATGCTGCCCGAGCGCTTTGATTATTTTGCAGATTATAATCCCTTTTATCAGTTAGTAAATTTGTTGCGTGAGCCTTTGATGGGGCAAATGCCGAGTATGTTTACCTATCAATACATAGCTGTAATGATAGTCTTTGGTTTTGCTTCTATGTTATTTTTATTGTGGCGTACGCGACATCGTATTGCCTTTTGGTTGTGATCATGACAATTATTTCTTTAAAAAATATTAATTTGCATTTTCCTATTTATGGCGCGGATACGCGATCATTGAAGAAGAAGATTATTCAAGTGACAACCGGAGGCATGATTGAGTATGATCAAAATGAAGTGATTACCATTCATGCTTTAAAAAATATTTCTCTGGATATCCATGAAGGGGATCGGGTGGGATTGATTGGATCTAACGGTGCGGGCAAGAGTACTTTGTTGCGCGTCTTGGCTGGTATTTATGAACCCACTTCCGGAGATGTAGAAATTCATGGGCAGGTCTCTGCTTTACTGGATGTTATGCTCGGTTTAAATCAAGAATCTACGGGTTTTGAGAATATGACCATCCGTGGGATTTTACATGGAATGAGCTTTAACCAGATTGCACAAAAAAAAGCAGAAATTGCAAGTTTTACTGAATTAGATGATTATCTGGCCATGCCGATTCGTACTTATTCTTCTGGCATGTTACTACGTTTGGCTTTTGCCATTGCAACTGCGGTTTCCCCAGAGATTTTAATTTTGGATGAAGTTGTGGGTGCAGGCGATGCGCATTTTATGCTTAAGGCTAAACAACGCATTGATCGTTTGGTAGAAACCTCTAAAGCTGTTATTTTAGCTAGCCATGATAATAATACGATAGAAGCCATGTGTAATAAAGTAATTGTCTTGCAAGCCGGAGAAATGGTTTTCTTTGGAGACACTAAACAAGGATTGGATTTATACGCTAATTCTAACTGAAAAAGAGAACCTTAAACGTCAAGGTTCTCTGTCATTAGAGCGTTCTCTTCAATAAATTCTCGTCTAGGTTCTACGTTGTCACCCATTAGCGTGGTGAATAACTGATCTGCAGCTACTGCGTCTTGAACTCTTACTTTAAGCATGCGTCTTGAGCTTGGATCCATGGTTGTCTCCCAAAGTTGTTCGGGGTTCATTTCACCGAGACCTTTATAACGTTGTATTTTGAGACCTTGTTTAGCTTCTTTTAATAACCATGCAATGATGTCCTCAAATGTGGCTACTGGTTGTTTTTTCTCTTTGCGCAAAATATAAGCATCTTGTTCGAGTAATTCTTTAATTTGTGTACCTAAATTGACCAACTGTAAATATTCTTTGGATTTAAAGAAATCTGCTCTTAATCTAAAGTTACGTGCAGTGCCATTGGCAAGACGAATGATTTTGGGGAAATGCAATTGCGTTTTTTCATCTTGATCGACTGAAAACGTAAACTCTGTGTGTAAATGCTCCATATGGCTCACTTTTTCTTGCAAAGCATCAACCCAGGGTTGCACAAGCACAGCATCATTCAAAGCATCCACTGATAATAAGGGTAAATCGATACAAGCAAGTAACACTTCTTGAGGATACATTTGCGACAAGCGTGTGATCATTTTTTGCACAATCATATATTGTTTAACCAACTCAGCAAATGCAGCATCTGAGATCGCAGGCGCGTGTGCATTAACATGTAAATGTGCATCTTCTAAGGCGGATTCAATTAAATACGCTTCTAGTGCTTCATCATCTTTAATGTATTGTTCTTGTTTACCTTTTTTGACTTTATATAAAGGGGGTTGAGCAATATATAAATAACCGGCCTCAACCAGTTCAGGCATTTGACGGTAGAAAAATGTTAAGAGTAGGGTGCGGATATGTGATCCATCCACGTCAGCATCGGTCATAATAATAATATGGTGGTAACGCAGTTTCTTTAAATCAAATTCTTCGCGGCCTATACCACAACCTAGGGCTGTAATTAAAGTGCCCACTTCTAATGAAGCTAACATTTTATCAAATCGCGCTTTTTCCACATTAAGGATTTTACCTTTAAGCGGTAAAATGGCTTGATTATGGCGATTTCTACCTTGTTTTGCAGAACCACCCGCAGAATCACCCTCAACTAAATAGAGTTCACATAAAGCGGGATCACGTTCTTGGCAATCCGCTAATTTTCCGGGTAACCCAGCAATGTCTAAAGCACCCTTGCGCCGTGTCATATCACGCGCTCGACGTGCAGCTTCTCTAGCGCGCGCGGCATCGATGATTTTAGCTACGATCGAGCGTGCCTGTTGAGGATTTTCAAGTAAAAACTCTTGCAAATAATCGCCCACTGCAGATTCGACCACAGGTCTTACTTCTGAAGAAACTAATTTGTCTTTTGTTTGCGAAGAGAATTTCGGATCCGGCACTTTAACCGACAACACCGCTGTTAACCCTTCACGCGCATCATCACCCACAGTATTAATTTTTGCTTTTTTTGCGAAGCCTTCTTTTTCAATATAGGTATTCAGTGTGCGTGTTAATGCACCACGAAAACCTGCCAAATGCGTTCCTCCATCCCGTTGCGGGATATTATTGGTGAAACAAAAAATATTTTCTTGGAAGCTATCATTCCATTGCAGCGCCACTTCAACGGTAACACCCTCTTTTTCTGTTTTAACATAGAGTGCATCGCCGTTAATAAGCGTTTTATTATGGTTTAAGTAATTAACAAAAGCTTTGATGCCACCCTCATACTCAAACGTATCTTCCCGCGCGGTGCGCTCGTCCGTTAAACGAATACAAACGCCCGAATTTAAAAACGACAACTCACGTAAACGCTTTACTAAAATATCATAATTAAAATCAATGTTTGTAAAAGTATTCGCACTGGGCTTAAATCGAATCTCAGTCCCTTTTTCTTGGGTCTGTCCAATTATTTTTAAGGGCGCTTGCGGCTCACCTTCATGATAATATTGTTGATAGATGGAACCATTCTTATAAATCGTCAGTTTTAACTCTTCAGATAGCGCATTAACCACAGAAACACCCACGCCATGCAACCCACCAGAGATTTTATAGGAGTTATCATCAAACTTACCGCCCGCATGCAAGACAGTCATAATGACTTCAGCGCCAATCTCCCTTCTTCTTGATGAATATCCACAGGAATACCACGCCCATCATCCCGTACCGTAACACTATTATCCGTATGAATAATCACATCGACAGTAGAACAGTGCCCAGCCAGCGCTTCATCAATACTATTATCAACCACCTCAAACACCATATGGTGCAGACCCGAACCATCATCGGTATCCCCAATATACATCCCGGGACGTTTACGTACCGCATCCAACCCCTTAAGTACTTTAATACTCGTAGAATCATAAGTGGCGGTTTGCATGTCTGACATAGTCTCTCCTAAGCATTCACAAAAAGTGGTCCATTATACCATATTAAAGCGCCAAAAGACGCTAAACCCCATTAAAACTAAGTATTTAGCTGCCGGTCAAGTCACTTCTCAAAAAATCCGGGGAATTGCAAGCATCCCAAAATCCCCCCGCCGCGGACGTCGGAGGATTTGAAGATACATAATTTCCCTACCCTTATTGAGAAGTTAGAGGCTCACCAACTTTTCATTTACCCAACATCTTGCTCAAGGTTCATCATGAGAAGAGAGAAAAATATCATTGCACACTACGCAGTAAATACCACCAAACTCTTTCCAACCGGGTGGCCGGAGGCTTTTATTCCGCGCGCAGCCTGCGAGCACGGAATAAAAACGTAGGACGGGCCCCGGTTGGATGGATTAAGTATTTAAACCTCTGCAACTCCCCCATGTTTCACGTGAAACAATTTACCACCCAGCGTTTGAGCAAACCCAACCGCGGTTGCCTCTTCCACACAAGTAAAGAAAATTTGTAACTTCAATTGCGCCAACAACCGCATAATTTGCTTCTGAGCATTAGCATCTAGTTCAGCGGGTAGATCATCAATCAACAAAACCCCTGGGGCACTTGTTTGCCCATAAACCCAAGCACTCTGGGTAATTTGTAAGCCCGCAACCAAACGCTTCTGCTGCCCCTGCGATAAAACATGTTGTGCTAAACGTTCATTCGTTTTTATCTGTAAATCCGCACGCTGTGGACCATAATAGGTATAACCCAATGATAAATCCCGGGTTAACCCCTGTGAAAGTATTTCTAACAAGGTTTGTCGAGTATCCCAACCGGGCGAATAGGCTAATTCTATCCCCGGCAACTCTAATAATTCCTCAATAATAGGGCGCGCTTGAATAAACCACCCCTGGGCAACCTTATCACGCACTTCATGCACCGCATCTCCGGCTTGCGCAAGTAACTCATCCCAAACCTTTTGAGGTGCTTGTTGTTGCCGCAGCGCAGCATTTCGTTGCTTGAGCAGTTGATTAAACGCGCGCCACTGCTCTAAAAATGAATGTTTCACGTGAAACACTCCCCAGTCTAATAACTTCCTTCGTGCTTCTGGCGTGGTTTGTAATAATTGATAATTTAATAAATGAAGCGCTTGAACAGGTAAAAGTTTTGCAATTTCTGCAATGCTACTCACCTCCTGCCCCGCACACTTGATAATATGCTGATTATTCCTGGATTTTTGTATAGCCGCCTTTATTTCCAACCCCTCAGGCGTTTGGATAACGCCGCGTATATACAACGCAGGCGCATGCTGTGAAATCACATGACCGTGGGCCGCCCAAAAGACGCCCCGTTGCCAATAAATGCACCGCCTCAAGTAAACTGGTTTTTCCACTGCCATTATCACCATAAAATATATTAATCGGCGCCAAGTTAAGTTCAGCGTCGGTTATATTGCGTAAGGATTGAATAGCAAGGGTCCGGAGCGCCATATTACAGCCTCAGTGGCATCACCACATATTGACTTAAAATAGCCCGCACATCATTATGCGCCGATAAAAGCATGCTATTTTTAGGATCAGAAAATGCAAAACTGACCATTTCGGAAGGTAAAACATTAAGTACATCTAAAATATAATGGGCATTAAACGCCATTTCGAGTTGAGGGCCTATATACTCCATCTCCAGCTCTTCTTCAGCCTCTTCTTGCTCAGGATTGTTTGCCTCTATTACTAATTTATTGTGAGTAAAAGAAAAGCGTATGCCTTTATTTTTTTCATTTGATAAAATAGCCCACCCTCATAAGTGATTGCTTTAATTGATCTTTATTTATAAGCGCTTGGTTTTCCGTATTTAAGGGAATCACCTTATGATAATCAGGAAAACGCCCTTCTATTAATTTAGAAGTTAAAGTGAAAGAAGGATGTATAAATTGAATATGATTTTCTTCAAGCTGAACCAATAAATCTACCGGATCTTTGGTTATTAATTTTAACAACTCATTGATGGTTTTACGCGGTACGATAACTTGTTGTTCATTCTCAACTTTTTGATTTTCAAGGGTTTTTGTCTTTGTTAAACGATGTCCATCCGTTGCAACGACCACTTGCAAACCAGGACTAAATACAAATAACATACCATTTAGATAATAACGAACATCTTGTTGTGCCATAGCGAAATGCGTATGTTCAATCATTTCATGGAGGATTTGTTGTGATACTTGATATTGTTTACCTGTAGAAATTGTTGCAACCGGGAAATCAGCGGCCGCTAAACTCACTAGGGTAAAACGACTGCGGTTTGCACGGATTAATACGCGGCTATCTTCGGTTATTAAATTAATTAAACTTTGATCAGCGATACTGCGGCAAATATCGAGTAATTTCCGGCAAGATACAGTAATTGCTCCATCTTCTTCTATCTCCTGAGAAATAGTAGTTATTAATTCTAAATCCTGATCGGAGCAAATAAACGAAATTTTACCCTTTTCGGCGATGATCAACACATTTCCTAAAATAGGCATATGGTGTTTTTTATCACTGACACCACTCACCAATTGTAGGGCTTTTAATAATAAATCTTGTTTAATAGTGATGTTCATGATTAGTTCGACAAAGAGCGCAATAAGTTAGCCCAATCTTCTTGGATATTGGCATTGGTTTCCAAAAGACTTTTAATCATGCGGCAAGCATGAATTACTGTTGTATGATCACGCCCACCAAAGGCCTCACCAATTTCAGGTAAATTATGACTCGTTAATTCCTTTGATAAGGCCATCGCCATTTGTCTGGGTCTAGCCACAGA
>CAWCVU010000016.1:0-11284 GCA_963798975.1 uncultured Gammaproteobacteria bacterium
GTGCAACTTTTCCTGCACGCAAATGCACGGCTTCAAGGCGTGGTGAATACACAAATATTTCAAAAGCAGGATGAGGCAGCGGCACATCAGGAATGCTTGCAGGATGTAGTTTAATTGAAATATAATTTTTTTCTTTTTGCGTTTTCGTATCTAATTGATAAAAATTGGTGCGTACCGATGCTTTGATGGCATACAAATATTGGCGAAGTATTCTGTCTTCATCAATATTTTTAACTGCATCTAAGGCGCTATTAATTTGCTCAATTTTATCTTTATAATGCGTAACTGCTTTTTTCTCATTCGGATTAAAGCGAATATGAAACAAGTCTATCAAATCTTTGGCTATTTTAGGGTAAGTAGTGATAGTATTTTCAATATAAGTTTGTGAAAAAGTAAAACCTATTTGTTTGAAATACTTGGCATAAGTTCTAAGAACAGCTGTTTCACGCCAATTAAGCTTAGCCAATAAAACTAAGCGATTAAAACCATCGTTTTCTGCATCGCCTATCCAGACTTTAGCAAAGGCATCTTGAAAAATATCGCGGACTTTATCTACATCTAAGTCATCTGCACTCATCAAGATCATATCAAATTCATTGATCCAAATTTTATTTTCTTCATTAAGTGTCACTTCATGGGAATGCTCGGCTATAACTCTAAATCCTAAATTCTCTAAAATCGGCAACACGTCGGATAAAGGGATAGGATTATTCATGCCAAATAATTTAAAACCTAACCGGTTATGGTATTGCTCTAATGGCTGGTAAAAACTCATGCCCAGTTCACTTTCATCATGCAATTCTTCCATATGCTCAATATCATAGACGGCTGTGCGTGCAGAATAATGTTCCATATATCCGGCATTAAAAGAATGGTAATATTTATTATTTAAATCCACACCCTTGGCTTCACCAAAATGTTCTAATAAGGCATCATGCAAGGCATCTTGCCAAGTGCGTTCTGCTTCTATTAGTTTTTCTTCTATAGCATGTAAATCATATTCAGGTGCTGTTGTACCTAGTTTTAAATGTACAATCAAATGTAGGCGCGCTAAGATAGATTCTGAAAAGCGCGGACTAAAATTGGCTTTTACACCATTAAAAGCCTCAATCAAAATTTGGCTCATGCGCTGACGCAATCTAGAATTATACCGCTCTTTAGGTATATAAATTAAACAGGAAAAGTAACGATCATAAGGATCTTTAAGTACAAATAAACGCACGCGTTGGCGTTCTTGTAAATGCATAATCCCCATCACTACATCAAATAAATCTTGTTCACTGGCTAAAAACAAGTCATCTCTTGGAAAAGTTTCAATGATATTAACCAGCTCACGACCCGAATGACTTTGATCGTAAAAATTAGATAATTTAATAATACGCTCTACTTTGCGTCGCAAAAATGGAATCGCTTTAGGTGCACTGTAATAGGCGCTTGAAGTAAAGTGACCCACAAAACGGCGCTCGCCTAATAATTTTCCTTCTGGCGTATAACGTTTTATTGCAAAACAATAAGGCATGGTTGGACGATGGACTGTTGAAGGCTCACTGTACACTTCGATAAGTAATAATCGCTCATCCGTTGAAATCTGTAATCGACCTTCAGGCGTACCTATTGCAGGAATACCATTGGGTTGAAATTTACCTTTTCGGTATAAACCATAAGCACTTTTTTCTACCATCTTCAAGGCGTCACTAGAGTTATTTTTTAAGTCAAAATCACAGCAACCTAAAAATGTAAAATGATTAGCAGCGATCCAGCGAATAAAAGCTAAGGTTTCATGCAGATCAGAAGAGGTGGCAGCACTAGACAAGGCTTTAAGTTCTTCGCTTAAAAGTTCAGCTTGTGATTTCATTTGCGGCCAATCATGAACAACACATTTAATATCATCAAATACTTCGGCTATGCTCTTTTTAAGCTGCTTTAAAAATGCAGAATCTGTTTGCCTATCAATCTCGACAAAAATGGGTTCCTCAATTTTTACTTTCTCAGAAAACTCTTGCTGGGTATATTCTTCTAAGCCTATGACTTCATCAAGTGCATCGCGTTTTAATATCAAACTACCTGGGTGAATAATCATATGTACGGTTAAACCGTAACGATTTAATACAATGCGTAAAGAATCCACTAAAAATGGCATGCTATTGACTGCAATTTCGATTACAGTATGCTTTGATTGCCAGCCGTGCTGTTCAAAGATAGGATTGTAAATATGTATGGCTTCTTTATTACCAGTACGCTCTGTTAGAAAGTTCCAATGTGATAGGGCTGCACCGTATAAGTCAACAATATCACGATCCAGTAAATCTTCTTGAGCAACAGCCGCATAATAATACTGAATAAATTTAGAGATCAATGTTATTTTATTTTTAGGTAATTTTTGCTTAGCATAAGCTATTACTTTATTAATAACAGCCACTTTAGAATCAACGTTATAATAAACCATTTGCACATCCTTTAAAAAAGATTATTCGTTTAAACTCTTGTTTACAATTTCATATAAGTCATTTGATAATTGCGCTTTTTGCAAAGTCTGCAAAGTTTTGCGCATTAATTCACGGCGTTCAAGATCATAGCGTTTAAACTGCGTAAAGACTTGAGCCGCCCGTGCACTGATTTGTGGATTTAAAGCATCCAACTTTAAAATCAAATGCATTAAAAATTCATATCCTTTGCCGTCCTTTTGGTGAAAACCAGAATTATTACGACTCCATTGAATAATCAAAGCTGAGACTTTGTTTGGGTTTTTAATATCAAAGGCTGGATGCTGTGCTAATTGCTCTATGGTCTTTAAGCTATCAGGAACATTAGCAATAGCTTGAATCGCAAACCACTTATCCAGTACCAAGTCATCTTTTTGCCATTTTTGATAAAAATTATCTAAAGCAAGTAATCGGGCTGGGTTGTCAAAATTATTCAAGGCACGAAGCGCTGCTAAACTGTCTGTCATATTATCAGCTAGGGCAAATTGCTGCACAGCGATGTTTAAATCAACATATACCAAATACTGTAAACAGGTATTTTTTAAAGCCCGCATCTCAATATGCGAAGGCTCGGTCATATAAGGACCTGTTTGCAATAGACTCTGATAGCTATCCATAAATTCATTACGTAAAGTGTGCGCTAATTGAGTCATTAGAAATTCATAAACACTATGAATTGCATCCACATCAATTTCTTCACAAAAACCTGCCATATCACTTTGTGTTGGCAGTTGTAACATCAGTGCGGCTAAGGCAAGGTCTTGGTGTTTATCGGTCAATAAATGTCGAATTAATTTAATTAAACATTCAGGCAAAACTTTACTCATTTGTGCCTGATGTGCTTGAATAAGCTGTAACATGCAAAGGTGATATATTTGTTGCGCAGCATCCCAGCGACAAAATGCATCGGTATCATGCGCAGCAATAAATAATAATTGTTCGATTGTATAATCCACTTTAATTTTTACCGGTGCGCTAAACTCTCTGAGTAAAGAGGGAATCGGTTCACGTGTAATTTGATTAAATATAAAGGTTTCTTTTGCTTGTTTAATTTCAAGCACGGATTCATGACTCACACCTGTTTCGTCCAATAAAGCTATTTTTAGTGGAATATGCATGGGCTCGCCACGAACGATCTGATTCACATTTAACGTAAAAATGGCTTGTTTAACATCATAACTCCAATCAATATTAAGTTGCGGTGTACCTGCTTGGGTATACCATAATTGAAACTGGGTTAAATCGCTTTGTGCAACACTTTGCATAGTAGCTACGAAATCATCTGTAGTTGCAGCCTTGCCATCATACCGTGAAAAATATAAATCCGTGCCTTTGCGAAATAAATCATCGCCTAATAAAGTCGAAAGCATACGGATTACTTCAGCGCCTTTTTCATAAACGGTCATCGTATAGAAATTATTGATTTCTAGATATGAATCGGGGCGTACGGCATGGGACATCGGACCTGCATCTTCAACAAATTGTACAGTGCGCATATGTCTTGCCTGTTCAATGCGTTGCGCACTGCTAGAACCCATGTCAGCTGCAAATTGTTGTTCACGAAATACTGTAAAGCCTTCTTTTAAACTCAATTGAAACCAATCACGTAAAGTTACACGATTACCCGACCAGTTGTGAAAATATTCATGCCCTATCACATGCTCTATATATTGGTAATCATGATCGGTGGCCGTTTGCGGATTGGCAAGAATATATTTAGCATTAAAAATATTCAGGCCTTTATTTTCCATGGCACCCATATTAAAATCTTTGACGGCGACTATCATGTATATGTCTAAATCGTATTCGCGCCCATAGGCCTTCTCGTCCCATTGCATGGCTCTTTTGAGTGCTTCCATCGCATGTGTCACACGCTCTTCGTTGCCTTTTTCTACATAAATATGTAAATCTATCTTACGTTGCATATGGGTAATGAAAACATCCTGCACGCAAACCAAATCACCGGCCACCAGCGCAAATAAATAAGCCGGTTTTTTAAATGGATCATACCATTCTACCCAATGCCGATTATGAGCCAAATCACCTTGATTGATACAATTGCCATTAGAAAGCAATATGGGATAACGTGTTTTATCGGCATCGATAACCACTGTGAATTTAGATAATACATCAGGGCGATCGATATAATAAGTGATACGACGAAAACCTTGGGCCTCGCATTGCGTGCAGTACATGTGATGAGAGCGATATAAACCTGAGAGCGCAGTATTTTCTTGAGGTTTGATTAGCGTTTCAAGTGTTAAAATAAATTGCAGCGGTACTTCAGATATAGTTAATGATTGGGCATTTTGTTGATAACGGTTCTTAGGCAAAGCTTCGCCATCAATAGCGATATCTATTAAAGTTAACTGCTCACCATCGAGCACTAAAGGCATGTTTGCAAATTCAGGATTTGCATGTATCAATAATTTACTCAATACCCGTGTTTCGTCCTCATTTAACACGAACTTTAACTGCACTTCATCAATAAAATAATGCGGTGCTTGGTAATCCTTTAAATAAGTTACCTTTTTTGTATTATCCATATAATCCTTATAGATAGTCTTTAATTAAAACTTCAGCAATTTGTATGCTGTTTAATGCGGCACCTTTGCGTAAATTATCAGCCACTATCCAAAGATCGATACCATTTGGGTGTGAAATATCTTCACGAATTCTACCCACAAATACCGCATCTTCTCCTGCGGCATCCAAGGGCGTAGGATAACCACCGGGTTTAGGTGTATCGACAACTTTAACCCCAGGCATTTTTTTCAGCAGTTGACGTACTTCTGCCGCAGTGATCTTTTTTCGTGTTTCAAGATGTACGGCCTCACTATGGCCATAAATAACCGGCACACGTACCGCTGTGGCATTAACCTGTATATTTGGATCTGAAAATATCTTTTGTGTCTCCCATACCATTTTCATCTCTTCTTTGGTATAGCCGTTATCTTGAAAATCATCAATGTGAGGTATTAAATTAAATGCAATTTGTTTAGCATACACTTCCATTTTTGCAGGACGGCCGTTTAATAATTCACCCACTTGATTAATAAGTTCTGAAATGGCTTCACTGCCGCTGCCAGAAACAGATTGGTAAGTGGCGACATTAATACGCGTGATCCCTACTTTGTCATAGATGGGTTTTAAAGCCACGACCATTTGTGCGGTCGAGCAATTGGGGTTAGCGATAATGTATTTATTTTTATAATCTTTAATCGCAGCTTGATTGACTTCAGGTACAACTAAGGGGATTTCATCATCATAGCGAAATGCGCTGGTGTTATCGATCATCACGCACTGAGCAGCACGCACTTTATCTGCATATTTCAGCGATACTTCAGCGCCTGCGGAGAAAAAAGCAATGTCTGCTTGAGCGAAATCAAAATCTTGAGCATTACCGACTAAAACTGGACGTTTATTAAATAAAACGGTGTCACCGGCAGATCGTTCGCTGCCTAAAGGATATAAATTTTTCACAGGGAAATTACGGCTTTGCAGCAGCTCTATAAAAATTTTACCTACAGCGCCTGTGGCGCCTACGATGGCGATATTGTATTGCTTCATTGTGTTTATCCTTATGACTTCTGCTCGCGATTATACAATAAATACACCTAAAAATCACTCAAGATATTCACAAAACCCGTGCATGAAATTGTGGATAAGTCTAATCAAACCCGTATATAAGGATATTTTAATCATAATAAACAATAGGTTAAATAATATGATTATATTTTGAACACTTGTTTTTGGTTATTAACTGCTACAGTTAGCACATGAAGCATACCCTAGCAATTTCTCGTACAGTTTGGGCTTTAGGATTTGTAAGCCTATTCATGGACATTTCCTCGGAAATGATTCATAGCTTATTGCCTATTTTTCTGGTTACACAACTTGGGGTGAGCGCCTTAGTTTTAGGTGCAATTGAAGGCAGCGCTCAAGCTATTGCTTTGTTCGTTAAAACCTTTTCAGGAGCTTTAAGTGATTTTTTTCGTAAACGTAAAATGATTATTGTTTGTGGCTATTTACTTGCAGCGCTTACTAAACCTATCTTTGCTTTGAGCACAAATTTAAATTGGATCATTGCAGCTCGCTTTACCGATAGAATGGGTAAAGGCATTCGAGGTGCACCTCGGGATGCTTTAATTGCCGATGTAACACCACCTGCGCAGCGTGGCGCGGCATTTGGCTTACGCCAAAGTTTAGATACTTGGGGCGCTTTTATCGGGCCTTTGATTGCAATGCTGGGAATGTTGATCTTTGCGGATAATTTTCAACTGGTGTTTGCATTAGCAATTTTGCCAGCTTTTATCAGTGTTTTTATTTTATTTTATTTTGTTAAAGAACCGGCTGTTAAGCAGATTGCTGCTGTAGCTGTAATTTGGCCGTTACGTTTATCTATATTAAAATTATTGCCAAAAGCGTATTGGTGGGTGTTTGCGCTGGGTTTTATTTTTACTTTGGCGCGTTTTAGTGAGGCCTTTTTATTATTGCGGGCGCAGACTTTAGGATTAGGCTTGGCTTATACACCTATTGTATTAATGTTGATGAGCGTTGTTTATGCGCTATCGGCTTATCCTTTTGGAAAACTTTCTGACCGCTTGGATCGAACTACATTATTAATACTTAGTCTTGTTTTATTAATCATAGCTAATGCGGTGCTGGCTATGGCTAGTGGTTTTATGATGGTTTTAATCGGTGTTTGTATTTGGGGATTACATATGGGGGCTAGTGAAGGAATTTTAAGTGCATTGATTGCGGATACTTCGCCTGATGAGTTACGTGGGACTGCGTTTGGAATGTTTAGTTTGAGTAGCGGGGTTGCTACTTTATTGGCTAGTTTAATTGCCGGGTTTTTGTGGGTTAGTTTTGGGGCGGGGGCTACTTTTGTTGCGGGTGGGTGCTTGGCTTTGGGGGCTTTGGTTTTGTTGTATTTGTATTTACATCGAAAATAAGAAAGTTTTTCTGGGGGTTATCTTTGCTACTGCTGGATCTAGATCGCTGCGTATTATTGATTATATTTATAGCAATAAAGTACCGTCCAAACGGGGCCTGCCCTGCGGCTGCTTTTATGTGCGCGCAAGCTGCGCGCATAAAAACAGCCTCCGGCCACCCGTTTGGAATTAAATCGGTGTCTGTGTTGTTTTATAGTTTTTGGATTCTTTTTAATAGATTGCTTGCTTTTTGTTGGATGGTGTTGGCTTGGGTTTGCATGTCTTTTGGAGTTCTGGGGATTTTTATTTTGTATTGGTTTTCTAGGCGTTGTAGATCGTTTTCGTTGTTTTGTCGATGGGTGGCTAGGGTTTGTAAGAAAGTTTTGTAGCCGCTGGCGGCGGGTAGGATGTTGTTGGCTTGCCAGTCTAATAAGGCGCTTTCTAGTTTTAGGGCTAGGGTAAAATAAATATTTTCAGTGCCTGTTAATAGATTTTTTAATAAGGTCAGTAAGTCGCTTTGGTTGGCGCATTCTAGGTAACTGCGGATATGGGCTTCTAGTATGGCTTCTATGGCATGTGGGGTTTGTGCTTCTTGTATTGTTGTCATCAAGGTGTTTATGTCTCTTGCTATAGTTGGATTGGTATTACCTTGGATGAATAATTTTATGGTTTTGTTGATGGGTTGTTTGACTTGTGATTCTAATTCTAGGGCTGATAAATAATTATTACGAATCAATACTTCTTTGATTATTTCAAGATTCGTCGACAATCTACTGCGTTTGCTTGTATAATATTTTGAGAAAAAATGGGTATTTTTGAAATCTTCGTCGATTTTTTTTATAAATTTCTCTAAAGTTGTACGCATTTTGTATTTTTTTTGTAGCGATTCACCTTCATTATAAGCCAAATTATCTGCGCGAAGCTGGGTGAGTAATTGTTGGGCAAGTATGCGACGTTTACGATTATGGTAAAATATATCATCATTTAAATATTGATTAATGGCCAGCGCTATGTTTTGTTCTACGGTATTATTTTTTTGAGCATGCTTTAATTTATCAGATATTTCTTGTGCAGCTTTTTGCAAATGTATAACCAAGCGACTTTTTCGTTGATAGACAGGTAGATTGGGACAAAACTTGTTGCTATATGTTGTTGTTCAATGTGCGTGATGCTCTGATTAAGCACATTGACTGCGCTTTGTGCATCAGGTGCTCTTTTAATAAGAGATAACAATTCTTGATGTTGATAATGTCGCTCATCACTGACTGGCCAATAGCAAGTGGCCATATAGGCACTTATTGATTTATTGAATAATTGCATGATAATTTCTTTTTCAATCTGGTTTTTAAAATCTTTTTTCGCCTCAAAAATAATGGTTTCTATCTCGTTACATTCTTCATGAGCTGATGAAAAGATGCGCAACTTTAATCGAGTAAGCACATAAGAAACCTTGCTTGACTGTACATTTCGATTCCAGTGAAAAGGAACTCTCTTTGCTGTATATCATTTATTTGTCGCTCCATCCAGAAAAATAATTCATCATCTGAATATTTACTCAGATCAGAATTTTTTATTTCAGCCTCAAGGTGCAGCATAAAACCTAATAACTCCCCTGAAGATCAGTCCTCCTATTAAATTTATGCATAGATTCTAGTATGCACTTTTTTACAAATTGTGCTTTGATAGGTTGCAATATACTTTCATCTTGCAATTCATCGATCGTTTGAGCATAAATTTCCTGACTTAAAATAATTATTTTAGCCATTATTTATTTCCTAAATTTAATGACGATGCAGTAAAGGCACTCTCATTCGCAGCATCTGACCAGCAAGAATTCATAAGATTATATTTCAGATCAAAAACCAATGACTCCACTTCACTTTTTCTAAAATACCACATGGAACGTGCGTACAGTTGAGGATGATTTTTCTCAACAAGCTTTATTAATGCGGGATGTAATAATTGCTGCGCGTGGGCAATTAATATGATTTCTAAGGCTATTTTTTTATCATAACGCCACAGTTCGAACTGTCAGCCCGATAATGTGTTTCTTAGAGGGTCAACTATTACTATTAAGTCGGTTATTTTTTTGTTAACATCATAAGGCTCACCATTAGTAAAACTTTGATATTTGTCAGATAGACGCTGTAGCAAATGATCATCTGTAATGGCGTAACCATACTGACCAATGGTATCCTTTTCCTTGGCTATTTTATGCCACATTTTTAATTTAATATCAGTTTCTGCTAACTCGAATAACTTTTTAGTTTCGCTCTCGCCCCAGGCTACAAATAAATAAGATTTATTAAGCTTTACTTGATCAAAAGTGGATCCGTGACAAATCACCTTGATCATCAGCTTGAACAATTTGCTCTAGGGCAGATAGTTTTTCTAAACGACGTTTATAGTGCTCATGCGTAGAGTTATTATTAATTTGAGCGGTCAACTCTCGAATGTGTGCTAAATAAGCAATTTTTAAATCCCCATCTAATTTATATAAGGGTTGGCTACGATATGCATGATTAAATCCAGGGGAGGACTTAACATCGAGCATTACATTTTGGGTATCTTGATAAGATATATTGACACCAAACACACTACGCCTCGTTTTTTAAACCTTGCTGACTAATAGCTGACTCATGACTGATTGGCTGTATCTCTACGGTCAATTCTTGCCCAGATTTACCTTGCATTAAACTCGAGGCTTTAGATAAATGTGATAAGGTTTTCACTGCCAAATTATAATAGGACGTAGCAGTATTCTGTGCACGAGAATTGATGTAACCGTAATTCGCAGTTTAATAAACAAAAAATATATCTGTAATTGATCGTTACGTAATAACTAACCTAAGGCCAATATACTAGCTTCTCTTATATGTAATTCACTAAAAAATAAAGAGTACACATGTTTTCTTTTATGTTGATTTTGATCAAATTCACTTGTTATTTTATCTATTTTTTTAATTATTGTTTGATCAGAGCCGTGGGTAGAAATAAATGAGCATTATTTTTAAATAAAGATAAGGTCATATATATATTTATCAATCAAGCAATAGGTCAACCTAAACTTGACTGCCGCATTCATTTGTTCAAATACGTGAACGTCTAAGATCAGGTGCAATAATAGATAATTGATCATATTCAATGAAGTCAATTAGTTTATTAACATACATATCGGTTATTGTTTTGTCATCTATCAATAACTGTAATACATTTTATAAATCAATCAAGGCAAGCAAATAAATGGCGAGTTTGTAATCGTTGATAGCCTTCCACTACTGAATTATAAGATGAATCTACAAGATCAAATGTAACATTTTTTGCCGCAGCTGTTCTCGTTGACGGGTCGGAATTGAGGTATAAAAGATATCAATCGTAGGGTAAATAAAGTCTTTAACCCCTGTATTATTTTTTATATAATTTATATTATCTTTTAATTGTTTTATTATTGCTAGTCCCCTTGCATACTTAATTGCATAATCACTCCTTTAGACATAAAATTTCTGAAATATACCGTTTACCTGTTGCTGAATCTCTCTTAACTTGAATCACAATATCTAGTACCGCATGAATATACTGCCTGATGCTCTCATCATTTGTAATGGATAGCGCACCTTTACCATGTCAATTAACTTTTGTATTGCGAGTTGTGGCGTATCACTGTGAACACTTGTTAAAGTCCCTTCATGACCGGTATTTGCGGCTTGCAACCAACAAATAGCATCATCATCGCGTAACTCACCCATAATGATACGATCAGGACGCATACGTAAGGTGGCATTTAATAAATCTTGTGCATTAATTTTTGCAATACCCTGCATACCACGAGAATAAAATAGGCGCACTTCATTCGCATTGTTCACA
>CAWCVU010000017.1:0-162894 GCA_963798975.1 uncultured Gammaproteobacteria bacterium
TTGACCGCATCAAGGTAACCGCCTCTTCTCACGAACGCGCTTTTTTAGTCGAAGTCATGGGCCGCAACTGTGGCTATCTGGCCCTGGCCGCCGGCATTGCCGGAGGCGCGGAAGCCATCGCCTGCCCGAAGTCGAAACCGATCCCGAGGCGCTGGCCCGCAGCCTGCGCGACGGCTACGATCGCGGCAAGCGCCACGCTATTGTGGTTGTGGCCGAAGGTGCGCGATACAACGCCGAAGGACTCATGCAATATTTTCGCGAGCATCGCGAGCGGCTCGGCTTCGATCTGCGCGATGTAAAACTCGGCCACGTGCAGCGCGGCGGCGCGCCCACTGCTTTCGACCGCATTCTCGCCACGCGATTCGCCGCCGCCGCCGTCGAATCGCTCGCGCGCCAGCAATACGGCGTCCTCATCGGGCTCAATCACGGCGAAGCCGCTATCCGCTCGCGCAAATCGTCGGCAAGAAAAAGCTACTCGATCCTTGCCTGCTGCAGCTCGCCTCCGTTCTGGCCCGCTGACTTACTCGTTCCGTGCATTGCAGCCTTAACGATTAATTTCTATTATTATGGAAATATGAAAATAGCAATTGGTGCGGATAGGTCGCCAGATACGCGGATATGTTTTCCGCTCAGGCACGAGCCGCGCCTCCGAATCCTGCAGCTTCTGCTCTCTGCCGACCCGAGGGTGTGGTGAACGGAGATTCAAGAGGAGCTGGGCATTCCCAACTCAACCCTCTCTCACCATCTCGACAAACTCAAAAACGAAGAGCTCGTGGCCGTGCAGCGCGAGAGCACCTTTGCGCTACACCGCGAATACGGAAATCCTGCAAGGAGCTCTGGATTTTTACGCCGAGTGCTGCACTGAGTAATAAGGCCGTAAACCGAAAGAAATCATCCAGATATTCGCAAAGTAAGGAGAGCGCCGTGAACGAGCCCGATTTGCAAGACACGCGACGTGGAAAGAAACTGTGAAGGAAAAGTACGGGCAGGCTGCTTTGCGCGTTCAAATCCGGTGGAAGCTCCTGTTGCGGAGCGGCAGCCTGGCGTCCTGCTGCGATGACCCGATCACCTCAATCTTTACGATGCCCGGCAAGCCAGCCAGATACCGGAGGAAGCGCTGCTTGCTTCGTTGGGCTGCGGGAATCCAACCGCGTTGGCGAAGTTGAACGCCGGCAAAACCGTGCTCGACCTTGGGTCGGGCGGCGGCATCGATGTGCTCTTGTCGGCGAACGCGTTGGGCCGGCTGGCAAGGCCTACGGCCTGGACATGACCGACGAGATGCTTGCCTTGGCCAATGAAAACAAGCGCAAGGCGGGCGCCGAGAATGTCGAATTTCTGAAAGGTGAAATCGAAAACATTCCGCTGCCGGACAATTCCGTGGACGTAGTTATTTCCAATTGTGTGATCAACCTCTCATCGGACAAGGCTAGGGTCCTGCGCGAGGCGTATCGCGTGCTCAAGCCTGGTGGACGTTTTGCCGTCTCCGATGTTGTTACCCGCGGCGAAAGTCTTCCGGAAATTCGCAAGAGCGTGCTGCTGTGGGTGGGGTGTGTAGCGGGCGCGCTGGACGAAACCGATTATTGCAAGAAGTTGGTCGCCGGTTTCGAGAACGTCGAAATCGAGCCGACTCGAACCTATCGTGCCGCCGACGCCGGGAATTCCTCGCCTCCGCTGGCATCGACGCAGATGCGATCGCACCGCAAGTGGATGGGAAATTTTTCAGCGCCTTCGTGCGTGCGACCAAGCCAGTTCCGCAGCAACAGAGTTGCTGTGAGCCTGCCTGCTGTAAATAACGAAAGGAATACCAGCGATGCCCCACAACGTTCTCTTCGTCTGTACGGGCAACTCCGCGCGCTCCATCATGGCCGAAGCCATTTTGAATGAAAAGGGCGGGCCAATTTGCGGCCTACAGCGCCGGAAGCCATCCCAACGGGAAAGTTCGTCCGGAAGCGCTGAAGCAAATCGAAATGGCGCATCTGCCCACGGATGGCCTTCGCAGCAAGGATTGGTCAGAGTTCGCAGCACCAGGCGCGCCCAAAATGGATTTCGTCTTCACCGTTTGCGATAACGCTGCGAAAGAAGTGTGCCCGATTTGGCCCGGCCAGCCGATGACTGCGCACTGGGGCGTGCCCGATCCCGCAGCCGTTGCTGGTTCCCCGGAACAGATCGACAAAGCGTTTCGGGAAGATCTCGTAATATTGACCGGCGAATATCGCTCCTACTCTGCTTGCCGTTATCAAGTCTCGAAAAAATGGCCATTCAGCGCGAAATCGACCGCATCGGCAAACAGTGATCATCCCAAGCGAGGATTGCCAATGAGTACGACCAGCCGGCTCCGTTTTCTTGACCGCTCCCTCATGGCTTGGATTTCGGAGCCATCGCATCTGGAGTCTCTGGGATGGCTGCTGCCGGGCATCGTTCCGTTCCTCAACCGCTTCAGCGTCGGCACTACCTCCATTCCCATCGCCATCGGCCTCATCGTCATGATGTATCCGCCGTTCACGAAGGTCAGATACGAGGAGCTGCCGGAAGTCTTCCGCAATAAGCGCGTGCTGGCGCTTTCCCTCGTGCAGAACTGGGTCGTGGGACCGGTGTTGATGTTCGTCCTCGCCATCGTTTTCCTCCGCGGGTATCCGCAGTACATGGCTCGGCTCTATGATCGGCCTGGCAAGACGCATCGCCATGGTGATTGTGTGGAACGAACTGGTAAGGGTGATTCGGAATACGCGGCCGGCCTGGTGGCCTTCAATTCACTATTTCAGGTTTTTTTCTATTCGGTTTACGCCTGGCTCTTCATTACCGTGTTGCCCGGTTGGTTTGGATTGAAGGGTGCGGTTGTAAACGTCTCTATCGGTCAGATCGCGAGCAGGTGTTCATCGACCTTGATATCCCGTTGCTTGCCGGCTTTCTCACCAGGACCTTCCTGATTCGTCTGAAGGGGCCGGCATGGTATGACGCGCATCGCCACGGATAAGCCCGCTGACGCTGATTGCTCTTCTGTTCACTATCGTGGTGATGTTCTCTTGAAGGGCGAATACATCGTCCGTCTCCCGCTGGACGTGGTCCGAATCGCGGTGCCGCTGCTGATCTACTTCGTAGCGATGTTTCTCGTCTCCTTTTACATGGGACGCAAACTGGGCGCTGATTACTCAAAGACGACGACACGCGTTCACCGCCGCTTCGATAATTCCGAACTGGCCATCGCGGTAGCCGTATCAGTGTTCGGGATAAATTCGGGTGCGGCATTCGCCGCCGTCATCGGGCCACTGGTGGAAGTTCCCGTGATGATTGGCTTGGTCAATGTCGCGTTCTACTTCCAACGCACCTATTTCGTTCGCCCAGAACTCCAGGAGTGACGCAGAACTTACAGGCGTGACCCTGTAAGGCCAGCCCGTTAAAGCAGCGTACTCCGGCCAAATAGTAATTCCTGCTTAAAACATTAAGCGGTGGCGAGCCCCCCTCAGGCCGTCGCCACCGCTCTTGCCGGGAGGATGTATCACCCCGGAAGCCACTGTCTCACCTCAACTGCGCTTGCGTCCGCCCGCGCAACCATCCTCCCATGCCTCCGGACTGGCTCAACTTCTCACCCGCCAATCCGCTCACCACCTCAATCCCGGTGTTGGTGCTGCGCGCCAGGTTGGGCAGCGTGTCTCGCAAATCGACTGTCCGCCGCTCTCTGCCGCATACCGGGCACACCGGATCGGCCGACCGGTCCATCCCCGCACTCGATGCACTCGTGCAGGTCGCCGTGCACCGTGCTTGCAAGCACGAGGTTCCGCATTTTGCCTTTCTGCAACTGGGTCAGCGTTTCGTCCATGCCCACCACCGTTTTGCGCTCGTCCGCAAGAAGACTCTTCACCAGCGCCGCTTCGCTTGAACGTCCCCACTCCGCGATTCTCGGCGCCAGCCTCTCTTGCAGATTTGGCAGTGTCAGCCGGCCGAAGTCTTCCTTGATCTTCACCACCCGCTCTCGCCACTGTTTCGGAAACTGGGCTTCCATCGGCCGGATCAGCCGGTCCGAGCCAACCAGGAAGATGGCCTGCAGTTTTTCCGCTTCAGCGATTTTTCGCGCTTGTGCCGCCGCTTCGCGGCACAGGTGCTTGTACTGCGCCTCCATGCGGTCATCGTAGGTATCGTGCTGCTTGCCGCAGGCTTTCTTGATACCCTGTCCCGCTTCCTGCCCCATCTGCTGGAACTTCCATTCCGAAACGTCAACTGCGAATTCCCGCTCTGCCACTTTCTCCATTTCTCCGCTCCAGTAGCGGAAGAAGCGCGCCGCCTTGTGGTCCACCGCGACGATGCAATGCGGCCTTTTTCATCCAGCAGCCACAGCAACTGCGTCACTGCCGGCTGGCCCCAATGCAGCTCGTTTCCGACTGCGACGTGCAGCGGCACCACCTTCCACGTGCCGGTGCCCGCGACAATCACCAGCGCTTTCTCCTGCGGCTTGCGTCCTAAAAGAAATTCCTCCACGCGTTCCACCTGCCGCCAGAAGCGCTTCTGCTCTTCTTCATGCACCGTCGCGGCGGCCTTTAGCCTGCTTCTTCAGCCACACCAGCGATTCCGTCGCCAGCGGCTGTTTCGACGCGTCCGAGGGTTGCGTATTCAAGTACGCCGTAAGCCTGGACTGCCAAACTCGAAAGCGAATTTACAAACTTCATGCTGACCATAAAGTTTCCTTCTTCGTGCCTCTCGGCGCGACGCCCCATTTCCCCTGCCCTCGCATCAACCTCGTGATTCAGCCCGTGCCACAGCCACACGCCCGCTGCCGTCAGGAACAGCGCGCCTGAAATCACGAACATTGCGGCCATTGGCCGTCCGAGCCACTGAATCTTCTGCGCGATCGCCTGTCGTCGCGTGGCCATAGCTTTCTCCGCTGGATCGAGGAAGATCTGTTCTTCATCGTGCGTGCTGAGCATGCTGCGTAAATCAGCATTAGCACCAAGATCGCTGTAACCACTCCCCAACTCGCCATCAACGCAAACAACGTCGCATGTGCCATCTCGCCCTCCTCCGCTCCTCGTTTCAAATGCAGTCTCATCTTGCTCCTGTACTTTCGCCGCTGAAGTGATCGTGGTCACTTCCATGTGTGACCCGCTGCCAACACCTGTCTGTAAATTCCCCAGCGAGCCGCGTAGCGAATGCCGTGAAGAAGAGCACTGTGTCTTGAATCGGGACATTGATTTCCACAGCCAAACTTTCTAGTAATCAGTTCACTTTCCGGGATGTTCCGCGCCTTCGGTAACTCCCCAGGCGCGACAGGAGGCCAACATGCGCATACGGCCCATAGCTCTGCCGCTTTTCTTGCTTTTGTGCCTATCCGCCGCTCGTTCGTGCGGCTGAGCCAACTTACTTCCTGGCGCTGGGGGATTCGCTCTCGGTGGGGTCTGCAACCCGTCGGGGCGGCGACGTGCCTACCAATCAGGGCTACGTCGATGATCTTTACGCAGTCCTGCGCGCCCGCGTGCCCTAACTCAGTCTCGAAGGGCTGGGCTGCTCCGGCGAAACCACGCAGACCATGATTACCGGCGGCCTGTCTCTGAGGCCGATGGTACCCACTGGGCCGCCGCCGAGGACTTTCTCAAGAATCATGATGTGAAGTTGAGTGACGATCGATATCGGCGTGAACTACGTGGATCAGTGCTTCAACCTCACCACCCTGACCATTAATGAGCCGTGCGTCGCGGCGAACACCTTATGACCATTCCCGGGAATCTCCCCTATATCCTCTGGCGGCTGCGGACGGCAAACCCCAGCGTGCCCATCGTGGCCATGAACTATTACGATGCGTTCCTCGCTGCCGCGAAGCTTCTGCCCGCGCCGGAAGGGCCCGCCCTCGCGCAAGAATCGCTAGCGCTCACCGACGGTGGTCCCGCGAGCTTGAATGGCGTTCTGGAGAGCGTGTACCAGGTCTTCGGTGTTCCCGTGGCTGACGTTGCCGCCGCATTTCGGCATTAACTGTCCGAAAAATCGCCATCATCAAGCTTCCGGTGAATGTGTTTGTTACGCTCACCTTTACCTGGATGGCCGCGCCCGCGCCTTTCAGGCCCCGACATTCACCCCAACGCTGCCGGCTATGCGGCCATCGCCGCCGCATTTCTATCGACCATCGCCGGACTTTAGCGTCGTCTCCATGTAATTACTAATGGGGCGCTTGGCTGTAACAGCCCGCCCGGTAAATCATTGCCCGGGCCCTCCACATCGCAGAAGTTGGTCGGTACCCGACAACCATGTGCTACCGGAAAATCATCGCGGCATCCCTGTTCCTGGCGTTTCTTCATGCCGGTGCCATTTCAGCGAAGCAGCAAAACAGGCCGTGGCAAACCGGACGGCTCGCCGGCCTGAAGGCGGGTTGCGTGGGGCTTTTTCCCCGAAATGCCTGGAAGTATCCATTGAGACCAGAGATTACCTGTACGTCTCCAAGTGGAGCACCGGACGAACCGGAAGGTGGCGCAATTACCCGGCTTTCCGAATCGTCGGTCCCATGCAGTTTGCCGTGAAAATGGCGGCACTCTCTACATTCGGAGTACCAGAGGACCCAACCCAAACGCACCTCATTGAGACGGTTCCTATCCCGGATCGGTCGTCGGTTCCTCCGGAAGTGAAAACCTGAGTTTCGTTCGCTAAACGAACCAGCGAAGCACGCGCCGCGCGCATCGGTCATCCAGATCGGTCGCCCAAATCGGGCGCGCGCCCTCCGGCCATTGCACTCCCTCGTTTGCTTCCCAAAAAGCTTGCTCCCGGAAACCGCAAAATGAACGAGAATGTGCGCCGCATTAGTTTGCGACTCACCTGAAAATTTTCCTTCGCGCTTCCGCTCGGCTGCGGAAAAGGACGCTGCTTGCATCTCTGGCTCGCTATTTTTCTGATTGCAGCAATGGGTCTGGTTTTAAAGGTTTCCTAGGCGGCGGCGGCTCGATTCTCACCGTGCCGATTCTGGTCTACGCGCTCGGCGTAGAGGCGCACGCCGCCATCAGCCTTTCGCTAATTCTGGTCGGCAGCACCGCGCTGGTCGGAGCCTTTTTACATCAGGAAGCGGCGCGCGTGGCCTGGAAGGACGGTCTACTTTTTTTCTGTTTCGGCAGCCCGTTGAATTTCCTGGGGCGCTATTTTTTCGTGCAGGTTCCCGGAAAGATCCTTCTACTGCTGTTTGGTGTGTTAATGGGAATTTCCGGCACGGCCATGCTTTACAAACGAAAAGAGCCGAAGCCCCGACCAAAAAAGCGAAAAAATCTGGCCCGTGGTGGCGGCAGGAGCCGCAGTAGGATTTCTGGCGGGCTTTCTCGGCGTGGGCGGAGGTTTCATGGTCGTGCCTTCACTGGTCCTGTTCCTGCGCATTCCCATCAAATCGGCCACTGGCACGTCACTGCTCGTGATTGCCCTGAATAGCGCGCTTGCTCTCATTGGCCATCGCCACTCGCTCAGTGTGAATTGGGCTTTGCTCGTCGAGCTTGTAATTCCCGCTTTGCTCACCACCTATCTCGGCGTCAAGTTGACCGAGCATCTCAGCGCGCATCAACTTCGCCGGGTCTTTGGCATTTTCGTCATTTTGTTCGGCGTGGTCATGGTCGCCACGAATCTCGCCGCCCTCATGTTCAAGCACTGACCGCCAAGCTTCAGTGCCAAATAGATACAACGATAGACACACGGATTAGCCGGTGCCATCCACCGCGCAGCGGAGAGATTCTCGGCTTTTCCTGCCGCAAAGGAGTAAAAGGGCTGTATGGGTTTGCGCAAGCTGCGAAAAGTCGACGGCAGGTCCAACGCTCTCATGAGCGTCTATGAATGCGACTCGGTCTCCTGGCTCGTCAACGTGTTACATCAGACCAAGCTCACCGATGTGGAGTTGAAATTCGCCGCCCACGATTGCACCGAAAAGCCCTTGCGAAATCAGTACCAGCCGCCCTCGCATTAATCGCCCACGCTTCAATCGTTGCTACTCGACATCCGCCGTCATTTACCGCCGCAACTACCGTTTGCATTCCCATTGCGCGGGGCTAAGATCGAATCGATGACGGCGAGGACAACGTGGCATACTCGGCGCAGCCCATTCAACGATCTCGGCAAAATGCTGCTGATCTTCGGTGTGGTGCTGGTTATTGCCGGCGCGTTCCTGCTCACCGGAGCGAAACTTCCGTTCCGGCTGGGGCGCCTGCCCGGAGACATCGCCTACCAAGGCAAAAACGGCAGCTTTTATTTTGCGACCGTCACTTGCATTCTTCTGAGCGTGGCGCTCACTCTGAATTTCGTGGATCATCAATCATTTCCGCCGCGAAGCTGACCAACTCATGAACCAAACTTTACTTTTCGATCTGGTGCCGCAGCGCCGCGTCTGGAAGGTCAGCGGAATTACGCCAGCAGATTGGCAACCTGCTTGAAGGCGCGTTTCAGGATGTGTGGATCGAAGGCGAGGTACTACGAATTCCCGCCCAGCGCAATCCGGCCATCTTTACTTCACCTTAAATAGATTTCGCGCTCGCAGATCCGCTGCGTCTGTTTCCGCGACCAGGCGCGGCTGCCGAAGCTTGCCCGCCCGACGATGGCTTGCACGTTACGCTGCGCGGCGCGCTCGGCGTTTACGAACCGCGCGGCGATTCGAAATTCTTCACTCCGGAAATCCGCGCCGATGTGACTTACACCTACGATTTTAATAAGCCCGTAGACAATACGATAGGTGGATCGAGTGAAATATTTCGCTCTAACGAAGTTCAGTTGGAGCAACTCGGCATTGGCGGCGACTTCCACTATGACAACGTCCGTGCCAGATTTATGACGCAGTTCGGCATGTATTCCGCAACTACTCCGCGCAATGATCCCAGTCCAGCAAAGGGACAGTGGGACCTTGATACCGCGTATCGTTATCTGGCCGAGGCATATGGTGGGTACCACATTAATGCGCTGGACGGAATCAATGTGGATGCTGGTATTTTCCTTTCTTACATTGGCCTGTTCAGCTACTACAACTTTGACAACTGGGCGTATCAGCCTTCGTATGTTTCTTCGAACACCCCTTGGTTCTTCAATGGCTTGAGAGTTCAGATTTTCCCCAACCCTCATTTGAAGATCGAACCGTGGCTGATCAATGGATGGCAATCGTATGGTTCAGCCAACTCGCGGAAAGGGTTGGGTGGGCAAATCAAATGGACTCCGAGACCCTGGGTGAACATCATCTCCAATAATTATGGGCTCGGCCACGACGATCTTTACATACCGAACCGGGGACGGATCCACACCGACGATAGCATCGAAATCAAGTATTACGACAGACCGGAAAAAACTCTGGACAAGATGGCGTTCTCATTCACCGGCGATATGGGTTGTGAATTCGGCCGCAGCACAACCACTTCGACTGGCGTCTATCTGCAAGGCGTCAGCTGTCTTGGAAACACGAAGGATTCCAAGTCGATCGGCGGCGACAATTTTAATTCGGGAATCAATCCGAAGCAGAGCTTTATCGGCTACATGCTCTACAACCGCATGTGGTTCAAGAAGGATCGGTACGGATTCACGCTGGGCGGAGGCCAGATCAACAATCCCGGACGCTATCTGGTTCTGATTCCTCCTATCAATGGAGAAACAGCTGAGTCGGCGGCGATCAATTCACCTTACTTTGCGGGGAATCCCTCTGATCCATTCAAGGCCTGGGATTCGTCGGTTACGTTTGACTACATGCCCCGGCAGTACATCACCTTCCGGTGGGAATACGATTATCGCCATGCCAGCGTGCCGTACTGGTCCGGCCACGGTGGAGTCACGCCGCCGGGTTCGGGCGGAGTGCCTTATACCAATAACGGATCTCCTCAATATTTTGCCTGCAGCGATGGGAACACATCCGGGGCATTTACTCTCAGTGCGGCGCAGACGGCGTGTGCGGGGCAAGGGAGTAGCGTATGGTTTCCCGATCTGCGCCGGGACGAGCAGTTCATCGACATGGCTATCTTGGTGAAGTTTTAATCACGATGCGTAGCAGCAACCAGTGGAGGAGTATCGCGTATGGAAGACGTTGTTTTTCTATTTGTAACCGTTTTGTTCTTTGCAGTGTCGATGGCGTACGTACGATTTTGTGAGCGAGTGCGCTGAGATTTCTATGAGCGCTGGACCGATCATCATGCTAATCATTTGCGCGGGATTGCTGGTTTATCTCGTGTACGCCATGCTGCGGCCGGAGAACTTTTGATGACGGCAAATGGATGGCTGCAAATTTTCCTTTTTTTGCTGGTAGTTTTCCTGGTCACGAAACCACTGGGAGCATTCATCGCTCGCGTGTTCGCACGGGAGCGCACTTGGTTGGATCCCGTTTTGCGGCCACTCGAACGGATTTTATACAGACTCACCGGCGTGGACGAACGCCATGAGATGGACTGGAAGGAATATGCGCTGGCGCTGATTTTCTTCAGTGGCGCCTCGATGATTCTGCTTTATGTGCTCGAGCGAGTGCAGTTGTGGCTGCCCGCGAATCCACAAAAGCTGGCGGGAGTGGCTCCTGCTTTGGCTTTCAATACGGCAGCCTCGTTCACGACGAATACCAACTGGCAAAATTACACGCCTGAGACCACCATGAGCTATCTAACACAGATGGTTGGTCTGGCTTACCACAATTGGGTTTCGGCGGCCGCGGGCATGGCGCTGGCGATTGCTTTTATTCGCGGCATTGCGCGGCGCGAGCAAAAGACCATCGGAAATTTCTGGGCTGATCTGGTTCGCGGAACGCTGTGGATTTTGGCTCCACTGTGCCTGGTGGGCGCGCTGGTCTTGGTATCGCAGGGTGTGGTGCAGAACCTGAAGCCGTATGACACGGTGCAGTTGGTTGATCCGTACCAGACCCCGCAACTAGGCGCCGACGGTAAGCCGGTAAATGGCCCTGACGGCAAACCGCTGATGCAGACGACAACCCAGCAAGTGATCGCGCAAGGGCCGACCGCTTCGCAGGAGATTATTAAAGAGCTGGGCACGAACGGTGGCGGGTTCTTCAATGCCAACAGCTCGCATCCCTTCGAGAATCCGACTCCCTTTACAAACTTTCTCGAGATGTTCTGCATTTTTGCGATTCCTTCCGCCCTAACTTACACGTTGGGAAAAATGACTGGCTCGCAGCGGCATGGATGGGCGGTGTGGGCTGCGATGGCGTTGCTCTTCCTGGCTGGAGTGACGACCGCGTACTGGGCCGAGGCGCGCGGAAATCCATTAGTAACAGCTGCAGCACAACACGGCTCACACAATCGATCTTCGACCGCGCATACCGTCGGTAACCTCGAAGGCAAAGAAGTACGCTTCGGCGTGGTGAACTCGGCGCTATTCGCCACCGTGACTACAGATACGAGTTGCGGCGCGGTGAACTCGATGCATGACTCGTTTACTCCGCTGGGCGGAATGGTTCCGTTGATCAACCTCATGCTGAGTGAAGTGATCTTCGGCGGAGTGGGCGCGGGAATGTATGGAATGCTGGTCTTCGTCATTCTTTCCGTGTTCATCGCTGGACTGATGGTGGGGCGCACCCCAGAGTATCTGGGAAAAAAGATTGAAGCCTACGACGTAAAAATGGCCATGCTGGTGATTCTGATTTTTCCGCTGGTGATTCTGGTGTTCGCAGCGATTTCGGTTTTGTACAGCTTCGGCACCTCTGCGATCTTGAATCCAGGACCGCATGGATTCAGCGAAATCCTTTATGCCTTCACCTCGGCGGTGGCGAATAACGGCTCGGGTTTCGGCGGCCTGAGCGGAAACACCATCTGGTACAACACCGCTCTTGGTATGGCCATGCTACTTGGCCGATTCATGATGGTTCTTCCGGTGTTAGCGATCGCGGGAAATCTTGTGCACAAAAAACAGACTCCTGCAACGCTCGGTACGTTTCCAGTCACCGGTCCGTTATTCACCGTGCTGCTGATCGGGGTGGTAGTGATCGTCGGCGCCCTGACATTCTTCCCGGCGTTGAGTTTGGGGCCGATTCTCGAACACTTGTTGATGCAAGCGGGCAAAACTTTTTAGGCAAGCTTGGAACGGGAATCGCAGTAAGGGCAGAGTAGAGATCCTTCGGCTTCAGTTATGCTTCGCGTTCGCGAAGCGTAACTTCCGCTCAGGATGACAATAGGCAACCATGACCAGCAAGAAAGCAAAACGCAGCTTGTGGGACGTAAAGATTGTGCGCCGTGCGGCGTGGGATTCGATTGTCAAATTGCATCCGGTAACCATGATGCGCAATCCGGTGATGTTTGTGGTGGAAGTGGGCAGCGTAGTGACTACCGTATTGCTGATTCTAGAGCGAATGCGCGGGCAGACGAGTTTCGGATTCAACCTGCAGATCACACTGTGGCTCTGGTTCACCGTCCTGTTTGCCAACTTTGCCGAGGCTATGGCCGAGGGTCGCGGCAAGGCGCAGGCCGATGCTCTGCGGCGCGCGAAGGCGGAGACGATGGCGAACCGCCTGCTTGCCGACGGAAAAACCGAAACCGTTCCCGGATCCAAGTTGCGCTCAGGAGACATGGTGCTGGTAGAGGCCGGTGAATTTGTTCCCGGCGATGGCGAGATCGTCGAGGGAGTGGCGTCGGTTGACGAATCTGCCATTACGGGGGAGTCCGCGCCGGTGATTCGTGAAGCGGGCGGCGACCGCTCGGCAGTTACTGGCGGAACGCGCGTGCTCTCCGACTGGGTGAAAGTGAAGATCACTTCTAACCCTGGCGAGACTTTTCTGGATCGCATGATCGCGCTGGTAGAAGGCGCGGAGCGGCAGAAGACTCCGAACGAAATCGCGCTAAATATCTTGCTGGCCGGCCTAACCATTGTGTTTTTGCTGGCAGTAGTCACCTTGCAGCCATTCGCGATTTATGCGGGCGCGCCGCAGACGGTGTTTGTGCTGGTGTCTTTGCTGGTCTGCCTGATTCCCACAACCATCGGGGGATTGCTTTCAGCGATCGGCATCGCTGGCATGGACCGCCTGGTGCAGCACAATGTGCTGGCGATGTCGGGACGCGCAGTCGAAGCCGCCGGCGACGTGAACACGTTATTGCTCGACAAGACTGGAACTATCACACTGGGCAACCGCGAGGCTACGGAATTTGTGACGGCGCCGGGTGTAAGTGAAGCGATGCTGGCGGATTCGGCGCAGCTTTCGTCGCTGGCCGATGAAACTCCTGAGGGCCGTTCGATTGTAGTACTGGCGAAAGAGAAGTACGGATTGCGTGGGCGCGAGATGAGTTCGCACGATGCGGAATTTATTCCATTCAGTGCGATGACTCGCATGTCGGGCGTGAATCTCGATGGGCGCGCTGTCCGAAAAGGTGCGACGGATGCAATTGCGAAATATCTGGAAGAGCAGGGAAGCGCGCTGCCTGCGGAAGTTCGGGGAGCCGTCGAAGCGATTTCACGTTCGGGAGGAACTCCGCTGGTGGTGGCTGAGAACGGGCGTGCGTTGGGAGTGATTCATCTGAAAGACATCGTGAAGGGCGGCATGCGGCAACGTTTTGATCAATTGCGCGCTATGGGAATCAAAACTGTGATGATTACGGGGGACAATCCGCTGACGGCGGCGGCGATTGCAACCGAAGCAGGAGTGGACGATTTTCTAGCGCAGGCCACGCCGAAAGACAAGCTCGATCTCATTTGAAAGGAACAGGGACAAGGAAAACTGGTTGCCATGACTGGCGACGGCACGAATGACGCTCCAGCACTGGCGCAGGCCGATGTGGGGGTCGCCATGAATACTGGAACCCAGGCCGCGAAAGAAGCCGGCAACATGGGGGATCTAGACTCGAACCCCACGAAGCTGATTGAGATTGTTGAGATCGGTAAGCAATTGTTGATGACCCGAGGTGCGCTGACCACGTTTTCGATTTCGAACGACGTAGCAAAATATTTCGCCATCATCCCGGCCATGTTTGCCGGGACGTTTCCGGTCCTGCAGGCGCTCAATGTAATGCACCTGGCGACGCCGCAGTCGGCGATATTGTCCGCGGTAATTTTTAATGCGCTGATTATCGTTGCCCTAATTCCGCTGGCGTTGCGCGGAGTGAAATACGTTCCGCAGGGTGCGGCCGTACTGCTGCGCAGAAATCTGTTGGTGTATGGGCTGGGTGGAGTGATCGTGCCTTTCATTGGAATCAAAATTATCGATCTGCTGATTGTGCGGGCGGGACTGGCGTAGAGGAAACTATGAAGAAAAATCTGATTACCGCTGTGCTCATGACGCTGGTGACGACGGTATTGTTCGGCCTGTTTTTCCCTCTCGTGATTACGGGCCTGGCACAGGTTCTGTTTCCGAGGCAAGCGAACGGTGAACTGATAACGAAAAATGACAAGGTGGTGGGTTTGCGATTGATCGGACAGACATTTTCATCGCTGGGATATTTCCACTCGCGTCCCTCCAACGCTGGAACGGGTTACGATGCGGGTAATTCTGGCGCCTCGAACCTCGGACCAACCAATCAAGCTCTCATAGCGCGAGTGCAAGCAGATGCAGATCGGTTGCAGGCGGAAAATCCCAGTACGCCAATTCCTATGGATTTGCTTACGTCATCCGGCTCTGGCCTTGACCCGAATATCTCGCCGGAGGCCGCTGAATTTCAAGTGCCGCGCATCGCGAGAGAACGCGGCCTAAGCGAAGCTGTAGTTCGCGAAGCGGTGCGCCAGCATACGGAGTCCCGACAGTTTGGATTTCTAGGTGAGCCGCGAGTGAACGTATTGGAACTGAATCTCACATTGGATGAGATTTCCCGAAGCCCGCGGCCCGCTGAAGTGGCCGAAAAATAGATTTCTCCTTGCAATCGCTGGCCCAAACCCTTTAGTAACCATGAAAACTAAAGCGTCTCTGTTGTGTTTACAGAGGTGTGGATAGGATTGTTGAGAGACTCTTCTCGGCTTGGAAAGTGTCTATTCGGCACGGAGAAACTATGGAACGACATACGCATTGGTGGAGCTGGGCGGTTGCAGTAGCGAGCTTGGTGTTCATGCTGCAGGTGCCCGTCGGATTGAATGCGCAGGATGCACAAGTGACGCCGGATGGGCAAAATCAACAGAGCTCTCAAGATGCAAATGCGCCCGATCCGCCGAGCCCCGTCGCTCGCTTGAATTTTGTGGAGGGCACAGTCTCGTTCCAGCCCGGCGGAGAAAATGATTGGGTCACAGCCGTTTTGAATCGGCCGTTGGTGACTGGCGACAATCTTTGGGCGGATGAAGATTCGCGGGCTGAACTACACATTGGATCGACCGCGCTTCGGCTCGGTCCGACGACCGGAATTACACTGCTCGAAGTGAGCGACCGGGCAACGCAAATTCGTTTAGTGCAGGGCTCGCTGATTGTGAAGTTGCGTCACGTCGACGACGACGATGCCTATGAAATCGATACACCCAATGTAGCGTTCGTTGTGGCGCAGCCGGGAGATTATCGCATCGATGTAGATCCGGATGGCAATCGAACCGAAGTGGCCGTTTGGCGCGGTCGCGGCGAGGTCACTGGCGGTGGTTCCTCTTACACGGTCGTTGCGAATCAGTACGCGACATTACCGGAGCCGATCAACTGAATTATGAGTTGAGCCAGATTCCAGCCGAAGATGGGTTCGATACCTGGGCACTCGATCGTGACCGGCAAGAGGATCAGTCAGATTCCGCAAATTACGTTTCACGCGACATGACGGGATACGAAGACCTCGACGCTTATGGAGACTGGAGCTATGTCGCCGGCTATGGCATGAGCTGGCGTCCGCGTGCGGTGGTTGCGGGATGGGCGCCGTACCGTTTCGGCCACTGGGCGTGGGTGGGTCCGTGGGGCTGGACATGGGTGGCAGATGAGCCTTGGGGGTTCGCCCCTTCCACTACGGACGGTGGGCTCTTGCCGGAGGCGCATGGCTGTGGGTTCCGGGACCGAGCATGGTGCGGCCGGTATATGCTCCGGCCCTGGTGGCGTGGGTTGGCGGTGGGCCTGGAGCCAAATTTTCGTTTTCTTTCGGAGCAGGAGTTGGATGGTTTCCACTGGCTCCGGGAGAAGTATTTATCCCGGGGTATCGCGTCAGCCGTGTATATGTGAACCGGGTGAACATCACAAACACTCGCGTAGATATGGCGAGAGTGACGAATGTGTACAACAGCACTTTTATCAACCGAGCCGCGGTGAACGATTTTACGTATGCGAACCGCGGCGTGAGCGGCGGTGTGACGGTGGTTTCCCGTGACACATTCATAAATGCGCAGCCGGTGGCCCGGAACTTGGTTTCCGTGCCGTCGAAAGAACTCGCCGCTGCACCTGTCTCGCGCTTGGTTATGCTTGAACCTGTTCGCAGCAGCGTGATGGGATCGGGAAGGCCTGTGGCCGGGCCGCCGACGGCAGTTAGCAGCCGTGCGGTGGTGGCGTTGAGGACGCCTGCTCCTATACCGCGTTTGTTTGATCAGAAGGAGGCGCAGGCGGGTGGTCATCTGAACCAATCGTCATCGTTGGTGCGGCAGCAGGCGCCGGGCCGTCGAGTGCCGCCGACTCCGCTGACGCGACAACCGCAGGCGGACGATGGCTTCCGTGGTTTCGGGCAACCCAGTAGTGGAACTAGTCAGGCGAAAACGCAACCACGGGTGTGGGAAGCGCAAGGGACTCCAGAGCCGGAGAACACCACTCAGGCGCAACCTGAGAACAGGGGTGTGCAATCATCGCGGCAACGGTCGCATCCTGCGGACAAGCCGGTGGCTCCGGCACGGCAGGGGAATACACAGCAGCCCGGGGGCAGGAACAGAAACTCAGTACGTCGCAGCAGCATCCCGCGCCCGCTCCAGCACGGCAGCAGAATTCGCATCCGTCGGTAGATACGCACGCGAGTTCTTCTAAGAAGTGATGTTGACGTGAGCGAATCGCCTGCGGTCTGATAGGGTTCGGGATGAAATACGATCTCTACGGACCGCAGGAAATCAGAGGAAGAAAATAGCGCCGGGAAACGGGTACGTAATCCGTTACCGGCGTGTTTGTTTCTAGTGCTTTGCATATGAACGAACAAAAGCGTCCGGCAATGAATTGGATGGATCTTCTCTGGCTGCTGTTTCTCGCCGGACTAGCAGTGCTACCGCCGGTGGGCGAGGTTCACAAGCAGTTCGTGTTGCTGGCGTTTGGGGTGACACAGCTAAGCGAGAGTTGGGTCCTGAGACCGGCGCCGCGGCGCGGAGCAGCTTACATTGTACTGCTCAAGATTGCTCTGGCGACGCTGCTGATCGACCATACCGGTGAGCTGAGTATCAACAGCAGCTACTGGCCAATCTATTTTCTTCCTGCGGTGACAGCGGCGGAATATTTCAGTCCGCTGGCTACATTGTTAAGGACGGCGCTGGCGTCGGCTGCCTATTGTTCTTATCTTTATCCAGCGCTGCAGGAATATGAGGTTACCAGGGAAAGCTATGGCCTTCTGGCTATCCGCGTACTCTTCTTTTTTCTTGCCGCAATGGTGGTGAACCGCTTCGTGGTAGAGAATCGACGGCAAATCAAACGCTACCAGGAACTGGCCGAAACTCTGGCGGAAACTAATCGAAAATTACAACAAGCGCAAGAGGAGGCGCGACGATCGGAACGGCTGGCTGCATTGGGTCAAATGTCGGCGGGACTGGCGCATGAGATTCGCAACCCGCTGGGAGTGATTAAGGGATCGGTAGAAATGCTGCAACAGAAGTTGGGCGAGTCCAATCCTCTGGCAAACGAGCTGGCGGGATACATATCGAGTGAGACCAATCGGTTGAGTGCGTTGGTAACGAGGTTTCTTGATTTTGCCAGACCGTTGCATGCCGAACTGGTTCCGCAGGAGATCGTACCTGTGCTGGATCGAGCTCTGCAAGCGGTCGCAGCCACGCACAAAGACAACACCGGTTCGGTCAGAGTGGAACGGTTGTACCAGCCGAACTTGCCGTTGGTTCCGCTGGATGAAGGTCTCAGTGAACAGGCCTTCGTGAATCTGATTCAAAACGCTTACGATGCGATGGGCGTTGCAGGTGGTACATTGCGCGTGAGGCGGCGTGACAAGGCGCAAGCCGGAGCGGAGTAGAAGTGCGGATTGAAGATACGGGTTCGGGATTTGCTCCGGAACTCCGGGAGCAGATTTCTAATCCGACTCGTCAACCACTCTTCTTTGCTGTCTCAAGCAGCCCCAGTTTCTCTTGAATGTTCTGCCGCTCATTCCGAAGGTCGGCCTCGTTTCTTACGCGGGCATTCAGCAAACGCTCGGACTCGGTTTCGCCTGCAGCTCTCCGCGAAGGTCGCCGAGGGATCTGTCGCGTTCTCCAGCCAGGGCTTCAAAGCCTGCTCGCGCTGCTGACTCGGCCTGTGCCTGTGTCAGTTCATTGCGAACCGATCCAAGATCGCGCTCAAGTTCAGCGCTTCGTTTCGCCGCCGCGGCGCCGCGCAACCAAAATCCCACCAAGATTCCCACAATCGCGGCGACCGATCCAACGACCAAATCCGGCATGGCTCTTTCACAATTCTCCTTCGCCAAATAATAGTTCTAGTGTCCAAAATAAGCGAACACCCGCTCCCAGTGCGGGGAATCACAGACGCTCGGGTTTCACCGGTTACCACTATAAGGAAAAGGAAAAATGTTCGAAAAAGGACACAAGTTCTACGCCGACTGGCGCGACGCCACCGGCAAACGCCTCCGCAAATCATTCACCAGCCGCCGCGCGGCCCTCGCCTATGAGGCCGAACAAAAGGAGTTAGCCCACCCAAAACACCCGGCGAAAGGGAAGACACAGCCCATATCCTTTTCGCGGCCATACTAGGGCGCAAGCCGCAACCATTCCAACTACAAAACGGCCGCCCGACTCATCATTGAAGGCTGCGGAACGTTGCGTCCCGATCAACTCTCGAACGCCACCATCCAGGAGCTCGACTATCGGCTCAGCGCCAGTCCGTGGAAGAACTCCACTAAGGCCCAGGTAGCCGCGTCGCTCCGCCGTCTTCTTCGCTGGCTTTGGGAAAACCACGGCGCGCCGAAGCTTGACGGGCAAATCCATCGCTACCCGCCCATCACGCCGCGCAACGTCACCGTCGACCGCGACGAACTCGACCGTGTGCTCGCCGCCGTCCCCGATCACGCGCGCCTCTGGCTCCTGCTCTGCAGCGACCTCGCCATCCGCGCCGGCACTGCCGCTCGCCTCGGCCCCGCCGATTACCAGCCCGCAACCGGCATGCTCGAATTCACCACCAAGTATGGCGCCAGGGCGGCGCTCCCGGTCACCGACCAAGTCGAGCGCCTCCTCCTCGAATGCGACATGAACGACCCGCGCCCGTTCGTCCGCCAACTCTGGAAAACTCGCGGGCGCGCCCTCCTCGCCAGCCTCAAACAAACGCAGACGCCGCAGTGCCTCGCCAAGCTCGTCCGCGACACCAAGGCCAAACTCGGCATCACCAAGCATTGGACGCCCTGACGACCTGCGCCGCACCACTGCCGTCGCCATGTTCGAACTCACCGGCGACCTGCGCGACGTGCAAGCGCTTCTCGCCCACAAAAACCTGCCCTCGACCATCTGGTACCTCGACCACCGGCTGCGCAAGGTCAGCCGCGAAACCCTCGAAGCACTCAAACGCCCAACGTGGCAGAAAGAACACTCCGCATGAGGCTCTCGCTCATCGATCACCCGCCCATCTACATCGCGGCCCAGGCCGAACCGCCACGCGATCGCACCAGCCGCACACAAAAAGCGCGACCACTGCAAGGCCGAGTGGTCCCGCGCCCACGAGCTCGCGCAGGAGAAAGGACTCCCCGCAGCCAAGGCGCTCCGCATGGCCCAGGTCGCCTACAAGCTCGCCATGCCCACAATGGACTCGCTGCCGTCGATCCGCGCCTACATTTCCGCCATCGCGCAGGGCATTCAGTTGGAAGTGTTCGACGGGCGCGACGGCTCACAACTCCTATACGCCGCGCAGGTTGCACTCTCGGTTCTCAAGCAGAGAGGAGCCAAAAAGCCATGACCACCCCCCACCCCCAACCCGACACCTGCCCCGGCTGCGGCAATGCCCACGCGCCGCATCCGGACCTCGGCGTCTGGTGCACCCGCGCTTGCATCGAGGCACGGCTCCGCGCCGGCGCGGAACAGCAAGCCGCGCCCAAACCACGGCCGGCCAGAAAGCGAAAGCCGCGCGTCGCCGCCTGCGAAGGGAGCTAGCCAAACAGGGTAATAATATAATTCGTAAAACACAGTCATTAAAACGCACGAAAGCCCCCCGGTTTTCCGAGAGGCTCTGCGTTCTCTATCGCCGATCCCTGTTGGGACTATGCCAACGAGCTGCTGATATTCGAGAACACGCCGTTGACTGCGGTGGCTACACTGCTGACGCCGCTAATAACGGTTAGAGCAATCAGGGCAACCAGCAAAGCATATTCCACGAGGTCCTGGCCTTCCTCGCCATTCTTCAGGCCTTGGAATTTCGCAGACAGATTCAGAAACAGGCTTTTCATTGGGCTATCCTCCGCTAGTAACATTGGAACTCGTTACCAGTGCCGATTCAATCTCACTTCCGGGGCATCCGCTCTGACGCCCGGTTGAGTGAGATAAATCTCACCATCCAGCCTAAAACGGGTCTATAGTTTCCCTAATGCACGCCACCCTGACCGTGGCCCGGACAGGGCCGGACCCGAGTCCATTTCCGGGTCCGGCGTGCATTATTGGAGCCAGCCCATGGAACCGACCATCCGCAAGCTGACCATACAGACCTATAAGGCACAGGTCGCGCTGCGCGACCGCATGATCGACGCGTGGGCTAAGGAATTTGAGCGAGAGAATCAAAGCCTGGAGCAGAAAGCCGGATAGCTCGCCAGTTGGACAACGTGCTCAAGGAAAAGCACGCCTTCCAACTGATGCTGGAACTGTTGGAGAGGAAAGAACGAGAAGAGAATACCCGTGGGGCGGGCGCTACTTCTTCGGCGGTCTAGCGGAACCATGCGTTCGCTGCCACTCAGCCTCCCGGCGCTGCATCCCCCTCTTTCGAGACGATGAACGTCTCGGCAGTTCATATGTTCGCGCAGTTATGGCTGCTGGCGTGACGGATCGACTTTGGGAAGTCTCAGACCTCGTAGCCCTGTGGGAGTCCTACGAGCGGGAGGCAGAAAGGGCGGCGTAAATGAAGTGGGAATATCGAATAGTGTCCGTGTTCTTCCGCAACCAAGCGATCTACCTGAACGCGAAGAGCAATTAAATGCTCTTGGAAGAGACGGCTGGGAGGCTGTGGCCGCTTGGTAGATTCCGAAGGCGACAGTTTGATTTTGCTGAAACGTCCTACCTCAAAGTAGCCCACGACCGAAAGCTCTGACCCTTCTATTTTGCGAAGTAAATCATTACCCCCATAACTAAGCACCCAGCGGGGGATCAGCAGTTCACCTGTTCGTTCAGTTGCTTGCACTCTATACCTACCGGGGTATAGTATCTGCAATGGACAGGTCTCTGCATTGTCCGGCGAACCCCGCAAATCTGGTGCAGCCGCGGCGACTGCACCAGACGCGGCCCAATGGCTCGCCCACCCCAGCACTTACGATCCCGCCAAAGAACCCACCCGCAGAGACGAGATGCTGCACTCGCTCGCCGAATTTTCTACGCCGCTCTCCCGCCGACACGCCGCTGAACTCAAAGCCCGCGCCGCCGCCAGCGGTGGCCGACCAGAAGCACAACTCGCCGCGCTCCACGACGAGCTCGCCAAGCCAGGAGACCCGACCGAGGAACCATGATCGACCCCATGCCCACCAAAGAAGTCCTCGCCGTTGTCCGCCTCAATCAATGGTCCTACCACCGCAGCCGCCCTCAAAGCCGGAATCGTCACCGACTACCAGCGCCAGGGCTGGCGCGAACGCCGCAGCACTGAGGCCGACTCGCGCATCGTCCGCGTCCTCGACTTCGAGCGCGCACTCTCCATGCTCCCGGCCATCGAGCAAGCCATCCTCCTCCTCGTCTACCGCGACCGCTCCACCCACCACGACACAGCCAGGGCGCTCCGATGCTGCGAGCGCAAAACCTCCTACCTTCTCCCACCGCCCGCAAGCACCTAGCCGACACCCTCGACCGCCTCGACCTGCTCTGAGGTCAAGCGCAATACAGAGGCCCGCCCTAGTGAGCGGGCCTTCCCGTGCAGCGTGAAAGGGGTTTGCCTAAGTTACCCTAGCCCGATTCCTCCGAAGAATTGAGTGATCTACGTCACACGCCCCAAGCCAAATCCAAGATACAGTCACCCTATTGCGCGCCCTCTGGCAGAGGCCTGGCAGAGTGTGACCCTAGACGACTTCGGGGTCCGGCGCGCATTCTCCTCTGCCGAGGTTCGCTATGGAACCCTCGATCCGCAAAACAAAGATCCAAGCGATGCGGGCGCAGGTCGGATGTTTGCCGCCTCCAGTGTGAGTGTCTGTCCACCGATTTTGAAACCGCCCAGACATTTGAAGAGAGATCGAGGGTCGCCCACCGGTGGGACTACTTCCTGAAAATGGGATATGGCGCCCAACTCATGCTCGACTTGCTAGAGAGACAGGAGCGAGAGACAACCCCGCCGCGCGCAAGGGGGCCGGTTCTACCCTAGCCAGATTTCCAGAAAAACGGAGTAATTTAAATCACTCGACTATCCCGTATTCGGGAGTATATTTCCATCATTGCGCGCCCTCTGACTGGTGGCCCGGACAGAGCGTGACCCTAAAGACTTCGGGGTCCGGCGCGCATCTCCTTGCCGGGGTGGGCCATGGACTCCATCGTTCGTCGTCTCAAAATCAACCATCTGAAAGCGCTGATCGAGATTCGCCACCTCGAATGCGAAGAAGCCGCCAAGGACTTTCAACACCTCGGCTCACTCGCCCAGAAAGCGGCCACCGCGCGCAAGTGGGACGAACTGGTCAAGGACCTCCACAATATGCGTCTCGCGCTCGATCTGCTGGAGAGTGAAGAAAGCATCGCGCAAGACAGCCCCGACGTCCCGCCGCGAATCCACTGAGTTCGCAGCGCATCTTTACGGCAGCCACGCCGCAGCCTCCGCGCCAGGACGCAACGCCAAAGACAAAGACCATAAAAAGCTATAGGCGCGCGTCGCGCCCGTGAACGAGCCTATACAAGGTGCTCGTCGCTCCGCTCCTCGATCACGCTTGGCCCGTTGCGCGTCGCGCGCCCGCGAGGTGGAACAAAGATCAGCGCGCCGCTCCACGTCCCAACCGGCTTGCCGCGCGGCCCACGCGCTCGGTCACCTAACGCTGCGCTCCGGTGCCCTTCGGCCTTCGGCTCCCGCGTCCCCCGCGCGCCCTGCGCGTCGCTGCGCGTCCGCGCCGGGTGGGTTGCGCGGGCAGTGTCCCAACCTCAGCACAGACGCCCCGAGGAACAACAAACCTCCCGCGCAACCCAGCAAGCCGGATAGATAAAGAACTATAAAAAGCACGCGCGCCAGGACAAAGCGCGCGCCGCCGCGCTCCGCGCGGCCAGCCGCGACCCGAAAGCAAAGCGCCACCCCGGGCCGAAAAACAAAAACGCCGCGTGCCCCGCGGACGGTGCTATAAGGGAAAAGATAACAAGGTGAGGAATGAAGATCCTGCTGAGCTGGTCAGGCGAACTGAGCCATTCAATCGCGCTAGCGCTTCACGACTGGCTACCCGACGTAATCCAGACGCTCGACCCTTGGATCTCATCAGAAGACATCAAAAAGGGGGCACCTTGGGGCCTCACTTTGGCGAAGGAATTAGCCGAATCGAGGGCGGGGATATTTTGCGTGACACCTGACAACTTCGCGGAACCATGGCTCAACTTCATACGTTAAAAACAGAATTAGTACATCACATCATTTTTAAAGACAAGGAGGAAGCAAAGCAAGCGATATTTGAATACATTGAAGTTTTTTATAACCGGATGAGAATGCATTCCGCTAACGATTATTTGTCGCCAGTGGAATTTGAGCAAGCTTATAATTTTTAATTAAACTGTGTCCGGAAAAGTGTTGACACATCATGCTTAAATTACTATAAATACCAAAAGTAACTATAAATATCATTAATTATCATATTGTTATTTTAATTGGCTATAGATATTTATCACTATCAGTCTTGGCAGATGGGTGTGGCAGCGCGAATTCAAATTGCAAGTGAGCATATGCAGAGGTCATCATCCCAATTTTAATCTTAATGCATTTGCAATCACAGAGACAGAGCTAAGCGACATGGCTAAAGCAGCAATCATTGGACTTAGGAGTAAACCAAAGACTGGATATAAAACCCCTGCAGCAACGGGTATGCCAAGCGCGTTGTAAACAAAAGCAAAAAACAAATTCTGACGAATATTGTGCATCGTTCTTTTTGATAACTGATGCGCTGTAATGATCCCCTGTAAGTCGCCACTTAACAAGGTAATACTTGCACTTTCAATCGCAACATCTGTTCCGGTGCCCATTGCAATGCCAATATCGGCTGTAGCGAGCGCAGGCCCATCGTTTATCCCATCGCCTGCCATGGCAACAATACGATTTTTTGCTTTTAATTGAGCAATCATTTTACTTTTATCTTCTGGTGAAATTTCTGCGATGACTTCTTTGATACCCAACCGTGAGGCAACTGCATTTGCTGTTCTTTGGTTATCTCCCGTGAGCATAACGACTTCAATGTGTAATGATTGTAATTGTTTAATAACTGCATGAGTTGAAGTTTTAATTGGATCTTCAACAACAAATAGAGCCGCCAGCTTACTATCAACAGCCATCAACATTACCGTTGCACCATCTGACCGCAAATCTGTTGCTTTTTTATCAAGACTATTATTTTGAACACCAATCTGCTGCATGAGTTTATTATTACCAAGCGCTACTAAGTGATTATTGATTCTTCCAATCACGCCTTTCCCCGTTGGCGCATCAAAATCACGGACTGCACTGAGCGTCAAATTTTTTTCTTTTGCGGCATACACAATTGGTTGCGCCAAGGGATGTTCACTATTACTTTCTAGGGTTGCAGCCAGCAGCAATACCTCATCTTCCGTAAAGTCTGCTGTGGTAATGATCGTTGTCAGTACTGGTTTACCTTCTGTTAATGTGCCGGTTTTATCTATGACTAGGGTATTGACTTTTTCCATACGTTCTAATGCTTCAGCGTTTTTGATAAGCACACCTTTTTTTGCTGCTGCTCCAATGCCCACCATAATCGACATCGGCGTTGCTAATCCCAAAGCGCAGGGACAAGCAATGATGAGCACAGAAACAGCAGCAATCAGGCCGTAACTATAGGAAGGTATTGGCCCAAATATTCCCCAAATAACAAACGTAACAATTGCACAAATAATAACTGCAGGAACAAACCATTCAGCAACTTTGTCCGCTAAACGTTGGATGGGCGCACGGCTGCGTTGTGCTTCGCTGACCATTTTTACCATGTGTGCGAGTAAGGTATCGCTACCAACATGGATTGCTTTCATGACAAAACTACCTGTTTGATTAATTGTCGCACCAATAACTTTTGTGCCCACTTCTTTAGCCACTGGCCTTGATTCGCCTGTAACCATCGATTCATCAACAACGCTCTTGCCTTTAATAATTTCTCCATCAACCGGCACTTTTTCACCGGGGCGTACATGCAAATGATCGCCTACTTTGACTTGTTCCAGCAAAATTTCTTCTTCTGTACTATCAGGTAATACGCGCATAGCGATTGCTGGGGCAAGTTTTAATAAAGCTTTGATTGCTCCTCCCGTTTGTTCTCTGGCTTTTAACTCTAAGACTTGTCCTAGTAATACTAGCGTTGTAATAACTGCTGCTGCTTCAAAATATACTGCGACAATACCCGTTGTTGTGCGAAAAGTATCGGGAAAAATCTCAGGCCATAAAGTCGCCACCATACTGTAGACCCAAGCAACCCCAATTCCCATAGCTATTAGTGTGAACATATTCAAATGACGAGTTTTAAAGGAATACCAAGCACGTACAAAAAAGGGAAAGCCACACCATACCACAACGGGTGTTGTTAGTATCATTTGCATGCCTATCGACCAACTCGCAGGAATGAGATGAATCACCTTAAAAAGATGTCCACCCATTTCAAGAGCAAATACAGGTAAAGTAAGTAAAAACGCTACCCAAAACCGACGCTGCATATCGCATAGCTCGCGATTAGGCGCTGTTTCATTTGCAATGATTATTGGTTCAAGTGTCATACCGCAAATCGGACAATTACCGGGTTTGGTTTTACGTATTTGTGGATGCATCGGACAGGTATATATGGTATCAAGGTCTTCTACAGGAAGCGTTAAAGACTTATATATGTTTTTACTTTGATTATGATGGTGGCAAGAATTCTTCATCATTCTACGTTAATACCAAATAGCACGATATGAAAATCCATTTTTGGGCCTCCCCGGGCGCTAGCTGTTTTTGGCTCTTCTCCCATCGGATGAATATGAAGAATGGTTTTATAATCCTGATTAAATGCAACCTGCCAAAAAAGAGTCTAAACAAGTTGGGAGGAATTGTCAAAAAATGCTATATAGTCAACATAATTTAGAGTATGGTCCGACTTACTGAGGTTAAAAACTACAATATAAATCAGGTGCACACCCTCTTACCAATAGTGGTGACACTGTCGCCACTAGGGTAAAAAATGTAATATATCCCCTACCCTTGCCGATAAAAGATATTGATGTACCTTGCCTCCTCAAGATTTATCAACATAGTAAAACAAGACTGCGCAGTTAATTTATGGTGTATAATACAGACGTAGATTTCCATTAGAGTAAACCATGCTTCTTATTGACTTACATGGCTTTAGCGTACAGCAAACAAAAACAGCGATTACAAACGTATTCCATAAAGCATTTGAACAAAATGCTGAATCTATTTACGTCATTACTGGACGTGGAAACCATGTGAATGCCAATGGTACTTCTGGTGTGCTTAAGAAGTTATTGCCTAGTTTATTAGAACCTTATGCAGAAAAAATTGAGTGCATGGATACTGAAAGCGGCGCATATAAAATTACACTTAAACAAGCACCCTCATTAAAGAAAAAGTTTATTGATCAATTAGCAAAAACTGATTTGTTCGATTCATTTCAAGCTGAACTTGAGCAAGAAGCAAAAAATAACAACGCTGACGCAATGATACAGCTTGCTTGTCTTTATTTATCTTTTTCTTCGACAGATAAAGATAAAATTAAAGTTGCATTCCAAATGCTGCATCATCTTGAAAGTATAAATAATGCTACGGCAGGTATAGTATTGGCTGAAATTTATCTTGATGGACTTTGCACCAAACGCGAGCCTAAAAAAGGTTTTAACCTATTAAAAAAACATGCTAAACAATCACAAATTGCAAGATTTAACTTGGCCAAATGCTATTTATTAGGTGAAGGAATAAAACGTGACGACGCAACCGGCGCAAAATTAATGAAAGAATTAGCTGGTGAAAATTATCCACCTGCCTGTGGCAATTTAGGAAGAAGCTATTTGCAAGGTGACTTCACAGAGATTAACCTTCAATTAGCGTTCAAAAATTTAAAAGAAGCAGCTGATCAAGAATATAGTCTCATCTATGTTGATTTGGCACGGTGCTATGGCTCTGGTGAAGGTGTCAAACAAAGTGATCACATGGCATTACACTATTATCAAAAAGCCTCCCAATTAAATAACCCCTATGCATTCCACCAATTAGGTAATTATCACCTTTATGGTAGAGGTGTAGTAGCTGATAGTGAAAAAGCCTTTGGCTATTTTTTACAAGCAGCAAAGCTTGGTGACACTGATTCAGAAGCAATAGTTGGTATATTATATTTTAGAGGTCAGGGAGTTGCCCAGAATTTCACAGAAGGGATAGTGTGGTTAACAAAAGCTGCAAATAAAAATAATGTAAACGCTTGTTTTAATTTAGGTGAAATTTTACTATGTGGTGTAATTACTACGCAAGATATACCATTAGCAAGAAAATATTTACGCGTAGCAATCAAAAATAATTATCCTTATGCAATGTTTTCTCTGGCTTTAGCTATTTTAAAATTACCACACTCAGCGCAAGAGAAAGAAGAGGCATTCAACTTATTAAAAAAATCACTTATGCTTAAAAATTCTCAAACAAATTATATCGGCGATCCATCATGGGCGGGGCAACATTTCATATTATCGCAAGTATTTTTTAATCCACCGAAAAATCTGATTACAGGCACTTCCGAGATGGATTTGTTTTTTTCAAGTTTAACAATGTTGTCTACGGGCTTTATGCAAAGAAAGATGTATAATCCAGTTCTGTCACTAGAGATTGCTGAATATGCTGCAAAGAAAGGCGATGTGGCAGCTCAAGCATATTTGTTAATGTTGTGTGCGAATATGCAACAGCCTAATAATACACCAACACAGACTATTCAAAATACACCTTCAATTTCCTCGCCACAGCAAGCAATAGATACAGAACAGCAAAAGAATGCTCTACCTCCTCCCAAATCTGAGGAGGCAACTCCACAAAACACGCGTAAACCTTATTTGAGTATGTATGCGACAACAGCTATAGGTATTGTGATAGCGGCAGTTGCATCTACAACACTGTATCAATATCGAAAATAAACGATTCAAATAATACTTTATGAGAATCATAGAATGACTCGATGTTTCATGCATTGTGGCTTAAGCTTTTATTTGTTTCCCTGTCCATTTCTTTTGCGTTGCTACTGCATAATAAACGATAACAAAGGTAAAAACATACAATGCCCGTAAGTGCATACAAAAGTTTTGGCTGAGAGTCACAAGAACCCGTCACCATTTTATTAAATTCATCATCAAACAACTTGCATGCTTCGCCTGAAATATTCTGCATTTTATACCAAGCACTCACCCCTGGTACAATTTGAGTAGAACCACTGCATAGCTCTGTGGAATTTGGAGATAGTGCATAGGTATTTAACAAGTCTAAAAATCCCTGGTTATATTGATTTATTGCACAATGATATTTATCGGGTGAATATATACCGTCCTCGTATAGAAAGGCTTCTACTATGGCTTTGAACTTTTCTGTAGTACCCATTTTGTAAATATAGGATAAGCAGTCGTATAGCAGCAGTTCGTTATCTCTGGTTATTGTACAAAAATCAGTATTATTACTACTTACCCACTCACCTGCGAGATTAAGCGAGTGATTTAATGTTTGCTTCATAGTCTCAAAAGAGACTATGGGTTTGCCTTCGCTACCCGGTATATTTGATAGAACAGCTAATAAAACTTTCGTTGTATTACAAAGCAAAGAATACTTAGCGTTGTCTTGAGAATGCTGATAAGAAGACATGAAGTAAGTGGATGATGAGCGCTCGTGGTTTGGAAGACCCGGATGTGGTTTTTTATGTGAATTTCTGCTGTCTCTTCCCATAATTTACAAATACCTCTATTTTTAGTTACAAAAACTCAATGAACCAACCTTATCATAGAAGAAAAGAAAAAACAAAATTATACTAATAAAATGGTACTTTTTGCATAAAAACCCCCAAGGCTCCAATGCTGGTATTTATACAGAAAAATAATAGTAATGCGATAAAAGCATTACGCTGAACTGGATATTAAGTATGTTGACTTTTAAAGGTCAAGTGTTTATTATTTGTTTGTCCACTCACTAGAGGTTAATATGTTGTACCAAGTTTATAATGAATCCATCAAGTTCTTTCCTTCACTTGAGTTAAAGCCCTTGACTCCATCTGCATCACAAGACGAAGTGGTTAAGGCTATGCAAAGCCTACTAGGTATTGTGAGAAAGCTTCAGTTTTCCTTAAGTGCAGAAACGCGCGCAACTTGTGAGACATATTATGAATACCTTAACATGCATAAAGAGCTCGATGAAGCAGCCCTAATGCAAACTTTTGATGTAATTTATCTGGCTTTTATGAAAGACCTTGATAAGCAGCCAAAACCTATTAACCTCTCTCCAGGTCCTAAGTGGCATTTTAAGACACCCAATCCTTTTAAATATAATCACATGGATTCACCTGTTGCTTCGACCAGCACTTTGCAGGATTATCGAGACTCAAGTAGCAATCAAGAAAAGTATCGTGTTTTATTTCATCAATATATTGCATTAGAAAAAAGACATAATACCTGGGTCAATACCCAAAAGGGATTAAAATTGCAAAATGAATTGCCACATAAACGTTCAGGTTCCGCTGAAGAATTATTTCCACATTTATTAGATTTTGCAAAGAATGTGAATTTTTCTGCTTTAGAATTCCATATGAGCGGTATTGAAAAGGAAGCCCTGGAAATGGCAACAGGAATAATTCTGACTTTGTCATCAACAAACTTAGAGAGTGAAGTTTATTCTGCATTACTCGAATATGCACAAGCACTAGAAATACCGCTAAACCGTATAGATCGTGACTTTAATAAAAAATATAACTAGCTGCCTACTAAGAAGCTAAAAATCGATCTAAAGCATTCGCAAATTGACGCTGATCACGTTGATTAAGCGCCGGGGGGCCACCACTCACCTGCCCTGTATTTCTCAAATCTTCCATCAAATTTCTAACGGCAAGCCGCTGCTGAATGTTTTCCAGGGTATATAATTCGCCGCGCGGATTCAAAGCATGTGCATTTTTTTGAATCACTTCAAAAGCAAGCGGGATATCTGCCGTAATCACCAAATCTCCAGGTTGCACGAATTCAATAATTTTCTTATCTGCCTCATCAAACCCTCTGGGCACTTGAATCAATTTAAACAATGCATTTTTAGGAATGCTGATCCTGCGATTTGCAAATAAAGTTATCGCAATATTCAAACGCACTGCTGCGCGATATAAAATGTCTTTGATCACATTAGGACAGGCATCGGCATCAACTAAAATATGCATTAAACCTCCAAGGGGATTTGCAAGCCCATTTTATTGCAAGGGTTGAGCACCCTCTTCTAAAATACCCAAATAATTTGTATAAACATAAATTTTATCACGTAATTTTCCGCTTATTTCCTTTACTATACCTAGTGTAACAAGCGTATTTAAAGCATGCCTTGCCGTGGGGACGCTCATGCTTAATTCTTTAGCAAGCAATGGCGCACTCACTTGTGGTAATTTTTTTAAATACTCTAATGTTAGCTCGCATGAAAATCGTGCACGGCCGATTGAATTAATTTTTTCTAAATCGTTAGCAAATAAATGATTAATGTCTTTAGCAGTTTGTAATGCTTGTTTGGCTGAGCTAAATATACCTTCTAGAAAAAATTCGAGCCAAGTTTCCCAGTTACCGCGCATGCGCACTTCTTGCAATAAATTGTAATAGGCTTGACGATTTTGTTTTAAATATAAACTTAAATATAAAATGGGTTCATCGAGCACGCGACTATTGCACAGCAATAAAGTAATCAATAATCGACCTAGACGACCATTACCGTCTAAAAATGGATGAATGGTTTCAAATTGCACATGTGCTATTCCTACTTTGATTAACAAGGGTAAGGTATCATCGTGTAAAAATTTTTCAAAATTTGCTAAACATGAATCTAATGCTTCAACGGGCGGCGGTACAAATAAAGCATTACCCGGTCGGGTGCCCCCCACCCAATTTTGCGAGCGTCTAAATTCCCCGGGTAATTGCGCCCTGCCCCGCCCGCCTTTTAATAATATCGCATGAATCTCACGTAATAGACGTAAGGATAATGGAAAATCCTCTTTGAGACGCTCTAAACCATAAAGCATAGCTTTTACATAATTAGAGACTTCTTCAACATCCGCTTCTGACACCCTTGGGTTTTGATGATGTTCAAATAGCATCAGATCTGAAAATGAACTTTGCGTGCCCTCAATTTGACTAGATAATAAGGCTTCTTTACGGACATACATATAAATAAATAGTGAAATATTGGGTATAGACTTTGCCATGCTATTAAGCTCAGCCAAGGACCGAGTAGCCCTTTCTAGGTGAGGATAAAGCCCAACTAAATCTATAGAAGGCTGTGGCGGTAATGCTGCGGGCACATAGGCTTTAAACGGCTCTCCAGCAACCTTCTGGGTAATATATTGGCCAATACGTGGATTCATAGCTAACTTTTCTTAACTGTATATTTAAAGAAAAGATAGGCCATTATCTTTTCTTAGTCAAGGAGCCTAAGAAAACTATAAAACCTCCATCAATTAAAATAAGTTTGTTACCTATATAATGCCGTTAAACACTTCAAGGGTAAATATTGAACGGACTTCGCCTTGTGCTTTATCTTGTAAAATTATAATATACAAGGTATCAATAAATAAAATTGCAGTATAAATAATATGTTTTACAAGCTTAATATAACAAATAAAGTTCGCGTAATTTTTTTAGCGGGCATAGTATTGTTTATGCAGTCTTATTTGGCCTACCATACGATTGAACATTATGATCATCAAGATTTACACGATCATGAGTCTGCACAAGTATGTGAGTTATGTTTAAGTGTACAGCACATCAATCAAGCATTATTACCTATTGAACAAATTTTATCTAAAGATTTAGCTTGGAATTTAGTATTATTTCTGTATATATTTATATCGTTTTTCTCTTTTGCATTATTATTACCTCAAACACGTGCGCCGCCCTCCTCTAGTTATTAATTAAGAAGTCTATTTTTTAATCATTTACTATTTGAGGTATTATCATGGGTGGAATTTTTAGCAAGTCAAACGTGAATCATGGGCATAGTCATAATCATCATGGTCATAGTCATGATCATGGGCCTATACAACAAAGTATTACCCGTAATCACGATAGCGATATTGATGAACATAGGGATTTAGAAAATAAGCAAATAAAATGGTCTAGGATTCGTGACTATGCAGTCACATTAGTATTCCCCCCTGTCTACGCCTATACCAATGCTTTGTTTGTTAAAGATACCGTGGAATTTCTTTATCCAGATATAGATTCTGATAGCTCTGATAAATATTACAACTTTGGATTTTATGGTGCATTAAGCCTAGCGGCAATTACCAGCCTGGCCCTGGTGTATTATATTAGAGAATCTGCAAACAAGCATTCATGTTCAGATCATGATGGGCATACATGGTCCGAAGGCATAGGTGATTTTTTAGGTCTATTCTTATATAGCTTTAGCTTTGCATTTAGAGGAATTTATTATGCTATAAAAGGAGATGAAAACACCACGGATGCACTAGAAAAATTTTATCTTAGCTTTCCTATTCTAATAGGCTGCTATGTACTTGCTCAAGCGGATACCATACTCCATCATTTTCAATTAACTCATCAAAAAAACGAAGGGATTTGCACCGAAATTAAAAATAGTTTATGCCTGGATATCTATAGAGAAAAAAATATCCTAAACAAAATTTGGATAGCCTATTTTAATTGGTCATTATACCTTTCACATGATTTTGCAGGAATATATGCGATAGATGGGGCGATAAATTCATTCTGTAAACTTTATTTAGGCTACGATCTACCTGATAAATATGAACCTTATGCGTTAGCTTTTGCAGTTATCTCAAGTTCTATAGGATCAGGATTGCATACTGTTACAGAAAAAATTGCTTTTAGGAATGCGCTAGGACCCGTAGATTTGTGGAAAGAAATTAAGAAAGTCAAAGGCTGTATTAATCAGAGTGGTTTACTAAGCTTTTATACTTCTTCCGTTGGTTTCTCGTCTTTGCATGTGCTTCCAGAAGCACTTTTCTTTGCGGCGCTCATAACGCGTAGAGATGCAAATTTTGAAGAACGTTTGACTAACCTTTTAGTGGCCATCTTTTTATTTGGGTTGATTGATATGGGTGCTTATGTATCGCTTTCCATTGAGGCCGCGGTTAAATTGTTATTAAATGCTTCTAGAAATTCAGAAACAGCAGGGCTGAATCATAATCATACTATTGAAAATCATGTTGGTCATGGTGAAACGAATAGTGCAGTTGTGAATGCTTACAACAGCATTAATAATGCACCACTTTTATTGGAAAATAAGGAGGATAAAAAGAATTATTGTTGTTTAAATTTTATTAGCAAATGATTGATTTGAGCCCAGTAATTCCGATATTAAGCGCTTACCTAGAGCCATATTAATATGCGCTAGTGCAGCGCCTGCTAATAAATGCTCAATTTGATTTGTTTGAATAATAATATCATTAAGCAAGCGCCCTGCTTTCTCTAAATCTTGATATATGGCTATAAATATTTCTTGATTAATGATTACGCAAGTGCCACCTTTACTTGATTTAGTAATAAATATATCTTGTGAATTTTCATCAGCAGAAGATGAGATATTAAGTGAAGAAAATGATTGCTTCAGTTTATTGCGAATAAAAATTGAGTGTTTGTTGTCATCAAATGCGGGTGAGCAAAAATGGTTTTCTATTTTTTTCCAGCTATTTTGATCCTGACCCGCAGGATCAAAAGCTGCGTTTTTGGCATTAATATGACCGCAATAAAATTTTAAGATATCAATAATGACTTCGGTTTCTTTTAATTTTTCGGGGCAATTTACTTTTACGGATACTGGGCCAATTATTCTTCCATACATCAGCAATAATAGTGAATTTGGCTTAATTAAAGCTAGATCGATGTTGTACCATTTTTCTATATGAGCACCAATGCCAATAATGCTTGTTAAACATTGATGTTCAGTTCGATTATTACGTTTAGCGCTAATGAAAAAACATTCACCATCTGGTATGATTTCGGTTTTTCGCACCAGAAAACTACCTTCAGGCTTGTCTAATAAAATATTTTCTGCAGCTTGCTCAGATAATTCACCATAATAACAATCAAAATATTGGTAAGCATCACGACCGTATAAGGTATCTAAATCTAAATAATTGCCCATAAGCTTATTATGCTCCTAAAATGAGTGAGAATACGCAAATTCCTTTATTTCGTCAAAGCCAATGGGTGGGTTTTGATGGGTGGGCATTTCATCCAGAACAACCTTGACGAAGTCAATAGGATTAAAGCCAAGACCTTCTTCATCATTTTTAGCATCTATCTGTTTGCTCAGTTTGATCAAATCATCATAGGCACCCATTGCTGTTTGGAAATCTCTGCACTGATACGGTCCTTTATAATGGCCTGGTTGATCATATGCTTCATTGAGGTCATTGATTCGCTTTCTGATGTAGTTTCATTGCCGGCTGTTTATTTGTTTCTCATCGACGCTTGGTCTGAATATGCTATGGCTGCTTTACCTGTAGCACTTTCATACGCTGCATCTATATGTGTGGAATAAATAGTATGCCCTATTTTTAAATCAGATATAAAGTCAAAACGTGAACCTTCATCAAGTTCCCCAATGATGTTTGATAAAGATAAGCGAAACTCTTCAATAGCTGGTTGCATTAAATTTGCGCGATCATCAGAAAACCTACCAAAGCCATTAGCTACTTTTTCTGTGGCTTGTAATTTGTTTAAAACGGGCTTAAAAGCTTCTTTTGCAGCTTCGATATTCATAATATTTACCTCTAAATTAATAGATAACTAATAGGACAAGTATTTGTCTATTATTTTTTCATCGGCATATTCATTGGTGAAATACTTGCTTCAAAATTATTTCCACTGGAAAAGTCCTTATACATTCCATGGAATATAAGCCAACTTCAACAAACGAAATAATGGTTTTGCTAAGCTTGTAAATGCAATAATATTCTCTGCATCCTCGTTGCGGTCATTTTCATGAAGAACTATGGTTGCTTGTGCAGCTTGAAGGTGAGTTATATATGCATTGCGTGTTCCTGTCCAATTTGCTTCAGAGATCAATTCAATTTGCACTGGATTTGGTTTAACATAATCGGAAAATGTATTGAGCACGAGTATTTTAACAGCGGTATACTAACGACTAAAGGCGGAACGGATCCTTTGACCACATGATATAAATTGACCCATGCTGTAAGTGCGAAGACGTAAGCAAATTGAATCATCTCTTGGCTGGCCTGTTTATCCAGCTTATTAATTTTATCGAGTCGCAATTTTAACTCATTAGCAGTAGGTAGCATAATTTTCTCCAGGTTAAATTGAAAAAGTTTAGATGAGAATGATGATTAAAGGCAACTCGCTGAAAATACATTGTCCTTGCGAAAAATATTACCTATTTCTTAAATAAATTAACAAAAAACACTGGACAACAATTTTTAATTATTGGGTGTCTTTTAGTTTTAGTCAAATAGAGGTGGCTTATGATTTTTTCCTGCGACTTTCCTATAGGGTTTAAATATGCTATAAAAAATAATAGGGGGTAAAATGCTACAACTTTTTATTGATAGTAATGAAACTAGCGCGCTAGAATCAATAATATACGCTATAATACGCGATGCTGGGGTCTACCCACCTATGCCGATGAATATCTATTTCAATGATCTAGAGTTTTTGCTGCAATCTTGCTTAAGCATTTCTTATATACCTGAAAATACCATGATTGCACAACCGCTATCAGGTGAGGCTAATACTGAAATAAAGTATCTTGATAATTCGAAAGAAAAGAAATTTACACTCACTGAAAAAACAACGCCCGATGCAGCAAGACTCGCATATGACCAGTGCATGAGCACTTGGGAGTCCTTTCAAGATAAATACATCTATAATGGAATACAAAACGCTGCTAGATTTTTAAAGAATTCTGATAAAACCACTTTATCAACGACTCCCGATGAATTTACTTTATATTTCAAACCACTTTCCTTATTGTGCATAGAATTTCCTGAGGAATTTATTAATCAATTTATACTATATGTCTGCCATTTCAATGCTGGGGCAAAGCACGATGAAAATAATGAGTCTGCACAGATAACCCATGACGACTTAAGTTATATCTTAAATTATTTGCAATTCAATAAAGATGAGGGGTTTTTAAAAAAAATTGATAATACTAAAACTCATAAACTTATATCTAATGATATTTATCAAAAAACCAAGGAAAGTGCTGAGAGTTCATATCTTAGAACCACAGGGGCTAAATTAAAATATATAGTCATGAACAATTCAGTCATATTAGATAATAACTTAGAACTATTGCAAAAAAAACTAGCCGAACACAGAAAGAAAATTATTCTATTTACTATAGTTAATAACGTATGCATAAGCATGCTCAATATAGAGCCGCATGTAAAAGATGTTCCTTTGCATAATGTCATCCAGAAAATGATTGGATTACCTTTTAGAACAGAAGGTGTCAAAGCTTTGGCTGATATATTCCACCAGCACTTATGCTATATATTAGTCAAAGTATTTACTGAACCATCAAGCGCAATTACGATGATGAGATTTGTATATCAGTTTATTGATTGGTATTTATTAATGCTTAATTTCGTGCTTGAAAATGCTGAACTGGACCCCTATTTACAACATGAACAAAGGTTTTGGCAAAGTGCATCTGGTATTCTAATGCAAGTCAATAAACATGTTCCTGAGACTAAAATTAGATGGCCTGCTTGGCAAGCAAAGGTAATTGCCTTTGCAAATGAAGTGAGTGGTCATCAAATAAGTATCAGCAATAAAAAAGATAAACATTTTCAAAAACTGTATACCGATGAAATAAAGCGTTTGCTAAATCCAAAGGAAATACAATTAGGCAAAATTGGAGAGCCTCTTAACATGGCTATTAACAATCTGGACTATAAAATGTCCAGCCCCAATAATCCAAAATTCCCCTTAGAAACAAATGCATATTTTAAAACCCTGGTCGAGGGCCTTCAAGTAATTGAATCAAAAGTTATCCTCGAGGGCAATAGACTAAGTCTTTGAGATCTTGCCTACCGCGGATTCTTGCGCATATTTATTTTCTAATGTTTGTATAGCTAACTCTCGCACGAGAAGAAGATCCTACATCATTATCATCATGTATAGTCAAATCCCTTAAATTTGAATGCAATATGGGGCTATTACTTAAATCTCTACTCTCGGTATCGGCATCGGCATCAGTGTTAGTAGGCTCTTCATTGATATATTTAAGCTTCTTTAATTTATGTAAGCCTATAAAAAATTTACTTGCATCAGCTGCAGACCCACGTGGATTTATTATATTTTTTTTATTTATCATGTATTGTTCAATAAGCGGTAAAAATTTCTTATCATATTTTCGCCACATTTCCAATGTTAAAATACCTGATTCTGCCAATTTCCCTACACTTAAGAAAAAAAATGCAATATCGATTTGTGTGAATTCACCATGAATGAATAATTTATCCCAGAGTTCATTATTTTCTTGCCAATCACTTTCGCTTAGTAATTTTTTTTCTGCCATTCTGCCTAATGCCGTTATAATCGCTAAACTGGTTCTGTAATCAGGTTTTGCAGGTAACGTTCTCATCAAAGATCGCATTAAATAGAAATGATCCACATGTGGGAGCAAACATCCTTTTTCTGCTAATCTACCTAGTCCATAAAAGATATGCGTGATGCTTAGCTCCTCGGGTCTTTTCTTAAATATAAGGCGGATTAATAAACACAAATTATCCTGACGTTCTTTTTTTTGCCAGTTTGCAGGTATTAAAGCATTAAGTTTAGATAATTTCCCAAGCGCATAAAAAATATTACTGATTTCTTGCGCTTTAGGTTTAGCAGCATTAGACCAAACAGAATTTTCTAGATCCATAAATGCTTTCAAATATACAGGTAATAAGGCATCCAATCTTGATTTGTTATCTTCTGTCCAATGAGGGATTGCCATTCTTGATAATCCAAACAAGACCATGGCAATGCCTGTCGTATTAGGTATCTGCGGCAAAAATTGTTCCATCAAATCGAGTAATATTTCTTTTGCAGAATCTGATTTCCAAACACCCAGATCGGTATTTGCACTATTTTCTATAGTTCGACCTAAGCCACTAAATAAAGATGCAATGGCTCTTGCATTGAGTGTTTTGCTTGCTGCAAATACTTGTAATAAGCGTAATAATAGTTGTTCATGTTGCTTAACCAACGGCATATTTTGTGCACCATGCTCTATTATTTCCCCTATCGAATAAAATAAAGTGGAAATATAAATGGGATCTATCATTTCCTTTTCATTGTCAACCAACATGCCAAATAATTTTTTTAAAATGGCAGGTGCATCAGATGGGTCAGTAAATTCTTTGTTCTTCATGGAATCTGCTAAATGATGAAAACAAAATTGAATCACATTGGCCGGCTCTCTTAACACACCCACGTCTTCAGGAATTTTCTGCATTAAATTCTCAATAGTTATAATGCTATCTTTTTTTATTAATAAGTATTTAATCAGAGGGTGCATATATCTTCCTTATTGTAGGTAATTTAGCAGTTAGCATACATTACAATTGTTAAGAAAACATTAAGAGTTTAGCAAAGGCCACATAACACTCTTGCTTGAACCTTAAATCTCTAACTATTAGCCTTGATGCTTTTACTATTGTGATAGGACTGGTTGCAGCTTCTTTAGTAGTTGAACTGTTGGACTATCTTACTTAAATTCTTTCATCTGTGTATTTCTTTGAAATGTGCGCGCTTCATCATCAATAAGTGTACTCATGTCTTGCGATTTGTTGGCTAGCATATGTTCCTGGATTCTCGCCCCAGTCAATAGCAAAGTGCTCACCCCAGAGCTAGGTTTTTTGAGTCAATCATATAAATAAATTTCTGCCTCACTATTATCTACTGTCGTATCATTTTGTAATAAACAATTAGTGAGTGCTGCTTTGATGTAATCTTCAGGGATTTCTGTAACTTGGCTCATATACACAACCAATTGAGCCAGTGAGGTATTTTTTAAAGATTTATCAACACCTTCAAGCGGTAATACTTTATCATCAAAATCTATATCCGTCGGTTGCATTCCCTCAATAGCATAAAGTTTTTGGCGCAAAAATTGAGAGAGTTCAGCCAGGGTGACTTGATAACCTACATCCTCAAACCCTAGTTTGCCAACCAATAAATTATGGAAGAAATTATCTCTTAATGCAGACGTATTTTGATAAAGTAAGAGTAAATTTTCTGCAGTTAAATTTTTAGGCGCAGGCTCTGGTAATTCCCAAATGAAGTTCAGCATCTTATTTTCACGTGGTTTTTGTGTATGACTCTCTAGCACCTTCTTTTTAATTTCAAATAATAGTGGCCATAATAATTCTTCATCCGGTGAGACAGCTAATGAATACTGGGCATTCTTGTTCGCTGAAAAATCACATAGATTCACTCGGAAAGGAGTTTCATAGTTCCTGAAGTCAAATGTGGTTTTCATTCTATCCATATGCGTAAATACAAATCGCAGATTTTCAAAACAACGAGAAAGATAATGGGCTATTTCTGGGTTGTGTTCTTCTGAACATAATTCAGCTTCCAATAAATAACGCATGGCTAGCAAATTTTCATGTTTAATACCTGAGTCTAAAATAGCAACGGCGATAGATAAACAATTTTCTGCAGTTTCATTAATATTACCTAGACAATAGTTTTTGACATAGCGTTGTTGTAGTTTTTTTTCCACCCCGTAGGTATATGTATAATTTACCGCAGGTCCAAAGAGAAAAGCTGGGATGCCGAATACGCCAACAGCTATGAAGGTACCTAGCGTTTCAACTGATGCATCCTTCATAGTACTCTTTTGCGGTAAAAGATAACCTAATTCAGAGTAGTCAAGATGTTCCAGTCTAGGATCATCTACTAGCTCCGGTTTAACAAAAGGGTTATATTTTAAAACCTTTCTTAAATAGTGACCTTTAAGCTGTCTTTCATTTTCAGCGCTGGCCTGCTGTGCAGCCTCAAGGCAAAGATTGCCAAGCTCAGCTTTTAGCTTAAAAATTTTAATTTTCTCGCCAAAATTCAAGGTAACAAAAGACTGTTGCTGTAACACCGCATGTTTAGATTCTTTGTGTGCAATTTCTGCTATTAATGAGGTGTTTATTGGCATCAGTGTAGTTCCTATCTTATTTAAGTGGCATACGCAACTGCTTGCGCTCTTGTGCGTTAAGGTTAGTGATTTGAAAAGCCGAATCATTCATTTTAATTGCAAGCTTTTGTAAGTCAAGATAAAAATTCTCATCTTGGGATTGTGGTTTATTATCTAGAACAGTACGCACACAGCGTCTGAGTTCATAGCGTTTTAATGCTGGGGCTAATTCAGAAGCAGTGATTTTTTCCAATTTTTCATTCAATTGAGCGCAGAGATGGGCTTGTTCTTTATGTGCAATTAAATGCGCACGCAAATCGGCCATATCATCATTGAGTAATTGCGCTTGTGCATTACAGAAAATCTGGTGTACTTCCATGACCATGAAGTAGAGTTCATCACATGTATAAAATTCACAGTCTTTTTTAATTGTTACCTTATGAATATTTGGATCAGTTTGAAAAAATATTGAACGTTTTGAGGTATAAGGGAAAATGTCCGCTCGAGTTGCATTAGAGAATAAATCTGGACTATAATCAGATGCAATGCATGAAATGGGCAGCACATTGTATTTTTTTTGCTGCGAGAGGATTTTTAAAATTTGTTGTAAATGATTGCTGCCTACTACGGAGACCTTTATTTTTTCATCAGGAATCTCAAAGCGACTTGTGCCGCTTAGTAGGTGATTTTTTGTTTCGCACATCACTTCATCTCTACGATCTAAAGAATCTGCAGTCGTCTTATCGAATGCAGCGAGTGATTGCAATAATTCACTCAGTTCTTTTTCATGATATTTTCTTGTCCACTCGGGATTTTTGCTAGATTGGATACGATATTCAATATATTCCAAGGATGAATATTTTTTCCTTACTTCACTATCGATTTGACAAGCATTGTCTCTTAAATTTTTATTAGTCTCCATGGGCACAATGCTTGCTCCATTTTTTTTGGCAGCATGCATAAAATATGCAGCACGATAACGTACACCATCAATCAAGTCTTTAATTTTTGGCAAGTCAGGAAATTCCTCATGAAATTCAATCAATGCATTTTCAAGACCATACTGCATGGCAATAAAGAAAGCTATCAACTCGAACAACAAGCAATGTCCACTAAAATGTTGCTCAGAGATTATTATTAACAGTGGATCATTGGATTTGTTTTTATATTCAGCAATTAAACTAAACATTTTTATGTATTCATCCAAACAATCATCTATAGATAATTTAGGTAATGGATTATTTTCGCGATGTTGTATTTCCCTTGCAAAGGTTAACTTAAGCTCTGCAACTATATTATTGCTTAGAAAATATTCTTCAGGGTTATTAGGTTTTTTTTGTTGATTAAGAAAGTAGAAAATCTGTTCTTTATTAACAGTTACGATGCTTTTATTTTTATAAAAAATATGGATAAAACCATCTATTATTTGAACGCATGTGATGTTGCTTTCTTCACAGGTATTATGAAAGGTATCAGGCGTATCTAACCTCCCCGCCAATAATCTATCAAAATCAATAATTTCTTTAGTAACATTAAATGTATTATCATAGAAAAGTTGTGTTTCTGGATCTCTACGTCCATAGCCCTTATAACCAATTGTGATGCTAATACCATGGTCAATGTTATATTTAGTGACTTTATCCCATAAATAGTCATGAATTTTATCAAACAGATCGAAATCGCTAATACCCTTTCTATTTTCTTTGACATAAAATCCACGCAGCGTTGTGATACCATCAGGAACACCGCTAAAGGTTCTTACGCCCATAGTGTCCCATGTTTTATTATTCACTTCTTTTTCTAAGGTAGATAAAAAGATGGCAATATGTGCGGCCACGCGCTCATTTACCCCGCCTGTTTTGTAACGGTGAACAAAATAACCCATGCTTTATACTCGCGGTTTCAATATTAGGCTATTGTACAGCTGGCAGAGCATGGTGTCAAGCAATTTGAATGACTAATCAGGCTGTGAAGAAATGCTGTTATGTAAAGCTGGAAACCTGTTGCACGAGTCATTAAAACCATTCAATTTAATATTTTAATTGAACATGTTAAATGTTAAGCCCCATTTCTTCTTTAAACGAAATTCGCTGGAATTTGAATAATATTTTCGCTTATGAATGCCACATTTTCTGCATTGTTAATTACGCAGCCTATCGGGCAATTAAATTCCTTGATAAAATTTTTCAAAGATTTTAATTGTTTTTCTTGAATATTAATACCCGCTTTGATTTCTATTGGAATAAGACCTGTGGGTGTTTCAAGAATTAAATCAATTTCAGCCTGTCCACGCGTGCGATAAAAATAGGCTTGGCGTTTAATCATGAGTGCATCACAATTTTTTAATATTTGCTCTATAACAAATGTCTCCCATATTTTTCCATAATTTGGGTGCGATTTTAATTGCTCTATATTATTAATATTAAGCAAATAATTTATTAATCCGGTATCGCGTAAGTGCCCTTTTGGCATTTTAATTAGGCTTTTCATTTGATTACTTTGAAAACTAGGCAGTTTGCGCCATAAAAATGTGCCTGCGGCAATGTCAAAATACGATTTAGCTGTGGGTTGGGATACATCTAAGGACATTGCAAAATTTGATATATTGATTAAATCCCCCGAAGCAAAAGCGAGCATTCTTATAAAGCGTTTATATGCATCCATGTTTAACTGCGGGAACAAGCGACGTATATCTCTATCAATATAAGTGTGAAAATAATTTTCCATCCATAAGTCATAAAATGGTTTTTCTGAATGTTTTAAAAAAGGCTCAGGATATCCACCGTAAAGTAAAGTTTCGTACACTTGCTGTTTAGTGATATTACTTTTGATTTTATCAATGTGCTTAAAGTTTCCCGCTTGCAAATGCGTATAAAATTCAGGTACACCTTGACCCACACATTCTGCCGTAGTGAAACTGCCTAATTCAACGATCGCCACCCTACCCGCTAGGCTTTCACTGATGTTACCCAATAATTCTGGTGAACTTGACCCACTGATTAAATATTGTCCGGGTTGTTTGCGATTTTCATCAATTTTAACGCGCATGGATTCAAACAATTGAGGATAAAACTGTGCCTCATCAATGCATAAGGGGGTTGGATTGTCTTTAAGAAAAAACTCAGTATCACGGCTGATACGCGCAAAATCACTTTCTCTTTCTAAGTCAAAGAATGGAGCATCAGGGAGTAATTGATGCATGATCGTTGATTTTCCCACTTGCCGTGCACCAATAATAGCTACACATGGAAAATGATCTAGCATGTACCTTATTGATTCATATAAGTTTTTTTTGTTATCTGTCATTTTCAAATCCAGACTTTGATATTTACATCTTTGATTGTAGCGAGAGAATAGATGTTTATCAACTAGTGATAGGATAAGGCTTATCTAGGATTAAGAAACCTCCGACAGCTTTGTTAAAAATCTCGGACACAACGCCTAAATCGTTATAACGTGTTAACACGCTGATAGTCCAGGCATCGTCTTATTCTGGAATGGTATAGTTCACACCAACGCCTGCACGCCAGGCAAATTGTGTATGGGTTTCATCGCTAAAATCAGCACTTTCGCGTACGGGTACTTCGGAGTTGATTCTGTGTTCTTCATAATCGCGCATGCCATTAAATGCAATCCCAAGACTTGCGTCAATAAGTGGAGCTAAGGGCGGATTGATAGTAAGTTGTTCCCATCGTTAAAATTCCTTTTATTGATAATGATTTTTAAGATAGTATAGCCCTTTGTAGGACTAGCGTTGTTGTCGATTAGTTTCTTTATATGAAGGTCAGTATGAAAGTTTTTTTTTACCGTTCACAAGATGATTCAAGTCTATCTAGTATTTTTGCTATCCTCATTAATGGTGAAATCATCACACTTTTCCAAGCTAATGATGGTTATACCCAGCGTATTTCCAGTTTACTTGCTCATTGGCTTGATCATGTTGCAAACCTAAGTCAAGATAAAAAAGAATTTTTATCGCTTCAATTTAAAGCTATGAATCATGATAACCCTGCACATAATTATGGACATACGTGCAAGCAGCAAACTGTATATGACCGAGGTCCACATTATCATGTGCATTTTGCTATGGATCTAAGCATCAGGATGTTGGAAATTATTGTTGAAGGCATGACTCGTCTAGAAATTGACTATGACTTACGTCAATCATTTTACGATAAGGTTAAAGCTCAAAATGAAATGACTACAGCAGAAGTGGAAAAAGAGATCCTCCCTTATCTAGTAGCCCTATATCATAATACGCTGTACAGTTTGATAGACCATACCATAGTACCGCTAGTGAACTACATTTTGCCGCAATTTAATCCACAGCGCCCTATTGAACCGCGCTCGCCTTTTGATGGTATAAACAATATTCATTATCTAAGCCAAACAGATAAAAGCAATTTACTTTTACAATATGAAGCTTTTACCACAGGATCTTATCGCAATGGCTCCAAGTATAACTATCTGTTCAATTCAGAAGAAGTGCATTGCAAGATGGCAAATATTCAAGATTTTAGTTTATATCCACAGCAGCAACGAGAATTCAAAATACATCAAAATTACATCGATCATCATGATCAATATATAGATAATCTACAGATAAACGACAACATAAAAAGTACTATACATCCACTCGCAACAGGGACGTTATTTGTTTTATGTTTGGCTAAAGGTCTTAATTGGCTTAGAAATATTAGAAAATATACTAACGATAATTCTGCTGCAAATACTTTAACTACAACCACTAAGAAAAGTATAACGAGGTTTTAAAAAATAGTTCTAACCTACCTTGATGTGGGGATTTAATTTACTGACTCAACTTTTGAATGAACACCACAAGACCCTCAATGTATAAAATTAGCCTGTATTGTAGTTTTTATATTGGCCAGTCAGTAAATAATAATATTTACTTAATAACCTTATGTTAAAATGCCCTCTTTAAGTTATTATAGAGCACCTTAGATGTTTACAAATTATCCACCCGCACAAGATATTACCTATAAGCCCTTTACTGAGCTTCAAGGGGTCAATGTCCATGCTTTCCAACTGCAAGGTGATCGAGATTATCAAGAAGATCGTCTTGATATCAATCAAATGACGTGCGACCTAGCAGATAATGGGATTAGAGCGGCATTATCAAGAACGGGCGAGAAACTGGGTAGAATATTATCAAAGGCCTTTATTGCTCGTACAACCGGTTCTACAGCAACGGTCGCTTTAATATTGAATAATAGAATTTATATATTACAAATAGGTGACTCTTCTGCAAAGATATTCACATCTGATTTTTACCCTGAATCCATTATGTCGACTCATAGTGGTGAACTTAGGCAACCTAACACTTGTTTTGGTCTTGGGCTTGGAACCCAAGCCAGGTTAGCAATGACGCGATCCTTTGGAGATCGATATTATAGTGAAACTACACATAGTCATGTTCCAGAAATTCACGTTCATGAGATTATTGATACAGATAGCTACTTAATTTTGCAATCAGACGGTTTGGATCGCTGTTATTGTCACAAAAGGATGAATGCACCAGAAATCTCTGGTGAAACAGATCTTGCCAAAAAATTAGCTGCCATTAAAGAATTGGCTTCAAAGCATGACTCCGACCACCCAGACTATAACTGGGAGTATGATGTGCATCACAATGACAACTGCAGCGTCATATTAATGTCTGTCGATGAAATAAAAAAAATACCTGCTGATAAAGCAATATTTTGTGCTGTTTATGATGGTCACGGAGGCAGTTTGGTTGCACAGTATTTACAAGATAAATTCTTTATTGAATTAAAATATCAAATAGGATTGCAAATGTATTTGCAATCAGTTGAAGCATTATCTCTGAAAATAAAAGAAGCTTCAGATCTTAATAAAAAAAATGCTGCTTTCAATGTATTGCAAGCAGTTCAAAAGTTAGATAGAGAAACTTTTGAAGACTGTGAAAAGCACTTTGATGTGATTCAAGCTGTGCATCATTTATTGACTAACTCTCACCCTAAAACACAAGCGGCGCTACAAAATATTGATATTGAAAATTATCTGCAACTTGTAAAAATGTGTAAAGAAAACAGTGCGTGGCGGATGGTTGGTTTTGCTTTGATGCTATTGGTTGGTATTGCACTTATTGGCTTTTGCCTAGGTTGTATTCCCTATTCAGGAGGAACATCACTTCTGGGCTTAGAACTCGCATTAGAATTCATGATCAGTGGCTTTTGCGTTGGCGGCCTTGCAACCACTTCAGGTGGATATCTTTTAGCATATCATCGTAAGGTTACGCCTGATGCTTTATTTTTACCCATGAAAGAACTTAATACGTGTGTTTCTTCTTTGAATATTCAGTAATCACTCTTGTGGTTTTCTATAAACTCTCGCATTGAATCACTGAACTTTCCACGCTGAAATGCCATCAGCTGCTCTTTACCGCAGGCATTCATCAGTTTCTGATAAGCCAAAGCTGAATAGGCCAACCATACATTTTGTGCAATCTCAAATGCACGTAATAGATTTTCTTTAGAATCAAATCTCAAAAAATTTTGTAGACAGGCATCTTGGATTTGCAAATATCTAACATCTTTGTCTGTCAGGCCGTGGTGTTTTTTCATTTGCAACAAAATATTTGACAGTGAAAAAAATGGATGTGAGATTGAGATTTCACCTAAATCAATGGTCGTGATAGTTCCTGTGTTATTGTTTATAAGCGTATTATTATCATTAAAATCGGGTTGTACTATCCCCTCTTTTATCGAATAATCAGATAATATTTTACATAAACTAGAAATGCGTGGGAGCATGCCCTTGAGTTTGCCAATGTCGATTTCAGACAATCCATCTTCTAGCAACATATCTTTATGTGTAAGAAGGAACTCCTCGAATAAATAAGCTAATTTATCTAATCGCCAATCAGGAACCCCAATACCAAAAAAAACTTCTACATGCTCAGCAGTGGCTAGCTGAAGTGAAGTAAATTGATCAATCGCTTTGCATACTAACTCTGCATCAAATTTTTCTTTTAAGATCTCTCGCAAGGTTATACCTGCATCTTTCATTAAAAAACAATTTAATTCAGGATTTAATGCAATAACATCAGCTACACAACCGTGGAACTCGTCCTGTAGAATTTGAATAATCAAAGGTTCTAATGCGAGTAAAGCGGGAGTGTGCTTCAAATAAATATAACCTTCAGATGTTTCAAAGCGCACTAGATAAGACCAAGGTGTATTTTTCACATTTTCTGGTAGCTTGCTTTTTAGGGTATACCCCAGAGATAAAAGTTGGGTGCAAGCCCATGCGATAATTTTCTCGTTCATAGTCATAAGAACCTTAGTCTAGCTGGGCTTATATATTATGATGCCCCATGGAGGAACTAGCATTTTGGGGTAAAATTTTATAACTTCCATCAGCATAAAACTCTAAGTCGTAATCCTTATTAGCTGTATCTGTCACTGTAACCAATAAAACCACCTCATATTAAACATAACTGATGTGAGTAAAAACGAACCATATTCAATGAATTCAATGCTGTAATTTTGCATGCTAACTCCAAGACAAAGTATCACTGATCATATTTAAACTTATAATAAATTATAAAGCATAAAATAACCATATCTAACTAGTATTAAAATATTCTCTTGAAATTGTTATATAACCTAGTTCTCTTCAATAGCTTTCTCACACTCTGTTTGACAATAGTCAGTACTATTGGTAGCCATCCTAGTTTAAAAACGCATTTATAATAAAGTAAAGTGACTGCATCATACCTTGGACAATAAAACAGTAAAAAAAGCCGTCTCGATTTATTGTTAATATTTACATCATTTTGTAAAATTAAAAATTTTATGATAAATTAATATTAATGTAATAAAAGGACTCTCATCATGAAAAATTCATTATTTATAGGTTCTGCACTGGGACTTTGCTGTTTATCTACTTCTCTATTTGCTACTGTTTCAGGTCAAGTCGAAAATGTTTCCGGTGTTGCCTATACACCTACGGCAATAGTTGTAGAAGATGCCATCGTGGTTTTTTATCAGTTAAAATCTAATTTAGATCAAGTGGTGTTTTCCGTGGGTAAACTTAATGCAGAAGGCAATTTAGATTGGGGTTCCACAAGTTATATCGTTGATACCGATGTGATTCAAAGTGCTTCAATAGCTCCGGCTCCAGCTTTATTAGACGGTAAATTATATTTATTTGGCAGAAGTGCCGATAAAAAGCTGATTTATAATGCTGTAGATTCGCTGCAGAATTTAATTGATGGTGTTTGGATGTTTGAGTCCCCTGAGCTTCATTACCACGGTGTTCCCACAGAGTTAGATGCAAATTTACCTTATATTTCTGCCCTTGAATATGCACATGGTGATTTGTCTACACCGGATCAAAATAAGGAAAGAAGAATTTTACTTGCTTATTACAGTAAAAATTCTAACGAACATTTTTCTTCTTCAACGTGCTATGCAATATATACAGGTCAACTGCTTTGCTCAGGTGGCCCGCATGTTTATGAATATGGTTCAACTAAATTTAATGGTGCGCCGCATTTAGTCAATTCTTATTTTTATAGTTTTGAAAATGCATTTCCAGAAATGTACATTCGTAATACAGCAGGAACTATGACCGTGAATTCTTTTAATCCACAAAACGGCTATGGAACGGACTATACCTGGTGGGGTAATTCTAATTATGATGTGCCTCAAGATGCGATGCATGCGTCACAAAGCCCCATTGGATCTGTGCAAACTCGCAATAGTGACGGTGATTATTTGACCCAGCTGTATTTCAGAAACGCAGGTAATAATGATCTTCATAAGACTTCAGAAAGTTTAACGAATAGTGCTTACGATTGGAATAAAGCCCAAGATTTATACTTAGACACAATTGATCATCAAGGTGTTAGCGCTGTGGTTTATAATGATCGTGCCTATATGTTTTATGTACAAAATGGAAGTAATGAAGCTGATGTATCATTTTGATACAGAAGCAGTGTCCCCTCCCGCCCTACCTTAATGAAACCATGGGTGATCGATTATCATTTTTTTACCTTTGATAATCGGTCACTCACAGCTTCTATCACTCTAGGATGCTTATATTTAGAGAAAATATCACAGATATCATTTCACTATAGTTTTTTAAACCATTAATTACCCGCTTTATATTCTTAGATTGACAAAGATAAGTAATATGGTTATATCTTAAGGCATAATTCTTATTGTTTGGAAATGATTAATGTCCCTTATATTTTCTATGTTTTCATTTACTCTAGCAATGTCTATTACACCAGGTCCGGTGAATATGTGTATTCTCTCGTCGGGCGTAAACTATGGCGTAAAAAAGACTATCCCATATATATCAGGAGCCAATATAGGATTTATTTTGCTATTGCTTTTGGTGGGGTTGGTTTTATTTGAGTTTATTCAGGCTTATCCTTTTTTCTTAAATTATTTAGCTATTATTGGCTCACTGTATATCATCTATATGGGTTATAAAATTGCGACTACAAATACTGATATTAAGGTAAAAAAAGTTGCCTTACCTAAATTTCATGAAGGATTTATAATAATGTGGATAAATCCTAAAGCATGGATAGCGTGCGTGTCGGGCGCTTCAATTTTTTCAAGCGCTGAAAGTATATATCCATTTTTGACATTTGTTGGCATTTATTTTCTTGTAGGCTACGCATCTCTTCTTTTATGGGCGGTATTAGGTGATAAACTTTCAATCTTATTAGGTAATAATTTTCGTTTACGCATTTTCAATGTGATAATGGGATCATTACTTATTATCACAGCCGCTTATTTATGTTACAGCCACTTCTTTTTCAATGAAACCTTTAAGGTGGCACTTGTAACGTAAAGCACTAGCCTGCGGTGTTACTTTTTTACTTCAAAATAAAATTGCTGTTTGTCTGTATATAATTTTGTAAAACTTTAAGGCGTGATACGCGATCACCAACCATTTCTATTACTCTAGGATGATTATATCGAGGGAAAATATCACAGACATCATCTCGATATAGTTTTTTAAACCATTTATCAACTGCTTTACGGTAAGCCGGATTTTCTTCAGTATATTCAATAGCGTTTTCTTTGGAGATAGGCAAAAACACGATCAAATCCAAATGATTTAATGCTTCTTTTATATCAGAAAATCGTTCTGAAACTTCAGTGTCGTTTACCTCAATATCATCTTGATCCAGTGCACACAAAGCATACGCTAAAAAATCCAGTGGACATCTATCAAAAATAATATTTTCTTTACCTATGCAATCATTTAATTGCTTAATACTGTAATCGAGCTGCTCAATTAAGCTATCAAGGCTAGGTTCTAATGCGAGCTCCATTGCTTTCTCTTCTTGTAATTGATAATAAGGCTCATTCTCACAGTTATATTTGGGATTTAGTTTAATAAAATCTTCAATCAATGTGCTCTTACCCATAAAATGGGTTCCTGAAACAGCGATACGCATAGGTGGAATATTCCATAGTTAAATTTACTGATGCATTATAGCAAGGAATTAAATGACACCCACCTTAATTAATAATCATCATTATATTAGCTTGTTAAATAAGTTTTAACTATATAGATAAAAATAGTTATTGACCTAAGGTATTATATGGATTAGCATTTTACTGAATTTCAAAGCAGTACTGGGAATCAAAGAAAATGACTATTTTAGTAGCAAAGCAGCTCTATAAAGAACTGGATGAAATTACCAAAATTTTAGCAAAACCTGGAAAAAAAATTCCTAAAGACATAGATATATCACTCTTTAAGGACGTTTATTTTACTACAAAAACACTAGATGGTAAGGGCTATTATTGATCTTTAATTTTCCTAGCGGTATTTCATCTAAATGTAGATTTATTAAAGGAATTGCAGGATACAATTTGGCTTTCATCCCAATGTCACTGACCTCATCTGTTCAGCGACGCCTTTATGGATGGCGGTAGATTCTCTAATAGATTTGCCTGATAAAAAACTATGTGAACATATCATTAAAGCATTGCTTAAAAACCCAAAAACCATTCCTTATTTAGGGCGTGTATTGGATAAAGAAACACCGCTGCGCCATTTAGCCTCCAATGGAGATCAACACTTAGAATGGGTGCAAATACTCGCAGGTTATGAGGAAAACTTTGATACCGATATCTACGGAGGTAATGCCCTCGTTCTGGCGATTCAAAGCCAACAATATAAAACTGCACTACGACTTTTGAATACACCCCAAGGTCAAGCACTGGTTGCTGTGCAACGACCTGATGCTGCATATCCTTTAGATTTTATGTTTACAGATTCCTGATGCAAATATAGGCGTTTTGCTCATACAAGCTATGCTTAAAGAATACGACTCAAATACTATTATAAATAAATCGATGTCATTATACACAATACTAAGCAATCCAGCGCCAGATTGTAGACTTAAATACACAGAAATATTATTGGCACATGGTGCTAATCCTAATATTAACGCTAAAGGCACTGAAAGCATATTAACGGTAATAGTCTACAAATTTTTAAAGTCAAAAGAGCAGAACGAGAGCGCCGGTGCGAATAATTACTTCACATTAATCAAACTAGTGTTGGACTATAAAGCAAATATATTTTGCGAAGATATATATACTGGCACAACATTGATTGCTTCACTAAGTAAACTTCAAAATGGGAAGATAATTATCAATCTATTTAAGGAATACTTTAAAAGTAACTTATCCGCACTTGGAGATATTGAAAATTATATAGCTCAAGCACCAGAGATTACGCCTATTATTACCAATTTTAACAAAACAAATGCCGCATCTTCTTTGCAAACTACAAACGTTTCATTGTTTAGTCAATTTGCAGCAGAGTTTGAGGAAATGCTTCAAGCAACTTTAGCGCCTGGAAACGCTAGCATAGACAAATTCAAGTTTAATGTTATATAAAAGGTACACTGATTTATATCCTAAAGATAAAGACCTATCAAAAATTCAAGGCATCATTATTTTACAATTGATTAAACTACTGCATTGCGGCACTTTATCATCTAAAAATATATTGGTATTAATTAAGCATCTAAAAGATAAAAATAATGAATTTACCATGCACCTATGGTGGCCTTATAAAGAATACTTAAGTAAATCGCTTTATGAAACGATTGACTGCAAAGATAAATCACGCAATTTAAGTAATTTATTCAAGCATGCAGCAAATCTTGCAAACCATTTTTACACTGTTGATGATGAGATTTTTGAATATCAAAAAGATGTATTTAACGATTTAATGCAAAGAATCATACGGCTTGCCTTGATTAGTGCAGATGAATCCCAAGTCAATTACGGTGAGTTCATAGATAAATTAAATAAGATACCAAAGAATAATCTCGATTTATTTGAACCTGAAACTCGCCTGTTAATTCTTGAGCTGAAAATTACGCATGCTTACTTCAAAGGTAATAAGCATGAATATGATGAGCTGTATGCCTGCATTTCTAAAGTTTTGCCAAATAAACATATATTATTCAGGCAATATGATTATTGGTATGTGGATCTAGTTTTTAATGAAATTGCTAAAAACTCGCCCCTGGATGATAAACATACAGAAAGATTGCAAAAGGAATTGGATGTATTTAAAAAAAATTATCCCATGCTTAAGAGCACCGACTTAGATCAAAGGCTTATCAATTTAAAAGAAAAAGTCGCGCAAGAAAAGATGGAGCGCAGAAAAGAAAAAAAATATGCTAAAATTGAAAAAAACGAAAAGAACAAAGAAGAAAGAATTGTTCAAAACGAAAATATTGTAAATTTATCCTCAGTCAGCAAGCCCCAGCATGTTGCACCCTGTTTGGATTCAAACGAGATCTTATCTATGGTCAACGCAAGCTCGAGCAACAGTAGTAGTTCATCATTCGTCTCCAAAGATAATTTATTGATAACCTCTAGTTTTACAACTGATAATCAAGACTTATTTAAACCTGCTCGTAAAATAAGAATACGGGATGGATGTCAACGCTTTTTTCAAATGACAAAGAAATTAGCTACTGTTGTACAGCATATATATGAGGTGGAAAATCTTGAAAAACCTGCTCCACTGTATCAAGAATCAGATATTCGTAAAATTTTCGCACCTGCATTACAACTAGGTGAATTTATTAAGCCAATTACTTGCTGGGGTGTAGATAATGTGTGCTGGGTTGTCTGTCGTATGCCTAATGAAGTGTTAAATCACGCAGGACTAGCTGATAGTTTTAATATGCAATTTAATACAGCTACAGAACTGCAGCCGGCTCGTTCTTCAGGAATATGCTGCGAAAATAAAGTATATAGACTGAAATTAAAGGGAAGCGATTATCGTCTACACTGCACTCAGGTAATCCGCGCACCTGAGGAACGATGTTTCTTAGTGATCTTTGATACCTTGTGGCAACATGATAAGGCATTTGATTATAAAGCAGATAAATATATTTTTGAATTTAAAAATAGCTATTCATTTCTATCTAACGCTTTATAATTTGGCAAGCGTTTAACTTTTGTTACACGGTAACCTACAATTTTAATTATTCTAACATGAATATATCGAAGGACTTAGAGTTGCATTTGCGCTGGAATTATTATCAGATTTTTTTGTTATAAAAAATGAATTTAAACATGTATATTCAGTGGCAATTTGATCACGAACATAAAATCCTGTTTTGAGTAGGCCGTAAGCAGCCAGCCCTAAAATTAAAGCGGCGAATCCTATTGGGTTGCCAAAAGCAAGAAAGGCTATAGTGGTCAGGATAAATCCGTACCAGGTCATGTCTAAGACTAAGTTTTTATTGGCAGCGCGCATTTCATTGTTGATGATTCTTCTTTGTTTTTTAAGATAGCTTATGCGTTCATCATCTGAAAATAGACCTAGTCTACTCATGCCCAACTTAGTTAATTCTGAATTAATTTCTTCAGTACTAGAAGCTATTTCATACGAGTCCATTTTTTCTAATTTATCTAAATATAAAGACTTGTTATAACATTTTGTTAAAGTATGTAAATAATCATCAATAGACACTAGTATATTTTTAAGTTGATTTGCAGCCGTTGCGATAACCATAAGTAAAAGACCTGCTGGTGCAGTAGTGGCCATAGTCACCCCAATACCGATGACCATACACGTTAAATGCACCGCATCTGCAGCAATCATAATCATGATTTGGCTTTTTTTACGAAGTAATTCTGTTTTTTGCACTTGATATTGTAAAAGTGTGTTTGGATCAACTGTATTATTAATTTTATCATCAATGTTTTGGAGATCTTCTTCATTTTTTTGATACAGTGAATAGTCATATGAAACTTGATAGATAAGCTCAAGCCCATAACCTGCCAGCAAAATACTTTGACCACTGGTACTTGTTATATCGGCCCAATCACCTGCCCATACACGCGCATCTAATTCTTCGATCCATCTGCCATCAAGACGCAAAATGTGTATCGGTGCCCAGACCAGACAATCTGAAACTTCAAAAATAAATTTATTAAGTTTTTCTTTATCTTCAAACTCTTTTCTTCCTGCTATTAATAGGCCTAATTCCATTAGCAATAAGGGAAGATACAACAGCGAAGTTCCAGCTACTGGAGCGTCAATATGATCATGTCCATAATCTGAGGTGCTGGTCGCATTAAATGCGTAGACAGGATCTTCTGGCGGACCATACTCGATTTTGTGATAATTATAAGTACGGGTAACAGCTGATCGTAGTGCAAGAAAGGCTCTTAATGCAGCTATAGTCAGCAATAATTTGCCAAAACGCTGCTTTTCTTTCTCTTGACTTTCTACTTCAGATTCAATTACTAACTTATTGTAATTTAAAGCAAAAATCAACAAGTCCATCCATGATGGTTGTTCGATATCTTGTTTTTGCCTATAACCCATATAAGACCTCTAGTTTATGTAGTCAGTTAGCTATTATACCTTATTTACCAAACTATTCATACGGATGGTAATGTTAAAATATTGTTACATATCAGATAGTTAATTTTGGTTATGGGTCTTTTGAACAGGTAAAAGATGGATGACCTATGGTTTTGATTAACTTCATAACGTCAATCATTTATATTGCATTTTGATCTTATAGTTAGTTATAATACACCTTTAAAACTGAGGTTTATATGCTCACTGAAAAAATACTGAATCGGTTTGCGGCGCGTTTAGCTGAACAACTCAGTCACACAGGTAATGGCTACAACTTGCGGATCATTTTGAGTATTATTGGGACCCTTGAAGCTGAAATGAATAAACTAAGTCAATATTCACCATTCATCAGTCAAGCTATGCAAAGCAAAATCTTAGAGATTGAGAAAAAATTTATTCAATTAGATCCCAAAACCGTTCAGTTTGATCAAGCAGTACTTGGAAATGTGAATGCGGCTGAAGACCTGGAAGACAGAGACAATATAGATGACCATATCGTACTTTGTCATGCACGCATTACGCTATTTAAACTCATCATAGCGCAAGCAAATCAGGCTCAATACCTCTTTTACATACTAAATGATTTTTATATCACTACCCTTCATATGTTTAATGAATTGAGAAAAAACGAAAATACTTTTCCCTCAGAAGTGGAAATCGATAATTTGGCTAAAGATTTTTTCAATTTAAATATAACAATTGGCGTCGACACGAATGATGAACAAGCGCTGTCGAAGTTAGGCGATATTGAAGTTGCATACAGCCACTATTCAAAATTGATAACCAAACGTGAAAGAGTAATATTGGCAAGATTAGAAAATGATTTTATTGAAAACCTGGGTTCAGTTATATATACCTATTCAGAAAATTTATTAGAGTCTAACACTTTGCTTACTTTAGCAAAGATTCCTTTAATGAAATTATTAATAGCAAAAGGAATGAATCAATCTGGCAATTTTATTCATATTTCGAATGTCGTTGTTTATGGCGTTATTTTTCATATATTGGATAATCTATATAGAGATACAACTTATGATCTACATACCCATGCTAACTTTATTAATTTATCTACAAAAGAATACTTACCCTTAAGTTATTATGCTAATATTGAGTTATTGATACTCCAGGATTGCGGATTACTCAGGATATTGCCCGAAAAAAATATGCTTAACAATGCGCGCGTGAGTGTTCTTAATAGTAGAAATTTATTCACTGCCAGATTCGATAGTTCAAGCACAAAACAACCACTATTATCGATGCCCCACAATGATAATGCGCAACAACAAACGTCCAATCAACCTGTCGTTAAGCATCAAGCACAATCAAGTGCGAGCAATTCATATCACAGTACTCAATGATGGAATCAGGCTTGACCCCGTCATAGTCAACTTCACTTACAAAAAGGATTTCGTAAGCGTGAGCAAAAGCTAGAACGTTCAGAAGTTTCCGAATTGATTAGCCCTCTATTTTCCACGCTCGATGATGCGTTTTGCTGCTGGTTTACTTTAGCTATGTAGGCACAGTACAAACAACAGAGTACTACCACGCCTGCAATAACACTTCCTAAGATTATCAAAGTCTGGGTAGGAAATTCAGGCAAACATTCACTCGTCACTTTCGAGTCAAGCTCATCCCGAAATTGATTACAAAGCTGACCTGTTAAATCAGCATAGATTTTGTTGTATATTTTAACTTTGGTATTGGGGGAACCAGAATAATGCCCGGGGGATCTATGAACTCCATGGTATGAGAGCAATTAGTTAAAGTTTCAGGATGTGGACTAAACTCGTTCAGCATGTTTGCATAATTTTCTTCAACGACTCTTTTAACGCACTCATAAAGCGATTTGCTCTCAGGTTCTCCTGCACCTAGCTGTTTCCATACCACATCTACTGCAGCCTGAGCGGCATTATAAATATAAGCAAAACATTGACCTTCAATATCTTTTTCGCCCTCAGGTTGACAATAATCAGTGTTATTAGTAGCTGTCCAGGTCGTGATGTTGATATGCGTAAGCGCTGTATTTAAAATCCCACTTACACTATCACGTATAGTCGTAGGTACAGCGCCTACAGCTGGGATAGCATTAAATAAAGCTAAAATAGCTGCTTTGGACATATAAGCAGATGTGTCCACTTTGGGCTGCGTGCTTTGTTGAAATCCCGGATAATTTGATCTTTTTTGTGAGTTTCTATGATGTTTACCCATGATACGTGACTCCAGGTTAATATACGTATTTATAATCAAGCAAAGTGACTATATCAGGTGGTGAAAGAAAATACTACATAAATATCTTATATTGATTAGTATGTTGAATTGCTTTTTTCTGTTATGGCTTATTATGGTATTCTAGCTATTATATTATCCATAGCCTAAATAAGGAAAAATCATGTTCAAAAAAATTACGTTTGCATCGATTTGCTTGATACTTATTTCTCCTCTATCTGCCTTAGCCGATACTCGTTGGGATGAAGAAGTTGTTGATCTCATTGACCGCGCGCATGCCCATTCCCGTACGGTTGAAGGACGCATTGATTATTTAACAGCAGAGTTTGTTGCAGCGGGCTATCCTTATATTGCTGAACCTTTAGGCGAAGGTTCGGATGCGCTGTATAATCAAAAACCTTTATATCGTCTTGATGCATTTGACTGCACTACTTTTATAGAGACTATTTTGGCATTGGCTACGACTCAAGCAAATAAAAATGATTCTATTACTTTAAAGAATTTTCAAAATAAAATTAATGCCATTCGCTATAAAGATGCAGACATTTCATTTTATAACCGTAATCATTTTCCCTCTGGTGATTGGCTGCCTGAACAATATAGCTGCAGGACATGTTGAAGATATTTCTAATGAAGTCGCCCTGCGTTTTGGTGAAACACAAACACTACCTGCCTTAATCAATAAAAAAGCTTGGTATGGTTATTTAACTATTGATAGAATTTGTATCCAAGGTGATGATGATACACAATACCCTAATTGCAGTGCAGATTTAGAACTTAAGGAACAACGCTTAGACTGGTTAAAAAAATCCGGTGAAACAACAACTGAAAACTTAGTTGCATCCCTCCCCTATTTACCCTTATGGGAAATTTATGCCCCTGGTTCTGATATGAATAAACAATTAAAGGCCATTCCAAGTGGCAGTATCATTCAAATAGTAAGACCTCGCTATGATTTAAAAGAATGGATAGGAACTATGATGCACGTATCGCATCAAGGCATCGTTGTGCATGATAAAAATGGCCAAGTATTACTGCGCCATGCATCCACAAGTACCAACAAAATTATAGAAGAACCCTTAGTCACCTATTTAGATCGCTATTGGCTAAGTACCACCTGCAACCGAGGCTGGGATGAAGAAGCCAAAAATTGCATACGTGGGATTAATATTTTACAGCCTAATGCCTAAATTAATTTATCTTGGGTAATAACACGTAGTAGTAACCCGTGGATTTCATCATTCCAGCCGATACACCTGCGTCTACTCCCGTTCCCCAAAACAAATCACCGCGAATTGGCCCTTTTATTGCGCCGCCTGTGTCTTGGGCAATCACCAATTTTTGAATACGTGTACCTTCTTGTTGTGGATGAGAAATATCTAACCAAACAGGTGTGCCTAAATCCATATAATTAGGATCTATCGCTAAACTGCGACCCGGTGTTAACACGACACCTTGTGCACCTATAGGGCCTGCGCCTTGTGTGGTTTTGAAAAAGACGAATGATTCATTTTTATATAATAAATCTTTCATTTGTTCGGGATGTGTGTTTAACCATGCACGGATACTTTGCATGCTCACGGTATCTTTTGTCAGTTCTTTATCTGCAATCAAGACTTTGCCAATAGGCGTATAAGAATGTCCATTCGTTCCTGCATAACTAATGCGAATGTAGTCGTTATTGTCTAGTTGTACGACCGCAGAACCTTGTATTTGTGCAAAAAAAGCATCGATGGGATCATCAACCCATAATAATTCATACCCTTGTAGAGCGCCCTGATCAATTTCTTCGTGCGTATAATAAGGAATGAGCTGACCGTTGTTGATCCGTCCTGCAATGCGCACCCCTTTTAAATTTTCACGAAAAATACCTAAATTTTCAATCATGACTAAATCGTCGGGACGTTTAAATAAAGGCGCTGAATATTCTGCAGATTGCGTATATGAACCACTTAATACCGGTTCATAATATCCGGTAAATAATCCTTCTTCTGAATTTTGAGTGGTTACTTGATAGGGTATAAAATGTGTTTCAAAAAATATCCGGATTTGTGATTCACTGATATCCCCTGGCAGCGTTAATGCTTGGCTACATACTGGCTTTAATTGTGCATCTTTAACACGTGCGCAAGAACGTAAAAATGCTGGCCAGACTTCAGCAATCGAATCCTTATCCCAATTAGGCAGCTCTTTAAAAGAAACACGTTTTAATTCTATATTTGGTTTCGGGGTTTCCTGACAACTCATTAAGCTTAAAACAAGTAATAAGGCGATTAATTGAGATAAATAATTTGTCATGTTCATGCTTATCTGTTCTTTCATGGTTTAATTATATCAAGAATTATTAGACACCCCTATTTAAATTTGGGCATTAATGAAGCCTGGCTGAAAAACTTATAAGAATATATGGGTGTCTTATATCTTTTTACATCTATCCTGTCATGTAAAGTTTAATTGGTATATTATAATAGCTATACACTTTAAGTCTGTGGTATTTAAATAAATGAAAAAGATAATTTTAATTCTTATTATTTCTTGGTTGTTTTCAACAAGCTATGCGGCTGAAAAAGATATTGTTGATTATATTGATAATCATCAAATTGAGGCTTTATTATTTCTTGAAAAAATAGTCAATATTAATAGTAGTACGGATAATGTTGCGGGTGTTTATCAAGTAGGCGCTCTGGTTCAAAAGGAATTTGAGGCCTTGGGCTTTAAAAGTGAGTGGAAAAAACCACCTGCAGATATGCAGCGCGCCGGTACCTTATTGCTTACACGGCAAGGTTCAAAAGGTAAACGTTTATTATTAATTGCGCATTTGGATACGGTTTTTCCTAAAGGTAGTGATTTTCAACGTTTTAAAAAGCTAAATAATAGTGTTATAGGTCCAGGTGTTATTGATGATAAAGGCGGCATAGCTTCTATTCTCTATGCACTTAAAGCATTAAATACCCAGGGACTACTCGAGGATAGGACGATCACAGTGGCCTTAGTCGGCGATGAAGAAAGCTCAGGAAAACCTGTCAGTATTTCACGCGCACCCCTCATTGCTGCGGCAGAACATATTGATGTTGCTTTAGATTTTGAACCTGCAAGAGGAACACAGGAAGCCACAACTGCACGTCGCGGCACAAGTACTTGGGAAATAAAAAGTACAGGCATAGCAGCTCATTCATCAAAAATATTTCAAGAAGACACCGGCTTTGGCGCTATTTTAGAATTGGCTAGAGTTTTAGATTACGCCAGCACGCACTTAGGCGATGAACCTTATGCCACATTTAATCCTGGTCTCATGATCGGTGGCACACATGCAGAAATAGATAAAATTCAATCCATAGCCAGTGGCGATGGTAAAGATAATGTGGTAGCACAAACAGCCATTGCACGTGGTGATTTTCGGTTTTTAACTTTAGACGAAAAAGCAATGATTAAAAAAACGTTAATAGATGCGACGACATCACCACTGCTAGGTACTAGCTCTACGATTTCTTTTGTTGATGCGATGCCGGCCATGCCACCCACTCAAAATAATAAAGATCTTTTAACTTTATACAGTCAAGTCAGCGTTGATTTAGGTTATGGTACAATCACAGCAACTGATCCGAAATTCCGTGGCGCTGCTGATATTAATTATATCGCCGCTATTGTTCCTGCAAACCTAGGCGGTTTAGGTCCTGCAGGTTGTTGCGCACATACCATTAATGAAATGATGGATTTAGAATCCTTTAACATAAACACCCAACGCGCTGCTGTTTTGATTTATCGTCTTACACAAGCTCAGTAATTAGATTGAGTTATACATTGCTGCACATGTTTGCGCAGTCTTATATTTTTCGCCAAATGGTGGTGCCGAATGACTGCGTTTAGTCGCATGCCATGTTGGTAAGACATTTTTTAATCGATGTCGGGTATCTAGTTTTATTGGATTAGCAAAGATATGCTCAATGATATCAATTTTTCGTATTGGTTTTTTAATCTCACCTTTAGCATTTTCTATTTCTACCGCAAGTTTCGTATATTCTTTATAAAATGATAGGAAATCATTCAACGATAGAAATCGAAAATAATAATTATTGCGATCAGCGATATTGATTTCCAAATCAACTCCCCTGGTAGTTTCTATTTTTCTGTAGAATATTGCTATTGCATGTCCTGTATATTCGTTTAGCCATTTATAACTGACCAGCCAAAAACCTTGGGATTTTAGGTCATCTTTTAATACACCATTTAAATAGGTTTCTAAACCTTGTTGCATTGCGTCGGTTTTATCAAAACTCATCAGTGGTAACTCTTGTTGTGGTTTAGGCACTGTCATTTCTGCCATGGTTTTTTGCAAACGAAGTACATACTCCGAATTGTCACCATTTTCGGAAAGTGCAGATGTTAATCGGTGTTGCCCATTATCATAATCTTGCAAATCAACTTCAGTTTTTTCTATGCGATATACATTACCCTCTTCAATCCCCAAAAATAAATCTGCTTGTAGTTTATCAAGTTGTGCAAAAAAACCTTGGCCACTGGCCCATTGATATAGGGTCCAACGTGAACCTCCTGCGCAGTGCCCTCCTCCCGTGGCGACATTGATATCTAGACCTTGATACATTGCTAAAATAGGTACACCTTGATTTGCAAGCGCTGCTTCATAGATTTGTTTTTGATTACTGGCTGTAACCATGTTAAAAGAATGTGCTGAAAGAATCATCGCATTTAAAGCACCCATAGCATCCATGAGTACTATACTTGTTCCTAGATGCGCTTGCACATCGGGTTGTAAATATATACACAGTAATTTCGCATAAACTTCATTAATTGTCGGTTGAGAAATAACAGAGGCCTCAGAGACATCTAGCAATACTGGACGCATCCCCGTACATTGCAATTCAATCAGATCGTTTACTATTTGTGAAAGTCGCGCAATTAAAGCAGTATATTCATTTGAATTTTGTTTAACCATTCTGCAATCAAAATGAGCTTTTTCTCGATAATAATCTTTAAAAGGTTGGTTTAATTCTAGACGCAGGGATAAAAACAATAACATGATTTGTGTATCTTCATCTGCGTGTGCTATTTTTACCATAGTGCTTTGTACAGTTTCAATCGCCGTAAGTATTTGTTTAATAATGTGTGGTTCGCATGAAAGACGAGCACTGTGAGGCAAAGCGTTAAGTCTTGTCAACAACTGCGCTAGCTGTTCCTGCATCGATTTTAGATCAGGTTTTTTATTTGAATAAAAAAGATTATTTCTTATTGCTTGCGTACTTTTATGTTCTAACGCCGCAGAAGAAACGCGTTCAATCCTGGGATTTGATCCCAGGCTCGTTAATAAATCGTGTATCTGTTGATAGACCGGTATATTTTTAATACATTTTAGAAAATCATCATCATCTTTGACCCAATGAAATTGAGTAAGGCTATTTGCCATCACTAACTGGTTTTTAACACTTTGAATTGCACTGATTAATGATTGTGGCATATTAAATTCTCGTTTGTAGTTAGTTGTCATTTTAATATATTGCTGACATTGACCTATTACCAATTTAGATTTACAAGGACAAAATAAATGACACCTATCTTTTAAAATAGGGGTGTCATTTATGATTTACGTGCAATTCGTTGACATCTAGCTTATAACATCAATAGTATGGGCCTTAACCTTTTATTGAGATTATTATGCCTAACACTCGTTTCTTTCACCAACTTGTCGAGCATGCAAATCTAGGTGTTTTAAAACAAGCGACCCTTGTGCCCGGTGGGCGCATTCATACTGTTTGGAAATTGGAGACTAATAAGGGTAATTTCGCTGTTAAAATACTTAATCCTGAACGTTCCAGTCATGAAGAACTTATTCGGTATCGTCAAACAGAAGCTATAGCTAAACAGCTCCCCCATGCAGTGAGTGCTTTGCTTATTAATCATGATGTGATTTATAGGAAAGATTCTCATTACTGCATGGTCTACCCTTGGATTGAAGGTAAAACACCAGAAAATGATAGAATGTATGCATATAAAATCGGAAAAATTTTAGCACAAATTCATAATCGTATTGTTCCTTATAATCCCCTCATTCCAAGTCATACGACTTATGTTAATCAGCGACAAAATCAACAACAAGATTGGTCTTGTTTTCACATCACTGGCGAGCTTAAGGATGCATTGATCGCTTCTTTATCCATTATTACAGCCATACAAGTCAAAGCTTTGGAACTTCAAACCCAGCCTTTGTCCGATCAACAAGATTGTGTGGTGAGTCACCGTGATTTAGATTCAACAAATGTTATCTTAACGCCACAAAATGAATTAAAGCTGATTGACTGGGAGCTTGCAGGTTATATTGAGCCTTGCACAGATTTTCTTTTAACAGGTATTTATACTGCTCGCACTGCGCCTGGAGAGTTTGATTTAGATTTATTTAAGGATTATATCGCTGGATACCTTGTGTTAAAGCCTATACCTAAACCACTTCTTTGGGAAAAAGCATTATTTCGTATTTTAGATGGCTGGTTACAATGGTTACATTTTAATTTGCAAAGAACTAAAGTTGAAGGTGATATAGGTTACATTGAAGCACAGAAAATATTAAAATCTATAGTTGCAGTTTATTCCATAAAAGAACAATGGAATTTAAATCGTTATGTTCAAACAAGGCCTTTGAGGTATATACCAGAAAAAGATTTAACACAAAGAAGAATGGAAGTACTGGCTCATAATAAAGTCAAAACAAGTAGATTGTAAGCTATTCAGCAGAGCTAATGAGTCCCCTCGCCCTGTCCCACTCCCACACGCATTATGCGTCTTTGAAAATAAATAGCATCGTAGGAGAGGGGAGATATTAGTTAATGTTTGGTGACAAAATGTCAATTGCCCTTCACACTATCACTCTATAATAAGCTAATTATAGTTGACTTACTCTGTAAGATATCAATATACTCACCTTACTCCAGTATCAGCAGCCGGATTTGAAACTTTTATGGCCCCCCTTACCCAAGATCAGTTATTTTTCCATACACGTCTGAGTGTTCCAAACACTAATTTATTTGAGCAAGTTGATAATCTTAATACTGCTAAAAGTGAGACCTACGATCCGGGCTCACAAATACTTATTTTTTCAAATAATAATCAGTATTATGTTTGCAATCCTTTAAAATATGATGAACTAATCAGCACGGATGGTTTAGATTATCGTACCCTTAGCCGCGCAAATTATGACGAGTTTATTAAAAAAGGCATAATCACTCTAGAACCCGTTGATTCCTTTGAATGGATGAAAGCTGTTGGACTGGGTGATATGACTTGGTATTCTTTAGGTGAAGTCGCAGCTATCTATGGCGGCGCTCAGGTCATGACCTGGATATTTCCACCCTTACTTGGTATTTTTGTGTTTGCCATGTGTTGTCAGCAGCAACTTAATCGCTTTCAAACGGATCACTGTAGAGAACCTACAGCTGAAGAAAGAAAAATGATCATGAAAGATGCGGCCGCTGTTGGACTTAAAATGACTGCCAGTGTTTATGGTTGGACCCTAGCAGCTGATCTTGTAGCGCCAATACTTATAGATTTACTTTCTTTAGGTACAGATTTTGCTCTCGGTACCAGTACTGGTTTTTTAGGAAATTTTGTCTTTGCTTTAACTGCAGGAGTATTGGCTGCATTTTTTATTTTTTTTGCTGCAGCTGCGATCACTTTGATGACCAAAGGGATCATTACAAGTAAAGATTGGAAAGATATAGGCACTGCAACACTTTGCGCATTTTTTGCGGGCACTGCTTGGGGTTTATGCGCTGCACTTCCTGTTTGGCTGGGTGGTTCAGAGCTTTTATCGACCTTTTATGCAGCTGCAGCTATTCTTTTTACAGCTGTCACTGTGCCTTTTTTATTTTATGATTACAATAAAAATTGGCATACTTTAACGCAAAAAACAGGCAGCCCCGTAATTAATATGCTTACTTTCGGTTCGTTTTTTAATGCCAGTAAAATTGAAGATGAAAGCCCGCAGATACGTATAAAAAAACTACCCCAGCCTTTAGCTGTATAAAAAAGGTGAGTGTCTTTAAATTTTGCATATATGAGTGTAGCTTAAAATGCTAACTTGTAAGTCAATTAGCCCTGCCCCTCTCCGCCATTGTGTCATGGGAGAGGGGGCTACACGCTAAGTTTAAAAGAACAGTAAACTAAATGCGAGGTATAGATTTGCCCGCAATAGCCTTACCACAAAACCCGTCATTACACGCTATATTTTTAGCATCTGTCCCAGATTCATTACCACCGCCGGGCGCATTGACACCATATAATACGCCGAAATCTTCAAAATCATTGGGCAAAGTGTCAACAAAAGTCCAAGTACCACCATTAATACTCTGAGCGATTAAAGGTAGGTATATCCCTGCTACATTTTGATATTCACCCACTGCAACACAGATGCCTGCAGAACAACTCACAGCGAAGAACTGACCATATGGCGATTCTGAATCATAATCACTGGGTAAATTAGTGATATAAGACCAGGTTTTGCCAGCGTCTTTTGTTTGTAAAAGTAAAGGGCCAACAGGTCCATCTTTGCAATCAAGACATTCAAGAGTATACACGCCAGCTGCCACACAGGTGTTTTCATAACAGCTTACACCTAATATTTCTCCGATTTCATCATAATCTTTAGGTGGGTGGTTAGAAGGGTGTATTAGATCATGATACTCTGGTGTTGCACCCAATTTGATATAGTTCCAATGCTCATGCTCAAAACCATTAAAGCTTTGCGCTAATAAAGGAGCTCCTGAATAATTATATTGTCCACCCACGACACACAATTCACCTGAACAATTTGCACTGGTAATCAAACCACCTTGTTGCTCACTGAGATTAACATGATCCATAAAATGATTGGCGTAGTACCAGTCTCCAGCAGATTGGCTTTTATCAGAGTGTAATCTTTGAACTGCGAGTAAAATTTTATCTACGATAAAAGATTCTGTTCCATTATCATCTGTGCCGCCGCCAGCAATACACCAATGTGTTGAACAGCTTGTGGCATAGAAAGAACCGCAAGGAGTGTTTGGACCATCACAAATATCACTAACAGGAGGGTCTAGCTCAACAAGATCTAATTCATAAAAACTAGCTTCAATCAATAATGGAACGTTGATATTCCAATAATTGCTTTTATAACTTCCACCTAATGCGCAGAGATGATCAGAGCAACCGCTTGCACCTAAATAACCTGGTCCATCATAATCATCACCAATTAACTCTGGTATATCTATATAGCCAAAACTCTTGCCATCTAGACTATAAATGAGGGTTGGATCAAAAAATAAAACTTCAGCCGTAGATGAAGGTAGTGCACACTCATCATTGATATTACAAGCTGTACCTACACTAAAACAAACCTCTGCTGCACAACTGGTTGCATATAATTCTCCAGCTGTGTAAAGCGTATTGGTATCATGTTGATAATTCCAATTGCTTGCACCATTTGGACTCAAGGCAAGTAAAGGAAAAGTACTGGTACCTTCTTCAGTAAAATATTGTTGATAAGAACCACCGGACATGCAGAAATTGTGTGAGCAGGCTATGCCTCTTAAAGTACCAATATCATAATAATTTTCAGGCAAATGATTAGAATTAAGATTTAGTGCGGCCCAGTTGTCATCGCTGCGTTGCATTAATAGTGGGTTAATTCCTGCATCTGTGTTTGATACCTTGCCACTAGCCATGATCCTTTCAATACAATCATCGGTATTGCAATAGGTTCCTGAAGCTAAGGCAGATACGACTTGAATGTTTAATTTATCCGTATCTTCAACACCTGAACAATCATAGAGACCAGAGCATACAAAAATATTTTTAGAGGCATCACTGCTCAAAACCACCGGGCCTGTTGCCACTAATTCTAAAATACAATGATCACCACTGGCTAAAGTAAATGTTTCTCGACAATAAGTAGGATCCTCTGTATGCACTTGCTTAACATTATCGGGTAAATGTTTTACAAAATTATCTTTTAAATCTTTAGAAGTAATATTGGTAACCCTGTAGTAAGCAAAAGAGTGGCCCCCTTCAATGACAGTTGCAGGCAAAGTGGTACCGGTTGAGACGGTAACCTCAAAGGGACCTGCAAAACTCGCAAAACTTGCGCCAAGCAATGTAAGACTGCTTAGCATTTTTAGCATTCTGTTGTTCATAGTGTTATTTCCTTATAAATCAAAATAAAAATCAAAAATATCAACACCTGCTTGATTACCATTACCCGGCGCGCTCATGCCTAAGAGTCCACCATCATCAATATAATCATTAGGTAAAGTGGGATTCACATAAGTCCAAGAGCCACCATTAAAACTTTGTGCCAATAAGGGTAGATATAAACCATCAGAGTTTTGATACTGCCCCGCTGCATAACAAGCACCTGCAGCGCAATTCACACTAGTAAAATCAGAGTATCCATGCTTATCAATATCAGAAGGTAACTTAGTTACATAGGACCAGCTATTACCATTATCTAAACTTTGTAAGAGTAAGGGTAAATTATAATTGAAGTCATCATCAGCATAATATCCGACAGCAACACAGGTATTACCATCACAACTAACGCCGGTTAAGTAGCCAAAACCTTCATAACTCGAAGGCGTGTTGCTAGGGCAAATAAAGTTACCCGTATCATCTTCACAATCGCCACTTAAATCAACATAAGTGACATTGTCTTCAAAACCATCTTGACTAAAAACGATAAAAGGCATCGGAGTAATTTGGAAAAGCGTCGTCAAAGGTTCATAAATATAACTACCCGCAATAACGCACAGATCACCAGAACAATTAGCTGCTAGTGCTGGCGTAGAGCCGGCTTCTATGTCGTCAATAAATAAAATAATTCCATTTTTACCATAAAAATCTTCAATAAAATCTTCTGCATAATACCAATCATCATTTCCGCCCTGTACTGCCACTATCAATTCACCCGCGTCTAATCCATCAGCCCCACCAGTATACCCTACCCCAGCCGCTAGACAAAATTCATTGGAACAAGTGACCGCATTAAATTGGCCATAGTCAAAGGGACAGGTAAATGAAAAATCATCATTACAGGTGTCAACATCGCCCGAAGCTGTAATCGGTAGTACATATCTCCAACTATCTCCATCATCGTCTGACGTGAGCAGAAGTGGGATGGTAACTTCGAAGGGTAGTTCCACGTCCTTGAATTCATTACTAGCATAATTGCCACCTGCTACACAAGATGAATCTGAACAGCCCGTTGCTAAAATCTGGCCACCGCCGTTGTAATCTTCATAACCTTTAGTTTCAGTTTCATCACAGACATCAGGAAAATAATTACAAAAACCTAAATTAATCTCAGTGATTACATCAAAAATACCAAAATCAACACCGTCAGTCGAATAAGCAAGTATGGGATCATAATCTACTTCATCAGGAGCCTTGCCATCTCTAAATATTTTGCACAGTTCGACAATATCGCCCGTATTATAACAACCATAACCGCCAGTCACACATAAGCCTGAAGCACAACTGGTTGAGACTGTATATGCCGAATCAAAGTCACCAAAATAATCTGTAAACGCCGTGTTATACGCCCAAGCACTTGCACCATTGGTTGTCATAGCCAACAAGGGTGGATCCACCAAATCTGGAATTAGACCAAAATCCACAACACCTGATGCCATACAGAAATTTTCAGCACAACTAATGCCATTTAAAACAAGAAACTCTGCTTCATCAAAGTCTTCGGGTATGAGCATGGGTATATACTGCCAATCATCGCCCTGTCTTTGTGCTAATAGCGTGTTATAAGTTTCATATTCAGATTGATAGGCGCCTGCTGCTAAAGCAGAAACGACTTGGATGTTTAATTTCTCGTTATCTTCAACACCTGAGCAGTCATAGCCAGAGCATACAAAAATATTTTTAGCAGCATCATCGCTAGGACTGACTGTGTCTGTTGCCACTAATTTTAAAGTACAATAATCACCGCTGTCTAAGGTAAATGTTTCACCACAATAATGGGGATCTACTGTCACTTGTTCAACATTATCGGGTAAATTTTTTACATAATTATCTTCTAAATCTTTAGAGGTAATATTTGTCACTTTGTAATAAGCATAAGACTTCCCTTCTTCAATCACCGTACTAGGCAGTGTGGTGCCAGGTGCGGTCACTATGCTAAAAGGGCCTGCAAAACTGGCCGTACTGCACGCTAATAATAATGGGGCGCTTAACCACGCATAAGTATATCGAGTTCTATTTCTCATCATGCTATTCCTTTAGTTAAATATTTTTATAGATCGAACAAATAGCTCAGTTGTGCCACTATTTCACTCGCATATAAATTCGATGAAGATAAGCTACCTTCAAGAGGTGTACCGTCTTGTAGTGCACAATCACCCAAACCATATTTACCAAAATCAGTAAAGCGATAAGCAAGACCTAAACGCACACTTTCAGCCAGTTGCGCATCAATACCCGCGCCTACCATCCAGCTAAATGAAGTCTCAGTATGCTTGTTAAATTCAGGGCTCATACTCAAGGGATCGTCTAGATCAACCTGAAAATCATGCGTATCATTGATACTTACGCCCAAACCGCCGGTCAGATAGGGCCGTATAATTTCTGTAGCTTCCCAAAGTATTTTACCCTCAGCAATAATTTGTTGACTGGTTACTTTATAGCTGGAGTTGAATTCATCAGGTAATGAGCCTTGTACGACTGTGCCATTTGCATCAGCACGTGTCCAATAATAACCCACGCCCAATTGCGCATCCCAATCATCAAGTTCTGTTTCGAAACCTAAAAATCCGCCCCATAAACCGTTCGCATCACCAGAGTCTTGTGAACTGTAATGATAAGAACTTGGCTCAAAAGGAACACTTCCAGATAGTTGGGTATTAACAAATGAAATACCGCCTGTAGCAGCTAAAACAAGATCCCAATCCTGCTGATACTCATATTCGTCTTCATCTTCATGCTCATGTTTATGCTTATGTTCATGTGCTAACACAGAAAAACTCATGCAAGAGCCGATTAGTAAAGTAGGTAGGTATTTTTTAATCATGAAAGAAACTCCTTTTCTTTAAGTGAATGAACGTAATTAAATCCTAATAATTATCTTCGATAGTCTAGCAGAGATTATTAATTAATCTAGTGACCACTCTGAATCCTGGGCTTACCGCTGCAAACTGACATCTAGGTCCCATTACTTACCTTGGGTAACTCCATCCAGCGCGTCGTATAGGCGGGTGATTTAAATTCAAATTGCGTATCCCAAGATTTATTAAAACCGCGGGAGGCCAAATGTAAGCTGTGTTTGCCGAATCGTTTATTAATTTTATCAAAGACAGTCAAAAATTTTTCTCTATTTTGATCTTTGTCTTCACTCTGTTCAAATAAATCAAGTTGTTGATAACTATTATTATCCAGGAGCGCTTCTAAGTATACACCTGCTTTTTTATAGAAAAAGCCCGGCTTATAGATTTCACGCAAACATTGTTTGGCTTGATGAGTGATCAATCTGATATCATCTGTGGGCATGATTAATTTCACGGATGCACAGGGTGAGTATTGCGGTAGATCTGGGCGGTGACGATTAGTGGTCAAAAACACTGCAACTGAAGCAGTTAATGAGGCTTGCTGACGCAATTTTTCATAAACATTGGCGCAGTGCAGGCTGATGGCTTGTGCGAGAGCGTCAAATTCAGTTTGCATTTCATTAAATGATCGGGATGATAAAATGGATTTTTTCGGCTCTTCTACTTGTCTGATATCCAAACACGGTATACCTTGTAACTCCATCGCCGTTTGCATCAAAAGAATGTTATAGCGCTTTTTGATCAATTGTAAATCCAGTTGCATTAAATCAAAGGCATGATGGATACCTTGATCCGTTAATTTTTTCCCCCATTGCCGCCCTATTCCCCATACATCAAAAATAGAAATCTTTTTAAGCCAATCTACTTGATGAGTCACATTAAACACCGGGGTTTTTAATTCTTTTTTGGCAATATGATTAGCTATTTTAGCCAAAGTTTTACTAGGCCCTAATCCTATGGACACGGGAATGCCCGTGCACTTTAAAATACTCTTTTGTAAATCGATACAAAATACTTCGTGCAACGAAGGGTGCATCGATGATAAATCTAAAAAAGCTTCATCAACTGAATAAATTTCAGTGTCTTCCCAAGCTTCTTCAATAATAGACATTACTCGCTGTGACAAATCGCGATACAAAGTAAAATTAGATGAAAACACCTGAACTTTATGGGTGTAACAAAAAGGTTTAATTTTAAAATAAGGCTCACCCATTTTAATGCCCAGAACTTTAGCCTCGTTCGATCGTGCAATCACACAACCATCACCACTGGATAACACCACGATAGGTTTTACACGTAAGTCCGGCCTAAACAACCGCTCACACGATGCGTAAAAATTATTACAATCAATTAATGCAAACATAATTATTCCGGTGTATGAATCACATGAGTCACCACACCCCAGATGACTAATTCGTGGGTGTCTGTTATATCTATAGGTTTATAATTGGGATTTGCGGGCAATAGTTGCAAACGCGCTCCTACTTTAGAAAGACGTTTAACAGTTAATTCACCGTTTATGGCTGCGATAACAATTTTCCCGTGTTTGGTTTCTAGGCTTCTATCCACAATTAATAAATCCCCGGATCGAATGCCCGCACCTGTCATGGAATCACCAGAAGCAACAACCATAAAAGTCGCAGCGGGGTGTTTAATAAATTGCTGATTTAAATCCAGATACTTTTCAATATAATCATCCCCTGGAGAAGGAAAACCAGCCGCAACTTTACTGGAATAAAGTGGAATGCCTTGTATTTCATTATTTTTTTCTAACAATAAGTGAATATCATCCATACGCGAAACAGGCACGCGTATGGATTGCGTGTTGACCAAACCGTACTTACCACTGCCCACCGGCCGCCCAGCACCGATACGTCGCCCACCTCTTTTAGTCACAGACACCCCTGTTTGATTATTGTTTCAGTAATCAAATAATATGAAACAAAAAGATGGGTGTCAAGTCTTTTATAGACACGTGTATTAGCTTGTGTCTATACTAGGCTTGATAACTAAACCAAGGATGGATCATGGCTAGGCAATCAAGTGATCACGAGGCCTTAAAGCCCTTGTTTGATACGCAGGAATTTATTAAAAAACAGACACTTCCGGATTATTATTCAAAAGCTTCTGTGCAAAGTGATTTTGCTAAGGCTCAGGCTTTTTTATTAAATTATGTGCATGTGGAAGCTACATTTAATGCTTATCGCAGAGAAGTTGAACGCTTATTGCATTGGGTTTGGACGATGGCCGGTAAATCATTGCCAGAACTCAAGCGCACGGATATTGAAGATTATATTGCATTTTGTCAAAATCCGCCCTTGGCGTGGATAGGGCTTAAAAAAGTACCGCGTTTTGTTGAACATGCTATGGGACGTATACCTAATCGTGAATGGCGCCCTTTTGTGGCGACTGTCAGTAAAAAAGAACATAAAGACGGAAAAATTGCGGATATCAATAATTATTTGTTATCTGAAAAAGCCCTGCGGGAAATTTTTACCATTATGAGTAGTTTTTATAATTTTTTAATTCAAGAAGAATATGTATTTATTAATCCCATCGCGCAAATTCGACAAAAAAGTCGTTATTTTCGCAAAACCCAGGGAAAACCTAAAGTGCGGCGTTTGTCTGAATTACAATGGCACTATGTGATTGAAACTGCACAACTGATGGCAACTGAACACCCCGAATACCATGAACGTACTTTATTTATGATGAGCGCTTTATATGGCATGTATTTACGTATTTCAGAATTAGCAGCAAGTGATCGCTGGCAGCCAAAAATGGGTGATTTTTATAGTGATCAAGATAAATTATGGTGGTTTGTCACAGTAGGTAAAGGCAATAAAGAACGTCATATTGCCGTGAGCGACCAAATGCTTAATGCCTTGCGTCGTTATCGTACCTATTTGGGATTATCACCGCTACCTTCACTGGGTGATAAAAGTCCGCTTTATCCCAAAACAAAAGGCAAAGGGCCTATCAGCTCTACATCTTATATTCGCAAAATCGTTCAAGCATGTTTTGATCGCGCAATTGATCGTTTAAAACAAGATAATCTGGTTGATGAAATTCAAGCCCTCGAATCGGCCACCGTCCATTGGCTGCGCCACACCGGCATTTCTGAAGATGTAAAAATTCGCCCACGCGAACATGTCCGTGATGATGCAGGACACAGTTCCAGCGCGATTACCGATAAATACATTGATATTGAATTGCGGGAACGGCATCAAAGCGCAAAGAAAAAAGAAATTAATTAAAAGCTAAAGAAATAATGGCCCAAGTTCCAAAAGCTGCAAAGATAAATGCCGATATTTTGCGTAGTGAATGAATAAGTTTTTCAGGCAACAAATGTTGGGTGCGACTGATTATTTTACCCAAAATTAAGAACCAAGACAATGAACCGGTAAATACCCCCATCACAATAAACGCCGCATTATTCATGCTCAGCAAGGTATTACCTAACATGGCAAATAGACCAAGAAAGCTAGCAATGCCTATGGGATTTAAAAGAGTTATAAAAAAAGCGCTAGAAAAAAGGCCAATAACCCCTTCTTTTGTAACTGCCACATGTTCCATGATGATGCTTTTAGAAAAATATTCTTTAAGCGCTAAACCAAATAATAAAACACCGCCCAACACTTTAAAATATACAAAATGCTTTAATACAAATTCAGATACAGTGGATAAGCCATAAGCTGCGATGCCTGCATAAAGTGCATCGACTAAAGCGGTGCCTAAGCCCACAGCTAAAGTCCCGACTAATCCAAATTCTAAAGTTTTACGTATGCATAATATGCCCACAGGCCCCATGGGCGCAGCAATGGCTATGCCAATTAATATGCCAATCAAGTAAATCATCATAAGCGCGCGGCTCGCTTAATGGCTAATTGCTCCTTGGTAGCATACCAACGTTTTGCACCTAGAATACGAGACATATTATAATCAACGCACAATAAATTAAACATTTTAAATCCGGCTAAAGCTAAGCGCGTAAGACTCGCCGTGCGCGCACGCAAACTTAAAGCAAAGCCACCTTCAATATAATAGATATAATGCCAATAGCCGCTGGGAATAAATAAAGTCTCTCCGTTGTTTATTTCACATTCATAGCCTTTGGCGTCTAATAATTTAGGATATTTAACAAAATCAGGATTGCCTAAATCCACATTGCAAGAAACTGTTAAAGGATGACGGTATAAATGTGTCGAATATTCTGGGCCAAATAATATAACACGTTTTCTTCCATAAAATTGTGTTAAAAATACATGAGATAAATCAAGATCAAAATGCGCATCGACTTTAGAACCTGCGCCACCAAAAAACATAAACGGATGTTTTTTTACATATAAATCTATAATATCAGGATAAATAAAATCCTCACACAAATCGGGAATATATTTAAATATATTAAACAAAAACATTCGCAATTGCGTAGGCACGGTTGCAATTAAATCTAAATAATCACCAAATAACATTTTATCATCGGTGCTGGTATAACTCTTACCCGTATCGGCAAACGCTTCGCCATAGACGGGTATCATTAAATCGGGATAACGGCTTTTAAAATAATCAAAAGACCACTTTTGCTTAGCTACCCAAGGGGCACTAAAATCTTTCATCACCACAGGTATATTTGGTTTTAAATAACGCTCTTGAAATAGCGCACGATCAATTTGTTCACACGTTTCAACGGGTTGTAGATTCAGCTTCTTCATTATTACTTCACAATTAAAAAATTTAAGGCAAAACCTATTATCCAATGACTAAGGTATTTTATCAAATTTATTTATATTAATTAATTGGCAGTTTTGACAACGTTATCTTCTAAACCAGATAAAAGTCAGCTAGCTATCGTGACAAATAGGTTAAGTCTTAAGTATCTTAGATATTCTATCCCGTGCTTCGTTTAAAGTGGGTCTTGACGCCTGGTTTTGTGCCCAGCAATCTACTATTAACTTCGTATAATCTGGAGGATTGGTTAAATCCGGAATCTGAGCACGTGAACCCTTTACTACTTCTTTAATTATAAATGTAGTTAAAGCGACTTTTTCTTTTTTTGTTTCTTGAAACTCAAAAGGTGTTTTACGACTTAAAAGAGACCACAGTAGCCATCCGAAAGTATATACAACAGTTTTTTCATTGTATTCAAAAATAATCTCTTTATGTTTTGTGTTTTTATTATCAACTTCTAGCTTCTCTAATTGCTCAGGCGCCATCCAATTAATAGTGCCCGCTAAGGATTCCGTAAACACAGAATGCGTCTCATTTGATAGCGTGATCAAATCCAAATCTGACAATTTAGCTTTCCTTAGTCCCATTTGGTCGGGTTTTGTGAGTAATATATTAGAGCTTTTTAAATCACGTTGAATTTTATTTTGATTGAATAAATCGCACAGCCCTTCAATGATATCACTAGCAAGCTGCAAACGTTGTGACCATGAAAATTCAGTTTTTATTAAAATATCATAAAGTGAACCGTCCATCAGTTCTAATATAATACAACAGGGATCGGGAGGTACTGCACAGATCCATTTTGCTTTGAGCGTATAGTTAGATTTAACCTGAGATATTTGTTGAAACTCAGTCAAAAAAGCTTTGACTTGGCCTTCTGAATCGGGGTTAATATTTCTTAATTCCTTCACAGCATAGACCGTTTCATCATCACCCACAGTTGCTGCATAGACTATTCCAGCCGTACCCCGACCCAAAGGATTATTTCTATCTAAAAACTTTAGATCTTTATAAGGTTTAACTTGTTTTTTTGAATCAAGTCTAAAGGACGACATTCGACGAGTAATACTTTCGCTTCGACTCATGCTGATTAATTCAGGAGATAAGGGATCTAGCTCTAAGTGAAAATCCCTAAAATCTGAAACGGTACTATCACTTCTATTACTTAATGCCAGTGAACTGTAAGAAGCTAAAGACTCGGGGGAAGATAAAGATTGCAAAGAACGTGAGGATTCTGATGAACCTTTAGATTCAGTAACAGACTGTTCTTGAACATCTGCTTCGGTACGCACTAACAATACAGGAGTATTTGAAAACATGATTAAGTCCTCTTATTCGATGACCACCTCCGTCTTTACAGCTTCCCTAAACAACTAAACATAGTATTGGAAATATATATATTTAGTCAAATAAGATACAATAAACACAGGGCAGCAGCTAACATGCAAATAAATGTAAGCGCGATAAGAATATTTGATAAACGCCCACTGGAATACTCGCCCATAATTTTGGTGTTTTTTGCCACTAATCCGATGATGAAAATAAGGGGCACAGCAATAATTCCATTGATTACCGCTGAATAGATCAATGCTTTAATAGGATCAATGCCAATAAAATTGAGCATTAAACCAACAAAAGTTGAAACGATAATAATGCTATAAAAAGCGCGCGCTTCTTTTAGTTTTAATGATAATCCCTTTTTATAATTAAAAGTCTCGCATAAAGCATAGGCTGCAGAACTTGCGAGTACAGGTACAGAAATAAGCCCTAAACCAATAATCCCAATTGCAAAAATTACTTTTGCAAGTATGCCTGCATACGGAAAACTCTGCACCAAAGGCTCTAGGGCTTTAGCTGCATCAGCAGCTGTATTAATGTCAGTAATGCCACCATTATGCAACACCGTAGCAGCTACAACAATAATTGCCCAAGCAGCTGCCTCAGAAGAAAACATGCCTACAAAATTATCAATACGTAAATTACGAATATATTTTTTATTTACCTTTTGATCTTGCAGCTCTTCGACTTCTTGCGAGGCTTGCCAAAAAAATAAATAAGGTGAGATCGTTGTACCTAAAACAGCGACCAACATAAATAAGAACTGAAAATTAAATTCAAAATAAGGAATAAAGGTGGCTTTTAATATAACCCACCAATTTTCATTGACTATAAATACAGTAATGGGATAAGCAAACAGAGATAGACACAGCCATTTCAAAATTTTTGCATAATTTTTATAGGGTACCCATATCGCACTTGCTAAAATAATGAAAGTAAAAATAAAACATAATAATACATGATCCATGGGAATAAGTAATTGTGTCGCAGCGGCCATAGCGCCAATATCAGCACCAATATTAATGGTATTGGCGATTAATAATAATCCAACTACAAAATATAATATTTTTTTACCATAATGTTCTTTGATCACTAAGGCTATTCCCTTACCTGTCACAGCGCCTATGCGTGCGCAGGCTTCTTGAATAGCTACTTGCAAGGGGAGCATAAAAAATATTGTCCACAATTGTGCATAACCAAATTGAGCGCCGGCCTGTGAATAGGTAGCAATGCCCGATGGATCATCATCCGCAGCACCCGTTACAACACCTGGTCCCAACAGGCGAAAGAATTTCTTTACGCGCGCCCATGGATGTCTTTTATGCCTAGTATTCAATTTATTCGCTCAACAGTCATCATCTGCTCTCCTTAATACATGTGTATCCCGCCATTCACAGGCAAATTAATACCCGTAATATAGGCGCTTTGCTCGGCAGCTAAAAAAGCAATGGCCCAAGCAATTTCATGCGGTTTAGCACTACGCCCCACTGGAATTTGCGCCATTAGTTGGTTGCGAATTTTCTCTGGAATCGTATTGACCAAGTGACTGTCAACAAATCCAGGAGAGATACTATTGACAGTAATTCCGTAGTTTGCCAACTCTTGCGCCAAGCTTTTAGTAAATCCATAAATGCCAGATTTTGACGCAGCATAATTGGTTTGCCCAAACTGACCACGCGCTCCACTCACAGAGGAAATATTAATAATACGCCCATATTGACGCTCAATCATACCCTCAACAAATTGTTTAGTCACATTAAACAAACTATCCAAATTGGTATGAACAATTTTATTCCATTGCTCTAGCGTCATATTACGTAAAGTACTATCTTGCATAATACCCGCACCATTGACCAAAATATCAACAGGGCCAAAACGATTGACGACCTCATCAGCCATCGCCTTACAGCTCTCAAATTGTGTTACATCAACGTAAGCTGTGTGCCAAGAAACCTTATCGCCTTTAGCAATATCTGCTGCGATCACTAAAGCGCCTAAGTCATGAAACTGCTGACAAATAGCAGAACCGATATCCCCTAGCCCGCCGGTTACCAGTGCGATTCTATTTTTCATAACACCCTCCATAGGGTATAATTATAGAATAATTTGAATAAAGGGCTATGCTACAAAATATATTCAAAATCAAAAGGAATAAATGGTCATGGCACTTATACATACGCCGATTTGTGATTTTAATACTCCTGCGCCTGGTTTTTCACTCAACGACCCACAAGGTAAAGTGTATAATTTAAACGATTGCACAGGTCCTCATGGTTTATTGGTGATGTTTATCTGCAATCATTGCCCTTATGTAAAAGCGATTTTGCCGGAATTAGTAAAAGACACCCACATTTTGATTCAGGCCGGCATAGGTTGTGTGGCCATTATGGCGAATGATTATCAAGAATATCCTGAAGATTCACCCAAGCACATGCTTGAGCTATCTAAAAAAATGAACTTTTCTTTTCCCTATTTAATTGATGAAGATCAAAGCATAGCCAAAGCCTATGGCGCTGTTTGCACGCCAGATTTTTTTGGATACAATAAGGACTTGAAATTACAATACCGTGGCCGGTTTGCTGAAAAGGCTTTATTAAAAGCCATGCAACAAATCACAACTACAGGTCAAGGGCCTTTAGAACAAAGGCCAAGTCAAGGCTGCTCGCTTAAATGGAAATAGGAAATCTTATGAAATACATCAATCAAATATTCTCGAGTATTTTGTTATTTGCTATTTTTAATACGGCATTTGCAGATAATGCACACATGGGACATGAACATCATCACCTTGCTAGCAAAGTATCATTTAACCTAACAGTAGCCAGTTCAGCACCTATAGAAGCGGGTAAACCTACAACAGTAACACTTTATTTGACAGATAAAACTTCGAATAAACCGGTGACTTATGCTGATCTTAAAACTGTGCATACCCAAAAAGTACATGCACTTATCATTGACCCTACGATGATGGATTATCAGCATATGCATCCTGTGCCTGGGAAAAAACCCGGCGAATATACCTTCACATTTACGCCCACAACTTCAAATCCTTATCGCATTTGGCTAGATTTGACGCCCAATAATGGTCAACAGCAATATGTTATTGCTGATTTACCGGGTACCCATAATCAAAATCTTAAACCAGATAAAATATTATCCACATCCAGTGAAGTCGATGGTTATCACTTTGAGTTATCATTTGATCAACAACCTTTGAAAGTCAATGAATCGTATACCGGCAGTTTAATGATTACGGATAAAGAAGGTAAACCTGTTACACAATTAGAACCCATTATGGAAGCTTTTGCTCATATTGTTGCTTTTAATCAAGACTATAAAACCATACTTCACATTCATCCCATGGGCGCAGAACCTAAAGATCCAAAGCTTCGCGGCGGTCCAAAAATTGATTTTCATATCATGCCCACGCAGCCTGGCTATATAAAACTATTTGCCCAAGTGAAAATCAATGGCAAAGAAATCTTTGCGCCGTTTGGGATTGAAGTTAAGCCGTGAATAAAGTAAAGAAAGTCATACTATTGAACAAATTGCATGCTTAATTTCTGATCTATCTATAACACTGGGAGATGAATGGGTATTGGCTTTTTTAGCATCATACCAAGGAGAATAGGTTTTTTGATCATATATTATATTCCCCGCAATAGTTACGTCGATCGCTGCGCAAACTAAACAAGCTTCTAAAAAATAATGCGCGCCTGCCATGCCCAATGGTGGCAGAGATAATGTTAAAAAAACAATAGTGGCTACCAAGAAGAGGCAACATAGGGCTAATAATATATCATCGCTGCTGTGCTTTAAATAGTTTGCAATATTATTCTTCACTTCAATTTTTTTACGATTCTCAACAAAGCATTTCATCATTGCATTAAATAATCTAATATCTGTCACTGGATTATTCTTGTGATCCAATTGCATGACCGAAAATTCATAAATGGATTTATTTACATCATCAGACGTCAATAATTTTTTTTGATCCCAAAATATATTAAATTCTTGATTTACATCAAAAGCAATAGTATCAAAGACTCCCCACTGAAAATTTACAATAATATTATGAATAAACCAACGTAGAGCGCTTAAATCCTTGCACGCAGTTCCTGAAAAATCTTCCTGGCCGTGATCATATTGCTTTTTTAGGGCAAAATCATCAGTATGACCATAAGGATAAGCGAGTTGTTGCTCGGTAATATCCATCTGATAATAATCAATTGGATATTTCCCAAAAAAATTTTTTATATTTGTTTTTGCGCCAGAAGCTAACAAAGCCAAAATCAAAGCATCGTTACGATATAAACAAGCATAATGAAGTGCACTAAAACTTCTATAATCAGTTTGATTTACATCTGCACCCAAACCGATCAACAACATAGCAACTTTATTTAATCCTGTTTTTGCACATAAAATGAGCGCGGTGGAATAACTACCGGAAAATCCATCTTTATAATCTAATCCTGTTCTACCACTTTGCGTTAAAATATATATAGCAGCATTCATATAACCCAAAACAATAGCAGACATTAAGTAGCTGTTTTTATAGCGTGTACTTTGAGGGGCTGCTTCAAATGTGGTGAGGTATTTTTTAGCTTCAGCATAGGAATCTTGCTTTTCTAATTTCAGTAGAATTTCATATAGATCTGGGTCTGACATTGTAATTTAGCTAAGTAAATGATATTGCGTTGTATTCACTTATTATCATAACATACCAGCGAAGCAGTAAAACAGATTTTTTAATTCAACTCAAATGTGAGCCAAACACTGCGCGGTCCACCTACGGTTACATTGTTGCGCGTAGTACTGTTGTAATAAGTCACGTCCGAAAGATTCTCTAGATTTAAACGAATCGCTAATTCTTTATCATATTCTTTCATAGGGAAATAATATCCAGCACCCGCATCTAGGCGTGCATAAGGATTAAAATAAAAGTATTTTGATCATCGCCAAAGCGTTGACCTTCATAAAATACACCGCTATTTAATGCGAAATTTTTAAATAACCCTTTTGAAAAACGATACTCCCCCCATAAGGTTGCAGATATTTTAGGCACTGAAGCCGGTTGATTACCGGCGACATCTTCATCATTATTTTCAGAAAATTCAGCATGCAACCACATCAGCGTACTGATCAAAGTCCAATTCTCATATACGGTTCCTTGTGCGCCTAATTCTAATCCTTGATGTTGTTGCGATCCACGTTGCACAACAATGACTTCATTGGGATCATCACCGCCAACCTCTTCTGTAACGGGTTGGTTATGGAGTAAAATATCAAATATGGCAGCAGATAATAATAATCGTGAATTGAATAATTCTAATTTGCTACCTAATTCTACTTGTTCAGAAAGTGTAGCATCGAGGGCTTCACCAAAATTAACGGCATTGCGATCACTGACAGGTCCGTTAAACTCAACACCCTCACTGTAACTGATATAATTGCTCCAAAAATATAAAGGTTTATAAAGTAAAGTTAGATGTGGGCTGGTAAACTCTGCACTGCTTTCATCTAAAGTAGATGAATCTGCGCGAAAAGCATCAAAACGTGCACCCAAAATAAACTCCCATTGTCTGTGCAGTTGCAAAACATCTTGGGCATAGAAGCCTAAATTTTTAGTTAATACATTAGTAGGTTTATTAAAATCATCAAGATCGGGTTCAGCTAAGGTAGGTGGCTCATATATACTATAGGTCTGTGTGGTATAAGCATCAGTTTGTTCCGACTCATGATTCATCACCAGCACCGTCGTGCCTAATAATAATTTTTGATCTAAACCAAATAAATTTTTATCACCAATGAATTCGAATAAGCCAGTAAAAAAATTCCAATTATCTATTCGCCTGGAAATGGAATATTTAAAATCACCATTGTCTTCATCGCTTAAAATTAAATTGCTTATAACGCGATCACGGGTAATATTTTGATAGACAAGTCCACTGTGGAAGGTCCAATCATTGGCTAACTCAGTGTAAGAATCTAAAAAGCTATTCAGCGTCCAGATGTCTGTTTTACTCCAGTCTTGATTTAAATAAGTAGAACGTGGCAAATCTGCAACTTGATCACCCACTGCCACTAAGCCTGTATCTTGGGGTTGCTCATTATTCTGGTAATTTATATTAAACCAAGTCTCGGTGTTTTCAAAAGTTTCACCATTAGCACTCAAATCAAATACTGCACGGTCTTGATAATAAACATCACGAAAACTATCAGTCTCTTGAACAGCGAGATTGGCGCGATAATCTATATTTTCTGTGCTTTCGTTCAGATCTGCATAAGCCCGATAATAATCCCAGCTGCCTGTTTGAAAACCTCCATTATTAAATTCTTCTTCTTGGGGTTTTTTGGTCATAAAATTGATTATTCCCCCGGGAGATCCTTGCCCATATAAAAATGATGCCGGACCTTTGAGTACTTCTATTCGGTCTATGATTTCAATTGCAGGGGGATATAAATAGAAAAAAAGTAGCCCATTGCGTAAGTAATTACCGGCGCCAAATAAACTAAAACCTCTGATCCGATAATTAGAGCGCGCCCCAAAATTACCCTCATTACTAATACTGGCATCATTTTTAAGGATTTCGTCCACAGTAGTGATTTGTTGATCGTCCATAATTTCGTCATCAATGACGGTGCTTGATTCAGGACTATCGAGAGGGTCTAAGCCTACTCGATTACCTGTTGCGGTGACATCAATAGCTTCTGAGGTGACTTCAATGGTATCAAAGGTAAATACAGACGTCGGATCATCTTGGCTAGAGTAAGATAGCTTAGAAAATAAAAAAAGGATAAATAAGCATGTTAGCTTATTTTTAAAATAATACATATATCGATAGTTCGTCAAATAATCTGCAAACGACAAAGATACTTTTTACTTTAAGAAATAGCAAGGGCTCTCATTTAAAAATTTGGCTACCTATTGTTAGCATAAAATTATTGTTGCTTTATTTAATGCGAATGATTATCATTTGCATGATTAAGGAAGAATCATGGCAAATTTGTCCGGTAAAATTAAAGAACCTAAACCCTACTCTTGGTATATCGCCCAAGGCGTATTTTTTACTTTTACTTGGCCAGCCTATTTAAGCGTCTTTACTCTGTATTTAATCGGGTTATCACTTCGGCAAGGTTATCATTATTTTTTCTTAAATAACTATTTCAGATTTTTTAAATTTATCTTTGGTGAGCGCGAAAATGCGGGGCAAATTGCTCGCTTAATGGATATCTCTAGAATAGTCTTTATCACCTTATCGATGATAGGCTTGTTTCTTATACCCTTAATAGCACCTCATCTTGCAGCTGCTGCACTAATAGGAACTATAGTTTTTAATTTTTTTGTCACCATGAATTTTTTAATTTTGTTTTTTAGATCCTCCTCACATACCGTAAAAATTCAAAGTTATTATGATACAGAATGGCGCTGGAAATTAATTAATATTAAATTAGGTCTATTGCATGGCATGGAACCCTTTCACGGTTTTCGCAGTAGCCTAGCACAGATAAGAATGTTATTAACGCGTTATCTGCATGATCTCAACGGTCTTTTAGGCACTCTATCCAGCTGGCTTGTTACTTTATGTGCTTATGCAGCTACGATTACCAGCGTAGCATTTTTTTCTTTTTTAGGACCTGTGGCTACATTTTTTATGCCAGTAGCATCTGGCTTGTTTGTATATTCTCATGTCTCACGTGGTGTATCTGTTTTAGGTGCGCCGCTTAATTATAAATACAGATTAAGCATTCATTCAAAAAACATAACGGATGAAATTACTTTACATTATGATCTACTCAAGCATGATAATTTTGTCTTATACCATAACGTAAATAAAATTACTAACAACGTATTTGAAAGCTATCCATCAGCCATTGAAAATAAATATTACCATTGGGTTAGAGGCAGTACATTTTATGCGATAGAACGTGTCTTGCGTGATCATTCTGGTTTAGAAATAAATCCTTCGCAAGTTAAATCAATATTAGATACATTTTTAGAAAATGGACCTGACTGTGCCTTTTTAGATGCACTGCCCATCTATGAAGAAACGCTTTATCAAAAACTAATAGTTACACAAAATAAAGAATTAAATGAGTTAGAATCAACTTTATTTTTTTGTGAAAAAACACATAGAGATGCATTTATACTTTACTTTAAGAGTGCCTGGTTAAAAAATCATGATGGCTTTAAGGCTGTAGAAAGTTTTGCATGGGAAGATTTATTAAAGCAACACGTTGGGGAATATTTAGATATTACTAATACTAAAATTACAAACTTTAACGAGCATACTCTAAAAAACAAATGGCCCATGGATACTTCGCACGGCAACCGATTGCTTGTTTCTCATCAAATTAAAGAGCTTGCGGAATCATTCGCACAAGCCTGTGACCCTAAATATAATGAACCTATACTATTAGAAGAGCTAAAAGCAGAGCAAAAAGCAGATCAAATATGGCTTCAGATTATAAAAGGCGATACCGAACATTTTGAAGGCGAATACGATGAACACGATCCATTTTTTTATGGGATCAGAATGCATACTAAGGATTATCTTAAAAGAAAATTACTAGAACAAGTCAATGAGAACGAACTTAAAATTGATGTCGAAACAAAAATTAAGCAAATCAGCGAAAAATCCACACTTCAATCCGTGAAAAAATTTCTAGGCTGGGAATATCTGGGCTTAGATTATAAAGCAGATTCGCGATCATTTAATCCTGATAAATGGCAAGCTAAAGGACAAAGCTATGAAACGCCTTGGCTACAAAAATCCTCAGAATTTGCCAGTCTTTTGGCTATGAAATAATCCTAAACATTGCATGTTATGACATCGAGGGAAGAATGATGGTACTCAAATCAATGGCGTTACTAGGATGAAAAATGGTATTACAGGTGATCACTTGCGCACTTACTTTTAATAATTCTTGATAAGCATTATCAGCAAAAATTGCATGAACACCGATACAAATCGGGTTTTTCATGTTTGCTTTTGACAACTGCGCAATTGCAGCAATAAAAGTACGCCCTGTTGAAATAATATCATCCACTAGAACGGGTGTATAATCAAGGTAGTTTGCAACCTCAGGGACACTGACGCTGACCTGCCTATCACCTTGACGTTGTTTTTCCAAAATAATATAAGGCGCATTGATTTGCTGCGCAATTTGTGCGACCCATTGTTCACTTTCACTGTCTGGGCCAATGAGTAAAGGTTTTTCTAAATGTTCTGCTAACCATTTGGCAATAGCAGGCGCAGCAGAGATAGTTTTTGTAGGGATACGGTAAATTTCATTTAAATCATGATGGCGATGTAAATGCGGATCGATCGTAATTAAAGCATCAAAATAATGAGATAATAAACCCGCAAAACAATTTGAGGTCAAGGCCTCGCCAGGATAAAAACGAGTATCTTGGCGCATATATGCTAAATAAGGCGCAATCAGTTTAACAGATTTTGCACCTAATTCTTTTGCTGTTTGCGCCGCAAATAATAAAGGCATTATTTTATCATTGGGTTTATCAAGACTATCAATAAAAATTAAATCTTCACCTGCTAGCGTTTCTTCATATTTTATATACGATTCACCATCAGGAAATTGGCGCACTATAATACGACCCAAGTGATTGCCCGCCATGGGATGATTAAATAAGCTAAATATTTTCATAGACTTAATAATAAATCGCTGTCTTGTAAAAATTCATATTCAAATGCTTTTAATTCTTGATTAACTTTATTGAGCGATTTAAAAGATTTAAAGGTCACAATATGAAATAAGGCTTCGCCTTCATTGACTAAGGGTAAATGATTAACGCCAATAATAATGCCTGATGCGGGTGAGAGAATAGGTGTTTCATCGCCCGTAATGGGATTTGCAATCGTACATAAAGTATCACCCTGTTTTACTTTTTCACCTAAAGGCATGGGCGATAAAAATAAGCCTGCTTCATTGGCACGAACCCATTGGCTGGCTTGTGCAATGACCGATTTTTGCATAGGTTCATGTAGGGTTTTTGTTTTTAACATACCCAAAGTGCGCATCACATTTAAAATACCTCGAACGCCAACATGAATTGCAAATTCATCTAAACGTAAGGCCTCCCCTGCTTCATATAATAAAGTCGGGATACCACGATCAACAGCGGCGCCACGTAAACTCCCCGCTAAATGTAAACCATTAATTAGTACAGGCGTACCAAAAGCGGTAGCTAATTTTAAAGTATGGGGATCATTTAAATTAGCACGTACTTGTGGCCAATTAGAACGATGCACAGCACCGGTATGCAAATCAATTGCATGGGTACATTTACTCACCACTTCTTCTAATAATAAATCCGCAATACGCGCCGCCATCGAACCAGTTTTTGAACCCGGAAACGAACGATTCAAATCGCGTCTATCAGGTAAATAACGGGACCGATAAATAAACCCAAACATATTAACGATAGGTATGGCAATCAAGGTCCCGCTTAAGTGGTTTAGTAATTTTAATTTTAATAAACGGCGAATGATTTCTACGCCATTAAGTTCATCGCCATGTATGGCGGAGGTTATTAACAAACAAGGCCCTGGTTTAGCACCATTCACAACGTGAATAGGCATATTAATGGGCGTTCGCGTATACAGAGGCGAAATCGGCAGATCTATTAAAGTATGTGTGCCCGGTGGCACTTCAATATCATTAATAATAATCGAATTATTTTGTATGGTTTTTTTAGTCATACTCAGAGTGTATCGGCATAATTGTATTGACGCAAATATTCAGTTCTATATACTCAATTAGACAACTGAGGAGGTTAAGAAGATGAAAAAATTTTATAGCATATTTATAACGGGATTATTAGCGATTTTACCTCTGGGTTTGACCATATATGTACTTATTTGGCTGGTCACCACGTTTGAATCGCTGTTTAGTGGATTATTTGATGTATTTTTACCAAATGGTTGGTATATCCCTGGTATGGGTGTTTTGGTCGGTGTTTTTTCTATCTTCCTTGTAGGCTTAGTTTTGCAATTATTGATTTTTCAACAATTACAAACTTGGATAGATCATTTTTTTGAAAAATTCCCTCTGGTGGGTGATATTTACGAATCCCTTAATGGGCTGATGAAATATCTAGGTGGAGGTAATAAACAAAACACGGCTGAGCAAGTGGTGGTGGTTAGTATTGATAGTATGCATTTATTGGGCATAGTCACCTGTGGTGATTTGAAAGATGCACCTCATGGCCTTGCTAATGGCGATATGGTCGCAGTGTATTTACCAATGAGCTATCAAGTAGGCGGCTATACCGTTTATATTGCACGTGATCGGATTATTCCTGTCGAAATGAGCAAGAAAGAAGCTTTGCGTTGGACTTTAACCGGTGGTGTAATCAGCAAGAAAAACTAAGAAAATTAGAAGACTTATCCCGTTCGGGTCAAACAATAAATGCTGCCCGAACGGAAAAGAGCCTGTGTTGAAGCTTATCTGTCTCTTTCTTTTGCCATATTGACAGTTAAAGTTCTACCCATCCACTCACGACCATTATGCGCTAAAGACGCATTAGCCGCTTGCTCAGAAGCAAAAGTGACAAATCCAAAACCACGAGAACGCCCAGTAGCACGATCACTAATGACAATACTGTCTTCGATTTCGCCGTACTGTTGAAACTCTTCAGCCAACATCTCGCTAGTTACCTTGTAAGGAAGCCCACCAACATAAATTTTCTTCATTATATACCCCGTTAAAAACAAAAACTCCAGCTCAATTTAGGAATAATCCTAAAAGAACTGACTTAAGGCCTCGATTCTACCTTAATTGTTCTTAATATTGCAAGAGAAAGTGAGGAATCTTTTGAGATTTATAGAGATTTTACGCAAAACTTGTATAGCAAGTTTCCTAAGAGGTATATAACCCTTGCTTTACCTCCCCTAGTCATAAATAATACCGCTATGGAAACATTGATTGCTACCTTCTTAGATACTATCGCCAGCATGAAGGCACACTTGCCGCTTACCCTCAGTTTTTTGGGACTCTTATGGGGCATACAATTAGTTAATTTCTTACTGGGCTATCGTTTAAACGTATTAGGCATTTATCCGAGGCATCTGTTTGGTATTCCAGGCATCGCTTTTTCTCCTTTTCTCCATGGCCATGCCAATCATTTATTCTTTAATTCTATTCCTTTGTTTTTTCTGGTCAACTTGATACTGACCTTTGGCGTCCCAGTTTTCTATGAAGTCTCTGCTTTTATTATCATCGTTGGCGGAACCTTAGTCTGGTTATTGGGGCGCCCTGGCTTTCACGTAGGTGCTAGCGGTTTAATCATGGGCTATTTAGGATTTTTACTCACCCAAGCCTATTTTAGCCAAAGTGCTTTTAGCTTAGTCATCGGCGGGTTGTGTATTTATTACTGCGGCAGTCTCATATTGAATTTAGTTCCCCAAGAAGTGCGCACCTCTTGGGAGGGCCATGTTTTTGGTTTTGGCGCAGGTATCCTGAGCTACTTCTGGCTAGTTTATTGAAATTTCTCAAATATAGTATATTTTTAGTATAAGCAGTTGGATATGGAACATCACTAATTAGGAGCTTATTTAAAATGATGACAGAAATGAAAGAAAAGGGAACATTGTTTTGCGTCGCTATGATTTTGGTTTTAATCGGTGGCATTAACTGGGGTTTAGTTGGTTTACTAAACTTAGACTTAGTAGCATTATTGCTAGGCTCTATGCCCATCGTGCAAAAAATCGTTTACATTATAATCGGTCTTTCAGCTGTATTTATTATCTTCAAGAAATTTTATAAGAAATAAATCAAACCTTCACTTTACTCACGTAGCCGTGATTCACGGCTACGATGAAGTGGAAGCATTCCTATAAATCTGCGTATCTATCTGATTAAATAAGTTCATTAAAGTCAACTCTGCAAATTCAGGTTTTATACTTAAGCCATAAGCGCTTAAATCTTTAATTTTATTAGCCCCTAAACGTAATAGATGAAATGCTTGTTCTGCACTATCCGCGTGTGCGTGTAAACGGATGTTCAGTTGAATGATTTTTTCTTGCAGACGCTCAGCATCTTGAATTTCTATATAGCGAAATAATACTGCGCTTATTTGTGCTTTTAGGCGCTCATATATTAATTCTTTTTGTACACTGTTATAACGATTCCATTCGATGACTTCAAGCGCCGTGCGCTTACAACCCCGGCATATGGGATCGCCATAAACACTGGAGCAGATCCCTATGCACGGCGTATCAATTTGCATCATTAACGGGCAAAAAAGTTACGAATCCGGTCTGTGATACTGGCCGACTCAGGCACCAAGGTATGCACATCTATCGTATTTTCTAAACCGCGTGATTTAATGGCTTGGACAATTTCAATATTCATTTGATGCATCACTATATTTAATACTTCAGCCGCAGTCATACCACCGGTATCCTTGCCAATATTTAACATATTGATATCAGCGAGCGGAATGGTAATCAAATCTGCTTGAATTAAAGGTGCACTCACATGTAATTTAGCATTGGTCACAGTGAAGGAATCAATAATAAAGCGATTATTGTTGGCATTTAAATCTGCTGCATGAGCCGCTAGAAAAGCTTTAATATTTTCCTGTATCAAATGAAGATTATTCCCAGCGGTATTTTGTTCAACATTAATTTCTGGAGCTATCATACTCAGTTCATTAATAATAAATAACTTGGTCGCTAATGAATTAATATCTAGCTTTATCAAAGCATCCGAAAATGAATAGGCATAAGGCATAGTAAAACCTGCTGGATTAGCGATCACAAGATTATGAAGCTTACCCTCACCTGTTTTGGGAGAAATATGAACATCGCCTACATTGACAGCGACGCCCGTGACTTCTTTGCCGTATTTTTCAATCGCTGATTTAGCCACTGAATCTATGTTAGAAAGAAATAACCACACACCGATTGCAAATAAAACCAATACTATACCAATAACAATTAACGTTTTACGCATCATGAAAATCCTTATCGTTTTGAGATGAGGTATATTATAGCTTAAATAATTTAGATAAATAGAGTTAAATTAAGTTGTTAAACTAACGTAACCGCCCTTTGCTTTTAAAAACTCGCAAAATATGCGTATAATACCTTCACTTTTTATAACCACATGAGGTCTAGCTTTAATGATTTACAAAGTCGTAACCCTACCCGATAAGCGCCTACGCGTAAATACTAAGCCCATTACAGTATTTGACGATGCGCTGCAAATTTTAATTGCTGATATGTTTGAGACTATGTATTACGCACGTGGCGTAGGTCTAGCTGCCACTCAAATTGGCCTAGATATGCGCATAGCTGTGATCGATGTCGTGGGCGATAAAAAAAATCAATATGTGCTAATCAACCCTAAAGTAACGTTTTTAAGCGAAACTGTAAAAATGCATGAAGGTTGCTTATCTGTTCCCCATGTTTCTGAAGAAGTACATCGTGCAACCAAAGTTCGTCTTAATGCACTTGATGGGCAAGGCCAACCCTATGAACTTGAAGCCGAGGATTTATTAGCTGAATGCATCCAGCACGAAGTTGATCATTTAAACGGTAAGCTTTATATTGATTTATTATCTTCATTAAAACGCGATCGCTTATTGAAGAAAATGGACAAAGCGCTTAACGATCGCAGTGAAAACATGTAACTAAAGGACTTTAAACATGACAAAAATACCCATGACGGCCCAAGGCGAAAAGCAATTACGTAACGAATTAAATGAATTAAAAAGTGTTGCACGCCCACAAATTATTGCTTCCATCAGCGAAGCCCGCGCCCACGGTGATTTAAAAGAAAATGCGGAATACCATGAAGCCAAGAATCAACAAAGTTTTATCGAAGGTCGCATCCAAGAAATTGAACATAAATTATCACACGCCCAAATCGTAGATTTAAGTACAATAGAACGCGATGGTAAAGTCGTTTTTGGCGTTACAGTAAACTTACTTGAAATGGATACTGACAAAGAAGTGAACTATCAAATCGTGGGCGAAGATGAAGCCGATATCAAACAACACAAAATTTCCTATGCCTCACCTGTAGCGCGCGCACTGATAGGCAAGTTTGAAGGCGATGAAGTGTCGGTGCAAACACCCAAAGGTTTGATAGCCTATGAAATAATAAAAGTTATTTACTAACGAATGCATGCGCAGTGTTGGATGTGCTCGGGCACGTTTCTGCTGACGGTTTGTGACTACTATTAAATTTATATTTAACAAGCACAGCGGCATTTCTTTTCTCGGGCACAGATAAATGATTAAAGGCCGTCACATAAAATGTTTTTAGGGGCAAATATGATAAACTTTCTTCAAGCTCACCAACATAAAAACGATCAAAGCCACGGACCTTTTTCTTTTTGACAAAATGATTGTTCATGACCCTACGTCTTATTTCACTTTCACCTAAGGCATAAGTAAGGTTTGCATCTTGTGCCAAAAACAAATATTCAGATTCCACAGCCGCATCTAAGCTCCCATAACATTCAATAATCGCTTCAAAAATATCTTGGCCATTATTAATTATTTTTTTATTGGTATTTTTATAAATAGCTAATGCTTTTTCTAAAAATTTAATTCTGGGATGTGCGTCATTTAATATAGCAGAACCATTTTGAAGCAAAGTGACTAATAGAATTAAATCTTGACAATGCTTCATGGCTAAGGTGGGGCTATTTTTAATGGCCGCTCTCACTTCATCAACACGGCGCGCCATGCCCTGACCTAAGGCGCGGTCACAATAATAAAATGTTATCGCAAGTAAGAGCACTTTGAAAATAAAATCATATGCCCTTTTAGAATAATCTTCTTCTGAGCGCAATACACAAGTCACGAAACATAAGCCCGTGATCATGCAAAAGGGTAACAAAGTTGCTTCAATCGATTTTTTTATATCGTTTGCAAATTTTTTAACTTCTTTTTCGGTATATTTAATCGTTGAATCTAATATAGCTTTTGGGTATTCAGTAAAATGATGATTTTCAACTTCAGATTTCGGCTCAACTTGAATGGGCGAGGCATTTACACTTGGCAGCACTTGTTTGATTTTATGTTTTTTAACGTTACGCGACTCAATTTTCGCTCTTTGATAAAACACTATTCTTTTATGCACTTGTTTAAATTTCATTTCTTGCAATGATGATTCTGACTCATAAGATTGTGAGTCTACATCGTCCACGACAAACGCATCCTTCACCGCTGCTTTTTTATTATAAACGTTTTTATAGATATTAGCTAAGTCATGCTTTTTAGTGCGATCATCATAGAGTGCGTGATAAGTAGATTTCTCATACTTAAATCCACAAGAACGCATCACGGAGGACACGTAGAGCACATGACCTAAGCGCTTTAAACGTTCAGCAAGTTCCACTTCATCTTGAAGAATAGCGGGATAATCAATTTCACAAGTTTTAAACTGATCTGCATTTAGCTTGCGCTGCTCCAACGCTTTAAAATCTAAAGGCAATTTTACTAATTCGTTAACCCCATCAATAGCTATACGAGACAAACCAAATTGCTCATAATGTGTTTTATTGCGGAAAATAACTGCGCCGGTTCGCAAATTAATTTTCATGTGTACAGAACTCATTAAATTATCCCGCACCGGCAAACACGAGAGCGTAAAATAACTACCGCTCTCGTGGTAAAAATTTAACCATTTGCTTGCATAATGATCTCTTTTGATATCCACATCACTAGACGAATCCAATGCTTCACAATAAGCATTAAAAAATCACGATCTTCGGTTTGCAGAGAAGTGTGCGTAGAAATCTTATTGATTTGATAATCAATAAACACAGATTCAGGGTGTGCTTGTACAAACGCTACGCCGTGTAGTTTTATTAAGGCAATGTGCCGAGCAACAGAGCCGGCAAGAAAAAGTTCACCTTGATATTTAGAGTCTATAAAAATCTCACGGGCACGCCTAAATATCTCGCCTTGAGCCCTACCCAAGCGGGATCGTATTTCAGCTTCCAGCCAATCAAAATCTATCCTTACATCAGGGACTGTATACTCTCTCATAGTAGGAAGGATACTAACATTTGTTGGACTTTGGAACAAGAGCCAAACTGCTTGACAAGCTGATTTAAGCCCGGTATAACTTAAGAATAACTCAATTTTTGGAAGAATTTAATGAATATAAAGTCTCTCAACATTCTAAACCTCGTGATTGTGCTGGTGATTACCTGCGCAACGTGGGCGTCTGGGAGATAGTAAATATTTAATCCAGGAAAAGCCCACCAAAAGTGGGCTTTTTTTTATGCTTAAATGGTGATGAAATGGACAATACAAAACACATAAGCGGTTCGCAAGCTATTTTAGAAGCGCTGATACACGAAGGCGTGGATTTGGTATTTGGCTATCCAGGTGGTGCAATTATGCCCGTTTATGATGCGCTATATGAGTAGCAAACAGAATGCGTCATATTTTGGTCCGTCATGAGCAAGGTGCCGTCCATGCGGCGGAAGGTTATGCGCGTGTCAGGGTAATCCGTGGAGTTTGTATTGTCACTTCAGGACCTGGCGCTACAATTTAGTGACCGGGATTGCGGATGCCATGTTAGATTCGGTGCCCGTGGTTTGTATTACAGGACAAGTGGCGAGCATTTTTAGGCACCGATGCATTTCAAGAAGCGGATATTATTGGCATCACTGTGCCAATCACCAAATGGAATTATCAAATCACTCTGCTGCTGAAATTCCTGCGGTATTCGCAAAAGCATTTTATATTGCACGAACAGGCAGACCAGGCCCGGTTTTAATTGATATCACCAAAGATGCGCAATTAGGACAGCTTTAGATTATCAGCCTATCAAGTTTATATACCTAAAAAGCAAGAACATCAAACACTTAGAGGAAGATCCATTACAACAAGCGGCGCATTTAATTAATCAAGCCAAAAAGCCTTATTTATTAGTTGGTCATGGTGTTTTATTGGCAAAAGCAGAAAAAGAATTATTGCAATTGGCCGAAAAAGCAAATATTCCTGTTGCCTGCACTTTATTGGGATTATCTGCATTTCCTAGCTGATCACCCTCTATACGTGGGCATGTTAGGCATGCATGGCAATTATGGCCCTAATATATTAACCAATGAAGCCGATGTTATTATTGCGGTGGGTATGCGTTTTGATGATCGAGTGACGGGAAATTTAGCGACCTATGCCAAACAAGCAAAAATAATTCATATCGAAATTGATCCTGCAGAAATCAATAAAAATGTGCAACCGAAGTGGCTTTATTAGCAGATGCTAAAATTGCATTACAACAATTATTACAACAGGTGCAAGACAATCAACATCAAGATTGGCTTGAATCAATTTAATGATGTTATAAGAAAGAATATGAAACAGTAATTGCCAATGAAATTATGCCACACAGGACAGATTAAAATGGCAGAAGTGTCATCAACTATCATAAAAAACGCAGGGACAAGCGATTATTGTTACTGATGTCGGACAACATCAAATGATAGCGGCACGTTATTACCAATTTAAACGCACCGAATTCACATATCACTTCGGGTGGTTTAGGCACAATGGGATTTGCCTTGCCAGCGGCCATTGGTGCAAAATTAGCGGTCGATGAAAGACGAAGTGATTGCAGTTATTGGTGATGGTGGTTTTCAAATGAATATTCAAGAATTAGGTGTGATCGCACAAGAAAATTTACCAGTAAAAATTATTATTTTAAATAATAATTATTTAGGCATGGTGCGGCAATGGCAAGAATTATTTTTTGAAAAACGCTATTCATTTACGCATTTAAAAAATCCTGATTTTGTTAAAATTGCGGAAGGTTATGGCATACCAGTGCACGAGTATACCGAGACGCAAGGAATTAGATGCGGCTTTAGATAAAATGTTCGCATGCAACAACAGCTTATTTATTAGAAGTCGTGGTGGAAAAGCAAGAAAATATTTTCCCTATGATGCCAGTGGTGCAGGTGTAGAGTGAAATGCGATTATCTTAAGGAGGAAGACATGAAAAATTTTATATCATATCAGTGATCACAGAAAATACCTTGCGTGTACTGCAACGTATAGTCTGGCATATTTGCGCGCCATCGTTTGAACATACGAACAATTGAATGTGTTTGAAACGGCAATAAAAATCTGTCTTATTTTAATATTGTGATTAAAGTGATGAAAAAACTGTGAGTAGTTGTTAAAAATTGCAACGTATAATAGAATTATTAGATGTTAAAATCAGTAGTAAAATCCCTTTGACTAGTAACATTGGAGATAATATTATGAGTATTATGAAATTTTGGTCGGTATGGAAGAAACAGTAGTTACCCGCGATGAATTTCCATTGCAAAAAGCACAGAAAGTTTTAAAAAATGAAGTATTGCAGTTATTGGTTATGGTGTGCAAGGTCCTGCGCAAGCGCTGAATTTAAGAGATAATGGCATTTCAAAGTGATTATTGGACAAAGACCCAATTCTGCTTCATGGGATAAAGCCATTAAGATGGTTGAACCCGGAGAGATTTATTTGATATTGAAGAAGCTTGTCAAAAAGGAACTTTTATTTGTTATTTATTATCCGATGCCGCACAAATGCAATTTTGGCCTAAAGTAAAAAAATATTTAACAGCTGGAAAAACTTTGTGTTTTTCGCACGGTTTTTCAGTAACTTATAAAGATAAAACCGGTGTAGTCGTACCTAAAGATATCGATGTTAGTTTAGTTGCCCCTAAAGGCTCTGGTCGCAGTGTGCGTAAATTATTTTTACAAGGTAAAGGCATTAATGCCAGTTATGCGGTTTATCAAGATGCTACTGGACAAGGCGAAGAAAAAATTCTAGCATTTGGCAGTGCATAGGTTCTGGCTATTTATTTAAAACTACTTTTAAACATGAAGTGTATAGCGATTTAGTTGGTGAACGTGGCGTATTAATGGGTGCATTGGCTGGAATGATCGCTGCGCAATATAAAGTATTACGTAAACATGGTCATTCACCCAGTGAAGCTTTTAATGAAACCGTGGAAGAATTGACTCAAAGTTTGGTCCCTTTAGTGGGTGAAAACGGTATGGATTGGATGTATAGCAATTGTTCAACCACCGCTCAACGCGGCGCATTGGATTGGACAAATCGTTTTGAAGCGGCCGTAACACCGTATTTGAAGATCTCTATCACAGTGTAAAAGGCGGTCAAGAAGCTGCTGTAGTTATCAATGAAAATTCACGAAGCGATTATAAAGAACGTTTACAAGCTGAATTAGACAAAATGCATAATGAAGAAATATGGCAAGTTGGACGACAAGTTAGAACCTTGCGCCCTACGGAGAATGGCTATGTACCAGCTGATTGATTTTTTCAATAAAAAACCAGTTAAGGCAACTGATTTAGTATTTACTGATAATGAGACGCCATGGGAAATTCTAATGGATTTGGACTTGGTTAAAGATAAACTTGCGCTTGATGATTTCAAGCTCAAGACACCTAAACTGACTAAATATTTACCTTTAATGCCCATTAAAAATCCTGACGATTTTATATCCCTACAGGAAACAGCAACGCCATTAGTGAACAGTAAAAATTTAGGTAAAACTTGGGACATTGATTTACTATTTTAAATCGAAGGCAAAAATCCTACGGGTTCATTTAAAGATCGAGGTTCTGCCCTAGAAATTTCTGTTGCCAAAGAATTAGGTGCAAAAGCGATTATTCTGCATCAACCGGTAATATGGCTGCTTCTTGTGCCTGCTATGCCAGCGGCGCAAAAATACCTTGTTTTATTTTGGTCCCAGAAGGCGTTCCGATGAATAAATTAGCGCAAGTATTGGCCTTTGGCGGTCATATTGTTCAAGTCAAAGGTAATTATAATGACGCTGCCTCACTTGGCGGAAAACATGGCGGTAAGATGGGCTTTTATTTAGCGGGTGATTATGCTTTTCGTGTTGAAGGCCAAAAAACTGCTGCGTTTGAATTAGTCGATCAATTATTTTGGCAAGCACCTGATGTGGTGATAGTGCCGATGGGGTGTGGTACGAATATTGCTGCTTATGCCAAAGGATTTAATGAATATTATCAATTAGGTTTAATTAATAAAATACCGCAATTAATTGGCGTACAAGCTCAAGGTGCCGATGCCATAGTACGTAGTTTTAAAAATCATGATCACCATATTACCCCACTGGCCAGCGTAGATACTATCGCCTCGGCCATAGCTGTACCTAATCCGATTGATGGCATCAAAGCCCTGCAAGCGATATATACGAGTGATGGCATTGCCATTGCTGTGAGCGATCAAGAAATTTTAGAAGCACAATATTTATTAGCGACTCATGAAGGTCTATTTGTTGAAAGTTCATCAAGCGCTACCATTGCTGCCATTAAAAAATTAGCGCCTGAATTTAAAGGCAAAAAAGTCGTGTGCATATTAAGTGGGGATGGTTTAAAAGATGCCGGCGTGGTCTTAAAATCAGCATTTAAGCCGTTAAGCATTTACCCCAGTGAACACGAATTTCTGAAACTTTATGAAAATAATTTCTTTAATACTAAATCCATGTTTTTTGATGATAAAAATAAAATTGTATTTGATAAAAGCCCAACTTTAGATCAAATTAAAAATCAAATTAAATCTTTATTTGATGCAACCTATTCAGATGAATACATCAATAAAATTAAATTTATTTTAGATAAAATCTTACAAAAAGGTAAAGCCATCACCATCTCTGATCTGCAAGATAGTTTACAAGAGGCCTTGGAAACACCCAAAGTGGCTTTGCGTAAACTTTTTTCTGTCTTAGATTTTGAAGTGAAAAGTAGCAAAGATCGAAAATCTGATGCTTTAATAAAAGTTGAAATCGCAGGCGAGCAACATGAAGCACAAGCACAAGGTGCTGGCCCTGTCGATGCAGTCATTAAAGCCTTACAAGTGGCCTGCCATGGTAAAATTGATTTTTCTTTATTAGATTATAAAGTAGAAATTCGTAATCCAGGGGTTGATGCTTTGGTGCATGTTGAACTTAAACTGGCGAAAGATGGTTTATTTTCTATCGGACGAAGTACTTCGCCTGATATCATTCAAGCATCCATAGAAGCATTTGAAGAAGCCTATAATGGGATTTATCATGACTAAACTTAATGAATACAGCTGCCATATTACTCAACCACGTTCACAAGGTGCTTCACAAGCCATGCTTTATGGAACAGGTTTAGATGAATCTGATTTAAAAAAACCACAAGTCGGTATTGCGAGTATGTGGTATGAAGGTAATACTTGCAATATGCATCTATTATAACTCTCAGAACACGTTAAAACAGGTGTTAATGCAGCGGGGCTTTTGGGCATTCGCTTTAATACCATCGGTGTGAGTGATGGAATTTCCATGGGCACTCAAGGCATGAGTATTCCCTACCCTCTCGTGATTTGATTGCTGATTCGATTGAAACGGTGATGGGTGCACAATGGTATGATGCGCTGATTACTATTCCAGGTTGTGATAAAAATATGCCAGGCTCGGTTATTGCGATGGGTAGTTTAAATCGTCCGAGTATGATGATGTACTGGTGGTACTATACATGCTGGGAAAATAGGTGATAAAACCATAGATATCGTTAATGCTTTTCAAAGTTATGGTGAATACCTAAGCGGTCGTATTACAGATGAACAACGTCAAGATATTATTAAACATGCCTGCCCCGGCGCGGGTGCTTGTGGTGGTATGTATACAGCGAATACTATGGCGTGTGCGATTGAAGCCTTGGGCATGAGTTTGCCTTATAGTGCGTCAACGCCGGCTATTATCCAAAGAAAATTGCAAGAATGTCTGGATGCTGGAGCGGCCATACATCATTTACTTTTACATAATATTAAACCCAAAGATATTATGACCCGTAAAGCGTTTGAAAATGCCATTACAGTGGTGATTGCGCTTGGAGGTTCTACCAATGCTGTAATCCATTTATTGGCCATGGCCCATGCGGTGGATGTGCCGCTGACTTTAAATGACTTTCAAACTATTAATAATAAAACACCCTTATTGGCTGATTTTAAACCCAGTGGGCGTTTTGTGATGGCGGATTTACAACGTTATGGTGGTTTGCCTGCAGTGATGAAATTATTGCTGGAGGCTCAATTATTACATGGTGATTGTTTGACTGTTACAGGTAAGACTTTGGCTGAGAATTTGCTAACGATTAATGCGATTACGCGCAATCAGGAAATTATTCATCCACTGGATAAGCCTATTAAAAAAACCGGGCATTTAAATATTTTAACGGGTAATCTTGCGCCTGAGGGTGCGGTTGCCAAAATTACCGGTAAAGAAGGTACACGATTTACTGGGCCTGCTAATATTTTTGATTCTGAAGAAGACATGATCTTTGGCTTTAGAAGAACATAAAATTAATAAAGGTGATGTGATAGTGATTCGTTATGAAGGGCCTAAGGGTGGGCCTGGGATGCCGGAGATGTTAAAGCCTACTTCTGCTTTCGATGGGGGCGGGTTTGGGTAATGATGTGGCTTTGATTACCGATGGGCGTTTTTCTGGGGGATCGCATGGGTTTATTATTGGGCATGTATCGCCTGAGGCGCAGGTGGGAGGGCCGATCGCTTTGATTAAGCAAGGTGATGTGATTACGATTGATACTGATAGTAATACCATTAGTGTTGATGTTTCTGATGATGAGATGGGTTTACGAAGGAAAAATTGGGTTATGCCTGGGTATAAAATCACTAAGGGTGGGTTGTTTAAGTATATTAAGACGGTTTCTTCTGCTAGTTTGGGATGTATTACCGATTAAAATTAGAACTCCCGTCCTTTGGTGCCTGACCTGCGGCAGCTTTTATGTGCTCTCAGGCTGCGCGCATAAAAACTGCCTCCGGCCACCCGTTTGGAATTAGATTTGTATTCTTTGGATTCTCTTTTTTGGGTTCTTGACTGTTGGGATTAGAGGAACTAGGATAGTTATGTACCTTTAGGAATATTTTTATGCGCCTGTTTTCTTTGAAAATTAGCTTTGTTTTATTATGTGCCTTCCTGCTTGCGGGTTGTTATTCTAATGTTGCGCAAAAAGGGAGTTTAGCGTCTACGGGTGATGTTTATTATTTGAATATACCCAGTTATCCGCCTTCGGATTTGAAAGTTTATATACCTGTGGCTGAATATGAAGACTTTTTGACTGTTGATGAATATGTGGATTCTGAATTAGTTATTGTGAGTTTTGGTGCGGGTTATAAACATGAAAATTCTGTTGAATTTCATATAGTCCCTAAACATGAAAGTTTTAAGAAATTTGTTAGACGTGTTGAGCATTTAACGGTAGCTGAATATAAGAATATGCCGAATGTTCAAGCTAAACAAATTATCAGGATGAAGCACGCGTAGATCATCACGACGCTTACTTTAATGTCTATCGAATAGTCCCTACAGATGATGCACCTGGCGAAGTGATCCTCATTCAATATCTAGTCAATTACCAGTACCACTATGCCAATATTATGTTTTATGCACATACGAATGCCATTACTGAAGCTATCAAAGGTCCTCGGCAAGCGATCAGTAAAACGTTTATGCCTGCAAATCAATATTTTAATTCTTTTCATTTTTTCTATGAACCTATAGTATTAAAGATGAAGATGAAGATGAAGATGAAGATTCTAGTCCAAGGAAGTATTGGAGATCTTCAAATTAATCGCACCATCTACTGCAGTATTATATACTTTAGCGCCAAGCTGAGTATACTTTTCAACAATATCCGCTCTTGGAAATTGATAACGATTTAAATAGCCCGTCGAAAATATAACATGTTCTGGATCAGTTAATTCTACAAACGACTTCGTACTTGAAGTTCGTGAACCATGATGCGGGGCTAATAAAATAGTAGTTTTCAAATCTAAAGCTGCATGCTGAACTAACCAATTTTCACCTTGTTTTTCTATATCTCCTGTTAATAATATACTTTGTGTTCCAGCGGAAATTTTTAACACACAAGAGTTATCATTACTATTTTTTGTATTTTCTTGATAGGGATATAATATTTTAAAATCAACAGCATCCCATTGCCAATTTTGACCAGATTTACAGCGATCAATAATATTTAAACCTGTAATGGCTTCACCACTGATAACTTTATTGATTGGTATATTTTCAATTAAATATTGCGCGCCACCCGTATGATCTAAATTATTATGGCTCAATACTAAAGTATCAATTTTTTTAATACCTTGATATTGTAAATAAGGCATAATCAGGCTTGCCCCAAATCAAATAGATCACATAACGCATCCCTGCATCATAAACTAATACATGTTCTCATGTTTTGGACAACCACCGCTAAACCCTGCCCTACATCTAATACAGTTAACCATACTTGGCCATTCTCTAGGTTTAGGTTCTTGCACAAAAAAAATCACAGCAAATAAAATTATGCCTAAATATTTACCAGGTATGCCGCGGCGGTATTAATAATAGGACTCCAGATAAAATAATGACCAACCATACTCTAAAATCACTGACTACATAAGTTTGCCAGGCAAACGGCAATGATGTCAAATACTGTAAAAACCACTGTAAATAATTAAGTGAACTTAGCAACTAATCCCAAAAAAAATCTGCAATACGTCTATCAATACAACATGTAGACAACCCCTAATAAGGTAAAGGGTACGCACTGGAAACTGGCCCAGGGAATAGCAATTAAATTAGCCAGGGGCGAAACCCAAGATATTTGATTAAAATAAGCGATAACTAAGGGTGTTAGACCTAAAGAAATATACCACTGAATCAGTATAAACCGCTGCTATTTAGGTGATTGTTGTAAAGCTATCGTCATTAATAAGCCAACGGCTATAAATGATAACCAAAAACTTGCGCTCATAAGGGAGAAAGGATCCCAAAGGGCTACTAATATTCCTGCACAAAATAAAATATGAGTATTTTTAAATTTATAGCGAAGACACAGGCACAGCATCATGACGATAATCATAATCAGTGCTCGTTGGGTCGGAATTGCAAAACCAGCCAATGCCGAATAAATATAAGCTGCAAACATGGCGGCTATCGCCGCTATAAATGGTGCAGGTAAATATAAAGGCACACGGGGTATTAAGGCCCATATAAATCTTGTTAAAAAAAATATTAAACCGCTGACTAGCCCCACATGTAAACCAGAAATAGCTAATAAATGACTGGTGCCGGTTTTTTGCAATAACGCCCATTGTGTATCAGTCATACTCTCGCGTATACCTACTGCTAAGCCTTTAATAAGCGCAGCTTGCTCTCGATAATCAAGTGCTTTATCTATGTCTGCTGCAATTTGTTGCCTAAGGTTTATCGTTTGCGGCTGTGTATAAATTAAGGTTTGTTTTGCGCGATCATAAACATAACCTGTGGCTGTGATGCGCTGTAAAAATAAATAACGCTCATAATTAAATCCGCCAGGATTTTTATAATTACGAGGTTTTTTTAGCGAACATTAAGTCCCAAATTTGATTCTTTTTGAATTAAAGGTGCATTGCGATACCAGTCCAGTTGCACTTGGCCGTAATCTGTAGTTTTTAAATAAAGCGTGTGGTAAGATTTTTAACAGTGGGGTCGTCAACGACGATGCCTTTAATGGTAATTGTTTTACCTTCAAGTGCTTGAGGCAATTGCAAAGACATTTGCCAATAGATATGACTGCTTGCATATAACAAGATTAATGTAATGATAATAAGATATTTTTTCCAATAGCTCACACTATTCACCTTAAGTGATTAATTTTTTGCTATTGGACTGAAATTATTTAATTATTATCTAAATCTCGCGCAGGTGTCCATCTTGTAGACGTAATACTCTATCCATTGCACTTGCGTATTTTTCATCATGGGTCACGATGATAAAACTAATGTTTAATTCTTTATTTAAAGATTGCATCAGATTAAAAATCTTTTGTGATGTTTGTGAATCTAAATTGCCCGTAGGTTCATCAGCCAATACACAGCTAGGCCTTGTGACGAGTGCGCGTGCAACTGCTGTCCTTTGGCGCTCGCCGCCAGATAATTGTGCTGGCTTATGATCTAATCGCTCACCCAGTCCCACTTGCTTTAACATGATTGCCGCTACTTGCATGGCAATTTTTTAGGCTCTTTACGGATAAGTAAAGGCATGGCCACATTTTCTAAAGCGGTAAATTCAGGTAATAAATGATGAAATTGATATACAAAGCCTAGCGAGCGGTAGCAATAAGCAACGCTTTTTTTCAGACAGACTAAACAAGGCTTCATTGTTAATAAATACTTCACCTGAGGTCGGTTTATCTAAACCCCCTAATAAATGCAGCAAAGTACTCTTACCTGAGCCTGATGCACCAACTATTGCGACGCGCTCCCCAGCTTTTACTGATAAATTAACGCCACTTAAAATTTCAAGTTTATGCCCTGCTTCATCAAATTGTTGTACTATATTTTCTGCTTTGAGAACGATATTATTCATAACGTAAGGCCTCAGCCGGTTGGGTGCGTGATGCTTGCCAGGCTGGATATAACGTGGCAATAAAACTTAACATAAAGCAACGATGGCAATATGTAAGACATCTTTTGGCACCAACACCGAGGGTAAATGGCTAATATAATAAACATCCGCAGATAAGAGCTCTACGCCAAACGTCTGCTCGACACTGCTTAATATATCAGTGACATTAGGCGCTAAGGCAACGCCAGCAATGATACCTAAGCTGGTACCTATCAAGCCTATCACCATCCCTTGAACCATAAAAATGCCATAATGGTCGAAGGAACGCGCCTAAGAGGGTGCGTAAAATTGCAATATCAGCTTGTTTGTCGGTTACCATCATCACCAGTGCTGATAAAATATTAAAAGCCGCAACGGCTATAATTAAAATTAACATTAAGAACATCAATGTTTTCTCTAGTTTAACTGCTTCAAAATAATTACCACTGGTGCGTGTCCAATCACTGACGGAATACTCTTTATTTAAATGCTGGTAAATTTCTTGTTTAAGGCGAGGCGCTGCAAATAAATTATCCAGTTTAAGTTGTATGCCCGTAATGGTATTGCCCATTTTAAATAATTTTTGCGCATCATGAATTTCGATAAATGCCAAGGAAGTATCATATTCATAACCCACTTCAAAGGTCCCTACTAAGCGAAAACGTTTAAAACGTGGAATAAGTCCAGCCGGTGTTAAAGCCGCTTCTGGCGTGACCAAGGTCACATAATCACCCACACCCACGCCCAATTGTTTAGCCAAGGGCGCACCCAATAAAATATCAAATTCCCCCGGTTTTAAATCTGTTAATGCGCCTTGGGTCATATTACGCATTAATCGCGAATCTTGTTCTTGCGCAGGATCTATCCCATTAATAATCACATAACGGGTATGTTTTTGACTGGCTATCATCCCTTGTCCGGCAACGATCGGCGACATATGGCTAATTTCAGTAAACGACTTAAGCTTTTGCGCAACATCTTGCCAATCTTTTAAACCTCCACCATAGGCCATCACACTCACATGGGGAACCATCCCCAAAATACGCTCCCGCAATTCCCTGTCAAAACCATTCATCACCGATAAAACGGTAATCAATACCGTCACACCTAAGCCGATACCCAACATGGAAACCAAGGAAATAAAAGAAATAAAATGATTCTTCCGCTTAGCGCGGGTGTAACGTAAACCGATAAATAGGGGTAGTGATTTTGACATAAGGTAAATGTAGCTAGATTCGAGTAGAAGTACAAGAAGAATTTGAGAGTTTTACTAATAAACCCTCCAGCTGCAATAAGGGATTAATACTCCCGTGTTGCAAAGCTATTTTACGTAGTGCGATTATTTGATATTTGAGAAGCTATAAAAGACTTTATTTTAACAAAATAGATTTCCATTTGTGCTAAGAGGCTTAATAAATCTTCTTTTTGCCATTTTTGAGCCATCATCAAGGGATCGAGTTTTTTGCTCAATAAGGCTGCACAATCGGCGTGTAGGGCTTCTTGCCAGGGCATGACTATTGGCATTGAGAGGGGTAATCTAATTAATTGACAGCGGCTGCGTAGCGTTGCGGGGAGTGCTGCGGGAACATCGGTTAATAATAAGAAATAACTATTGCCTGGTGGTTCTTCTAGGGTTTTTAAGAGGGCATTACTGGCGCTGATATTCATTTGATGAGTATTGGGGATAATGATTATTTTTTTATCACCACATTGTGGGGTTTGTTCGCAAAAATCAATGACGCTGCGTATGACATCTATGCCTGTAGTTGTTAATACTAGATAATCCGGGTGGGTTTGTGCACTTATTAATAAACAGGATTTACATAAACCACAGGCGCTGCCTTCATTGGGTTTTGTGCACAATAAAGCCTGTGCAAATGTTTGGGCAACATCTAAAGCCTGACTGGCCTGCCCAATCAATAATAAGCATGAGGAATATTAACCTCTTGCTCCAAATACTTATGCATCATTGATTGCATTATCCAAAATGGTTTTTAAAGCAAGCTGTACATCGACTAGAGGCTGAGAGGCATCAACGATTTTATAACGCTTTGAATCTGTTTTTGCACGTTGTAAATACACATCCCGCACTCTGGTAAAAAAATCAGCATGTTCTTGTTCGATTCTATCTTTTACTTTACGCGCTTTAGTACGCATTAACGCTTGTTCTACTGGCATATCTAAAATGATCACTAAATCAGGTCGTAAATCTGCCTGCACCCACTCTTCTAGAAGGGCTATACGATCCATCGCAATATTTCGGCCGCCACCTTGATAGGCATAAGAAGCATCAGTAAAACGATCAGAAACTACCCAGCGCCCTTGTTTTAAAGAAGGCCATACAGCTTGTGCTAAATGTTGTGCCCGTGCAGCAAACATCAGTAATAGCTCTGCATCTTGAGCTAGGGTTTCATGATCCGGCGCATGCAAAGCAATATCACGGATCTTTTCAGCCAAAGGCGTGCCACCGGGTTCGCGCGTGCGAATAATATTTATTTTATTTTCACGTAAATATTGACAGACAAATTCCATATTGGTGGTTTTACCCACGCCTTCTATGCCTTCTAATACTATTAATTTTCCCATCATGCCCTACTTGTTTTGTTGACGATACGCTTGTACCGCTTGATTATGTTCGTTCAGATTATCCGTAAAAATATGCGTGCCGTCTCCTTTGGCAACAAAATAGAGTGAATTCCAGGTGCGGGAGTAATGCAGCTTCAATTGCTTTAGGACTTGGGATTGCAATCGGTGTCGGCGGCAATCCTAAGTGAATATAAGTATTATAGGGTGTATCGAACTTTAAATCTGCTTTTGTTAAAGGTTTATCATAATGAGCACCTAAGCCATAGACCACGGTAGGGTCTACTTGCAATAACATTTGATTTTTTAAACGCCTGACGATCACACCCGCAACTTGATCTAATTCATGAGCAACTGAAGTTTCTTTTTCAATAATCGATGCAGCAATTAAAGCTTGATAAGGGTTTTTATAAGGTAAATGTGGCGTGCGCGTTGGCCAGGCTTTCGTTAAAAAATCTTGCATTTCTTGATAGGCTAAAGTCAATAATTGTGCATCGGTAAAACCGCGTGGAAAATGATAAGTTTCAGGATAAAGTAAGCCTTCGGGTTTATGATGGCTTAATGCAAGTTGTTGAAGTATCGAATCAGGATTTGTCCAATCCAAAGTTTTAGTTAATTGTGGATGCGCTTGAATTTCCATGACCACTTGCGCAAAAGTCCAACCTTCGCCTATGCGTATGCTGTGCATCATGACATCGCCACTGACCATCTTCTCCAATAGCATTGATAAGCTGCTGTTTTTTTCAAAAAAATATTCACCGGCTTGGACTAATTTTGCATCACCTTTAATTCGTGCTAAGAGCATAAATGCATAAGCATTTGGAATTATTTTTTGAGTTTGCATATTCGTTGCGATCTTATTTAATGAATCGCCAGGTTCTACGATGTAAACGTAATCGTAAGTGGTTTTTACATAAAGTTGTTGAATGATGTATATGCCAGACAATATAACCGTTAATAAAAACAAAATAAGTATTAAAAAGCGTATATAAGTATTACCGCTCGCAATGACAGGGTCAGAAATATTATGAATTTGATTATGCTTCATCAATGTCACTTGAAATAATCCATTATTTGCTGAGTTTGCTTTCCCAGGGGAAAAGCCAGTCCTTCTAAATCCGTGATAGGCCAAATACCAAAGAGACTGTTGCATACGAAAAGTTCATCGGATTTTAATAATTCATCACGGGTGATAGGCGTTATATGTACCGCTATATTGTGTTGCTGCGCCCAGGCTAATATTTGTGCACGCATAATACCTAAAATTCCTGATTGACTTAAATCCGGAGTATATATAACCCCATCGCGCATACAAAATAGATTACTTTTTGTGCCTTGGATGACTTCTCCTCTGGCATTTAACATTAAACCCTCAGCTATTTTTGGGTCATCCCATTCACTACTGGCTAGCACATTATCTAACCGATTTAAATGTTTAATCCCAGCTAAATAGGCATTTTCACTTACCGGTGTTTTGCAAAAACAGGCACGTACACCCTCTTGGTAACTTTTAGGAAATTTAGGGAAAGTGTGCGCTTGAACAATACGTTTTATTTTAGGGGTATCAGGGATCCGATAGCCTCGCTCGCTGGCACCACGGGTAATCATGATTTTAATCACCGCAGTTTCTAAGTTTTTTTTAACGACATCAATTTCTTGTAATAAAATCCCTTCAGAGGGTAAGGGAAATTTCAATCGCGTACAGCCCAAGACTAAGCGTTGATAATGAAGTGGCCAAAAAGACATTACTCCATGTTTTAAGGCTATGGTCTCAAATAAACCGTCACCATAGTGAATAGCGCGATCATCGATCGCAAGCGAGGTAATGGCTTGGCCATTAATCAAGCAGGCATTCATGCAAATTTACTGAAAATAAGTGAACCATTGGTGCCTCCAAATCCGAAAGAATTCGATAACACATGTTGTATCAACATAGGTTGTGCATGCTTGGGTACATAATTTAATACACAGCCTTCGTCGGGATTATCTAAATTAATAGTTGGCGGCGCAACTTGATCGCGTATCGCTAAAATACAAAATATACTTTCAATGGCGCCGGCTGCACCTAACATATGTCCTGTCATGGATTTAGTTGAACTAACGGCTAACTTATCAGTATCTGCACCAAATAAACGCTCAATCGCATAACTTTCAATGCGATCCGCCATGGTTGAAGTACCGTGGGCATTGATGTATTGAATATCTGCTGTATTAAGTTTTGCATCATGCAAAGCATTCTGCATGGCATCATAAGCCCCTTGACCATTTTCAGGCGGCATCGTGACATGATGAGCATCACCACTCATCCCAAAACCTGTTACTTCCGCATAAATTTTTGCACCACGACGCTTGGCATGTTCCAATTCTTCTAATACTAATACGGCGGCACCATCGGCCATCACAAAACCATCTCGGTCTTTATCCCAAGGACGGGAGGCTTGTTGTGGTGCATCATTGCGTGTAGATAAAGCCCGTGCGGCCGCAAATCCACCTAAACCTAAATGCGTACAACTTTTCTCGGTACCACCGGCTAACATGACTTCTGCATCACCATATTGAATCATACGCGCGGCTTGACCAATATTATGTACACCTGTGGTACAAGCCGTCACTATGCTAATATTAGGACCTCGTAACTTCAATAACATGGATACATAACCGGCACACATGTTAATAATTGCACCAGGTATAAAAAAGGGCGAAATCTTCCGTGGTCCACCTTCTAGGTATTTCAAATGGCTAGTTTCAATGAATGTGATCCCGCCTATGCCTGAGCCGATAGCAACACCGATACGATTGGCATTACCCTCATTGACCTCAAGACCTGAATCTTCAAAGGCTTTTGCTGCGGCAAAGGCTCCAAATTGGATAAAGGCATCCATTTTTCGTAATTCTTTGCCGGAAAAATATTGGCTACAATCAAAGTCGGTGATTTCAGCAGCAAAATGCGTGGTAAACTGCGACGCATCAAATCCTTTGATATTACCCACAGCGCTTTTTCCAGCAACCACAGACTGCCAGATGGCTTCTACTTCATTGCCATAAGAAGAAACCGCGCCCATCCCTGTTACGACCACGCGACGTTTTGTATTCACTTTATTTTAAATTCTCTGTAATATAATCAATAGCATCTTGTACTGTCATGATTTTTTCAGCATCTTCATCCGGAATCTCAGTTTCAAATTCTTCTTCAAGTGCCATCACCAGTTCAACTGTATCCAGTGAATCGGCGCGTAGATCGTCAATAAAAGAGGCGGTAGGTACAACTTCTTCTTCTTTCACTTCAAGTTGTTCAACAATAATTTTTTTAACACGTTGTTCAATGCTGCTCATGGTTTCCCTCGCTAAAGTTAAATATCTAACACATATATTCTAAGCCACTTAATGGCGAGGAGTATATATAAAAAGTAGTATAAGAAGCAATATATTTACTCTAAACATTGCTAAAAATCCCCCTGACCTGCGGTTGGGGGGATTTTCTTAACTCATATATATCCCACCATTCACATGTATCGTCTCACCGGTAATATAACTCGCCTTAGTGCTTGCCAAAAATGCCACCGTAGCTGCAATCTCTTCTGGCTCTCCAAAACGTTTCATTGGAATATTCTCAGTAGCCATGGTTTTTAAATTATCACTCAATACATCGGTCATATCAGTACTAATAAAGCCAGGCGCCACCACATTCACGGTCACATTACGCGAAGCAATTTCTTGCGCAAGCGATTTACTAAAACCAATCACGCCCGCTTTAGCCGCTGCATAATTTGTTTGTCCTGCATTACCCATCACACCCGATAAGGATGAAATCGTAATGATTCGACCCCAACGTGCACGAATCATATCCCTGACATAAAGTTTTGATAAATAAAAAACGCTGCTTAAATTAGTCGCTATCACATCATCCCAATCTTGTTCTTTTAACCGTATAAACAAAGTATCACGCGTAATGCCCGCATTATTCACTAAAATATCGACTTGAGGATACTGCGCAGCACATTGTTCATAAAAAGCATTAATCGAATCACGATTACCAATATCTACGACCAGGCCTACTCCAGGATATTTTTTTTCGTTTAATTGCGCAGTGATCTTATCTGCGCCGGCTTGCGTAGTCGCCGTACCAATAACCGTCGCACCTTGCGCAGCTAATTCATATAATATTGCTTGCCCGATCCCGCGACTGGCTCCGGTCACTAAGGCTACTTTTCCTGTGAGATCCATATTTAACTCCTTAAAGCGCTGGTTAATAAATCAGGTTCAGTGATGGGATAGGTGGTGAGTTCACTATTGATGCGTTTATTCAAGCCACTTAATACCTTACCGGGACCACACTCAACAAATACCGAAGTCTCTAAAGACATGGCATTAATAATTTCAACCCAGCGTACGGGCGAATATAATTGTCTAACCAGTGCTGATTGAATATCACTGGCCAATTGGGCGCAGGCCACATCTACATTATTATACACAGGAATATCCGGTGTTTTTATAGTAATTGATTTTAATATTTCAGCCAATTGATCTGCTGCAGGCTTCATTAAAAAACAATGTGAAGGCACGCTCACAGGTAAGGGCAATGCGCGTTTGCCTGCGTCTTTAACCAGTTGCAGCGCTCGCGCTAAGGCAGTTTTATGTCCTGCAATCACAACTTGTCCTGGTGCATTAAAATTAACTGCGCTTAATACCTCATCTTGTTTAGCTTGTTCACAAATTGTTATCACTTCATCATCGCTCAAACCTAATACAGCTGCCATAGCACCAAAGCCTTCAGGCACCGCTTGTTGCATCAACTCACCGCGTTTGGCCACTAAATAAACGGCATCTTCAAAGGCAAGACTGTTTGCAGCAACCAGTGCAGAATATTCACCTAAACTATGTCCAGCCATTACGCTGGGTGTTAAACCTTGTTCGTCTTTCCAAATATGCCATAGCGCGATACTGGCTGTTAAGATAGCGGGTTGGGTATATTGTGTTTCATTGAGTTGTGCTTTTGAGTCATTTTGAATCAAATCCCATAAATCATAGTTTAATACACTGCTTGCTTTCTCAAACGTAGTTTTTATTTGTGGATAATTCGCAAAGGCTGATAACATGCCCACACTTTGTGAGCCTTGACCGGGAAATATAAATGCTATTTTTTGCATGATTTAATACCTTACTAAGGCTGAGCCCCAAGAAAAGCCGGCACCGAAGACTTCAAGCAATAATAATTCACCACGTTTAATGCGTCCATCACGCACCGCTTCATCTAGCGCTAAAGGCACAGATGCCGCTGAGGTATTGCCGTGTCTATCAACAGTAACAACCACTCGCTCCATCGGTAAAGATAATTTTTTTGCGGTAGCTTTTATAATGCGTAAATTAGCTTGATGCGGTACTAACCAATCAATATCAGATTGCTTAATATTATTTTTTTCTAAGGTTTCATCCACGACATCACTTAACGCTTTAACAGCTTGCTTAAAGACTTCTCCGCCATTCATCACTATATTAGGCTTGCCGGTTTTAGCGGCATAAAGTAAAGGGTAACAACTACCATCGGCATGAATATGTGTCGCGATAACCCCAGGTTTATCACTGGCACTGAGTATAATAGCGCCGGCGCCATCACCAAATAAAATACAAGTACTGCGATCAGACCAATCGATTAATCGTGACATTGCTTCTGCACCTATCACTAAGGCATGTTTGGCTTGACCTTGCTTGATAAACATATCCGCAATACTCATGGCATAAACAAAACCACCGCAGGCCGCTTGAATATCAAAAGCAGGACATGGCACACTGGCTTTTAAGCGCGCTTGTAAAACACAAGCTACGCTCGGGAACACTAAATCTGGTGTTGTGGTAGCCACAATAATCAGATCAATGTCTTTAATCTCTAAACCAGACGCTTCCAAGGCTTTAATTGCGCTCGCATAGGCCATATCAGCAACTTGTTCATTCTCACCGATAATGCGTCGCTCTACGATGCCCGTGCGATCGATAATCCATTCATCACTGGTATCTAAATATTCTTCAAATTCTTTATTGGTAAATACACGCTCGGGTAAATAACTGCCCGTGCCACTGATTCGACTATACATATTTTTCTTCTTCACTCATAATTAATGCGACCCGCTGCGCGATGCGCTCGGGGAGATTTAATTCAACTTCTTTCAAGGCTTGTTCAATAGCAGTCATATAGGCATAAACATCTGCACTGCCATGACTTTTTACGACTATACCTCTTAGACCTAATAAACTTGCGCCGTTATAACGCCTGGGATCAATGCGCGATCCAATTTTTTTCAAAGCACGGTATGAAAAAAATGCACCCAGTTTTGCAAACCAGGTTTCACTAAATGCTTTGCGGATAAAATGTCCTATCATTTTTGCCATGCCTTCACTGGCTTTTAAGGCTATATTCCCTACAAAACCATCGCAGACTATAATATCGGCTTTACCTGAGAAAATATCACTGCCTTCAACATAACCAATATAATTAATATAAGGATTTCGACTTAAACGTATGGCTGCATCTTTTACTTGTTTATTACCTTTGATTTCTTCTTCGCCAATATTAAGTAATCCGACACGCGGCTTAGCAATATCATCCATAGCTGTGGCTAATACAGATCCCATTACGCCAAACTGGAATAATTGCTCCGTTGTACAATCCACATTCGCACCTAAATCTAATACCCGTGAAGTTCCACCAATAGTAGGGAATGCACTTAAAATAGCCGGTCTATCAATGCCAGGTATGGTTTTTAGTACAAATCGAGCCATGGCCATTAATGCGCCTGTATTCCCTGCGCTGACACAGGCGTCAACTTGCCCTTCTTTCAGTGCATTAATACTCAAACGCATCGATGATTTCTTTTTGCGGCGTAAGGCTTGTTTAGGCGATTCATCCATAGCGACCGTTTCAGGTGCATGTTCTATGCGCAAACGTTCAGATGATACTGAGGGATATTTTACAAGTTCAATAGCTAATTTTTGTTCATCGCCAAATAATATGACTTTTAATTCTGGGTGGTTTTTTAGACTATTTAAAACCGCAGGTACGGTTACTATCGGTCCGTGATCCCCACCCATTGCATCCACTGCTACAGTAACTGACTTCAAAGTATTTACTCTTAATCTTCCTCAGGTTCAGTCGCATCTACTTTTTTGATCACCACTTGACGTCCACGGTACATCCCAGATTCCGTCATATGATGACGTAAATGAGATTCACCAGTGACTGGATCTTCAGATACAACTAAAGGATTGATCTTATCATGCGACCGGCGCATCCCACGACGCGAACGCGTCACTCGACTCTTTTGTACGGCCATTTGGCGAACTCCTTAAACACGCTACTATGAAAAATGCGATTATACCATTAAACTATGCGCATGATAGCGAATTGAGCAGCCTTATGTCAAAAAAACTGATAACTTTAGTATTAGCTTCGTCTTCTAAGCCAAGAAAAGGGCTTATGAACCGTTTACAGATCCCCTATGTTAGTATATCTCCTGACATAGATGAGGCTGCATTTCACAATGAGTCTACACAAGATTTGGTTTTACGCCTAGCGCGAGAAAAAGCCCAAGCTGTAGCCTCTCAATATCCCGAGGCCTTAATCATAGGCTGTGACCAAACGGCAGAATGTGAAGGTGTACAACTTAATAAACCCCATCATTTTGATGTGGCCGTAGAACAATTAAAAAGCATCAGCGGTAAAAAAGTCCAATTTATTTCCGGACTCTGTTTATTAAATACTCAAACGCTTAGCATGCAGCAACATATTGAAATAACCGATACGTATTTTAAAACATTGACCCAAGCTCAAATCGAATATTACGTCCACACAGAACAACCCTACGAATGCTGCGGCAGCATTAAAAGCGAAGGTTTAGGTATCGCTTTGGTTGAAAAAATAGTCTCTGAAGATCCCACATCTCTAATTGGGATGCCGATGATAGCATTGATCAAAATGCTGCAAAATGAAGGCTTTGAAGTACTCTAAATAAGCAAACCAAGCGACAATTTGACGACTATTTACTTAAAGAAGATGAAGGAGGCCGTTGATTATTTAGCTCAGCTTTATACTTATTTTCATTATTAGCTACAATATTGGGCTCTATAGTTTGGGAAAAATCTAACATCGATGTTCCAGTTCCCTTGTTTGGGGCCTGGGTAGTTACCTCTGCTTTTAACTGGGCGTAAAAGCCTTCAACATTACCCGCTAATGTTCTCTTTTTTAGCACCAAAAAAACCCTTTCCTTGGTCAGCTTCTGTTTCCATATAAGGCTTCATTATCAAATAAAGTTCTACTTTTTGAGTATTAGTTAAGCTCGTTTTATCTTTAACATAATTATTTATTGCAGCCGCTAAAGCTTGACTTTCTGGACTTTTAATTCTGCCAAACCCCGCCCCTTCTTGTTGATAATCAAAAACTACTTTTTTTAAGGCAGATAAATCATTAGGTCTAAACATAATATTAGGTAAGCGCTCAGCAAGTCCAGTATTAGTTGCTATCCGCGTTAAAAATGCTTCACGTACAGAGGAGTTCGGCTGTAATATTGCAGCATCAAACACTTTTTTTGATTCTGCAGGTAATTTGTTATAAAAGTCATTGGGATTTGCTTGACCTTTTTTATTAAACCATTCGTCCATAAAAGATTTAGCAACAGCAGGATCTGATGATAATGATTTTAAATGCGCATCTGATAATTCAGCATGATTAAGAATATGATCTTTTCTCACCGCTTCTATATTTATTTTAAGCGTGTTAGGTAAATTGAGTTGATCAATAAATACTAACCCATCTTTCGGAGTTAAGTTCTTTAATATCTCACCAATTACTTCTTGACTCGTTATTTTAATTTGCTTTGCTACTTCCAAGCTGCCTGGGCCTTTCTTTAACTCTTGCAAAGCCTGTAAAGCAGTAGTGTTTTTTTGATCTACTTTACCATTTAATTCTGTTTTTAAATTCTTGATAGGATTAGGAGCGCTAGCGTTTGGTTTAGTAATTTTAGTAAAAGTAGCCTCATTCTCACCTATGAATGCAAGCGCTTCTTCCGGCGTTAGATAACCAATAAGTTGCTTGAGCTGAGATATGCTTATATTATCTCGAGCTATTACTTTTTCTGCATATGCTAGTCGCTGATCACTTGGCATTAACCCAACTATACTTACAGGGATAGATTCTGTCAGCGTGGAATTATTTTTAGCTTTAACATATTCTACAACAGCAGGATTGTTTAAGAAATTTGATCTGGCAATAGGATCCTGTATATTTTTCACATTATTTATAAAATTTGAATCCATATATGTTTTGAAATTATTTTCTAGCTCGGACTTTGCAAATTTATTTTCTGGATTATCTAGTTTTGCAAAAAATAATATTTTGTCCATAGCCTTTGAATCCACTGCAAAATTCTTATTCAGAAGAAAGGCTACTCTCTCACTTGGTTTTAAAAGAACTATAACCTTTTGTAATTGCTCAGGCGTATTAATATTATTTACAGTACATAATTCATTTGCAAATGCTAAGCGATTCTCTACAGGCACAACACTTAGATAGTTGATAATGGTATCAATATCTTTTAATTTTAAGATGCTCTGCACACTTTCAAGTAAAAGAAGTTGTCCTTTTACTTGCGGATCACTTATAAGTGTATACATACTAATGAATTTAGGATAATCTAATTGCAGTGCATTAAATATGGTTGCAAACTCAGGGCTTGCTATAAATATTTTTGCATCATTTAGAGAAAGCGTAGAAAGCGCTGCCACTAATGCATTTGATCCATAATTATCTTTTTTAATTTTAGCAACAACAGCAGGTAATAATATTTTACTTGCCAGAAATTTTACTTTATCAACTGGTGTTATATTATTACTATCAAGTACTGAAGCGAGATGACCTGGATTTTGCGCTGTAACTATACCTTGCGCAAACTTAAGTCGGTCTTGAGCGGGTAAAGCACCTAATATACGATCAACTGTAATTTTTGAAGTTTTATTAATAATATAATCTAAAATTTCAGGAATTGACAAAAGAAATTCTATTTTCCTAGACTCGGATGTTATTCTAACCACAGAAGGATCATGCGAATTAAGAAGTACAGCAACAATATTAAAGTTATAATCAGGATTGCTAGTTAAACCTTGTGCTATCATGTTCTTGATAAATGGATCATTAGCAAATGTTGACACATCAACTCTCGGATCATTTATTTTATTAATTAATACTAAAAGACTAGCATCACCTAATTTTGTTCTATGTGTGTGATTAAAAGCAGCAGGCGCTTCCTGGTAAAGATGAACAATCTGAGCTGAAGAACAAAAGCCTAATAATTTGCTCAAGTGATTATTATAAGCCGGCGCATCTTCAATTTTTTGATTTTTTAACAATGCAACTATTTGGGCGAAATGTGTTTGAATCACAACGACCTTTTCAGATGGCTGTAAAACGGACAGTAGCGCATTGAGTTTTTCTATACTATTAATTGCGGATTTGAAATAATCGGGTGATTTCAATAAATCTATTACATAAGATAATCTTACGTGTTGAGGTAATTTTGTGAGTGAAGCATTAATATCAATATGCTTTTCTTTTATAAGATTAATCACTAGAGGATTTGTCATAAACTGTACTTTTTCAGAATCACTCATTCTAGAAATTAAATCATTCAATTTTTGAGGATTAAGCCCATCTAAGGCCAGTTTGAAAACATCTGAATTGGAAAAGCTTGTTAATTTAAAATTTTCATGAATTAACTGCGCGCTTGCATTAGCTAAATCTTTTACTACAACTTCGCCTAAAGATTTTTTCTCAGACAATAGCTGCACACTTTGGACAAGCGTCAAAGGTTTTAGGAATTCATTTAAACTTATGTCCTGATACGCGCCTTTTTGGTGTATCTTTACATCGTCAGCTGTTAATAGAACACTTCTTGCGTAGTCTAGACGCAAGTCAAAAGGTAATATTTTTAATATGACTACCTCTTTATTATGTTTACTTATATAGGCCTTAATTTCAGGTGCTTTTAAAAATTCAAGTTTTCTTTCATTACCATTTAGCGCAGCGATGGTCGTTTCAAAATTAATGGTAAAGGATCTATTGTTATCCCTTAATCCCTTTATAAAACCATCATTAGTTTCAAGTGAAGTTAGGATGTTTGTAAAATCATCGGTACTATTTATTTGTGCTATCAGTAAATCAATACTGGCTTGGCCAAAATAAGCGGTATGGGTCGCTAAAAAATCTGGATGCTTAATGAATAAATTAACCTGGTCCTGCGGAGTTAATAATTTCAGCAGATTTGCTATAAATTCTGAGCCATGCATTTTAAAAGAAACATAATTATTATCATTAAGTAAAGTAAGTAAACCACTAGCAAATGCTAAACGTTGCTCACTCGTCTGTGCCTGTACAATTTTTAATTGCTGTTCGAGCAATAATTTTTCCACTGAGTTATTAAGTTTAGCTGGCAAAATATTTTGTAACTGTTTAAAAAATTTAACTTGATCTTCCATGCTTAACACGCTTAATGAGTCCATTAGCGCTGATAAGAGCTCTGGGGTATCAATCAAATTAGCAACGGCTTCTTTTGTATCCAATAACCTCTTAGCGTAAGCTAATTTTTGATCATCTGGCAATGCATTTAATAGTTCAGGTAGGCTGATACCTTTTTTATCTGCAATTTTTGTAAATTTCAAGAAAAAAACTACCTTTTCATTTGAAATAAATTTTTGCTTGTTTTCTTTACTTATTCCAGAATAAACTTGTCTAAAATTATTAGCATTATTCTCTGGTTTTTCTGTTTTAAAAGCTGCGTTAAAACTTCTCTCAAAAGCATTATTTTCAGTTTCATTAATATACTTATCTGAGTATTCCACATTATTAATGGCTGCAACGATTCCTACTACCGATAATTCTGCTGCTTGCTCATGAGCTTTAACAGCATTAAGGGCATCTAATTTTTTAAAAATTTGTGTGTAGGGCTGTTCAGGTTGATATTTCTTATTAAGATTAGCTGTGACTAATAAACCATTTAACCTTGATAATTCACTAGTTATATCTGGACTCGTATTAAGTGTTTTTGCTTCTGTTAGCGATTTAATACTATCATTTAATTCCATTTCTTTAGATTGAGTAATGAATATCTTCGCTTGCTGCGAATATAGTGCATCTAATTCAGCATTAACAGCTCCAGAATTAATATTTTCATTTTTCTCAAGAAAATTAATTTTATCTTGTAAAGATACATTAACCAATAAACTCATTAATTGCTTAATATCTTCAGCGGATTTTATTTGACTTGCAATATGAGGTATAGCTAACAGCAGATTAGCTGATGCTAATCTTTGTTCTGCGGGCAATGCGCCTATCACATCTAATGGTTTTACTTTAGCAGCTGATTTTTCATCAGCATTTTGTAAGATCTTTACAATTTCAGAGGTATTAAGAAAAGCTGCTTTATCTTTTTCACTACCAAGAGCTGAAAATACGTTCACAAAACCATCGACTGATGAAACCAGCTGCGCGGCATATGCTACTCGAGAGGTTTCAGATACTGCCTGCAAAATTGTAGATAATTTAATTTTGTCTACATTAGCAGTATTGTTCGCCACTTTTTTTAAAAAGTTTACAACAGGTTTAGCTTGAAGAAAATCATTTTTTGCTGTATCATTTATTCTGTCAAATACCTCATTGAAAGTGGCAATATTATCTTTGCCAGAGCCTAATACTCTTGTAAAATCATCTTCAAAATAACTTATTTTAAAATAAGCTTGGTATTTATCGACAGTTACTAGAAAATTTATTTTTGTTAAAAACTCTTCAACTGTCACAGTGCTTGCTGCTCTTATGTTTCCTTGAGTAGGCTCGTCTAAATTTCTGAGGTAAAAAATATTATTACCTGTATAAATGTTATTTAAATCCGCAAAAGGAGTCTTTGATTGAACTAGAATAACTTGAACATCGTTATTAATTTGATCGTTCATCAAATATATTGAAGTTGCTTTTAAATTCGCAATTGCAGTAGCTGTAGCCAATACAGTCTCTGGGGTTTTAGGTTTTTGAGAAATAAGATCTGTAGCTTTGACAAGATTCTCTTTTAATTGAGCCAGCAATTCATTTAATCCGCTTCTGGCAGCTGTTTGTGTTGCAGGAAAGCCATCTAAGGCATTTTCAAGATCGTGAATATTCGTTTCGCTTAATACTGCTCGATCACGTGTGTATAGTTCGATTAGTCTTGTAGCTTCATTTTTATATAGATCATCAACGTTACCCTTGAGTTCTGTTAGTTTCGCTACTACTTGCGGTATTTTTGAAAAAACTGTTGCGATCTTTAACATTCATTCGTTCAAATGCAGTGTTAAAATCTTCTAGTTTCTGAAATAGTTTTAGATCAATTACAATCCGAGGACTATTTTGAGCAAAATATTCTTCCTTACTTTTCTCTGGCAATCCATTAATTATATTAATCACCGCATCTACGGGAGTTTTTTTAGTATTCAACGGCAGCATGATGGACCTACTTATTTAATATAATATCGCTTCCTAACTCACTATAAGTATAGATTACTCTTAACAAAAATTGTAGTCAAGCGTGTTTAAACAGCCTGCCTGTAGCATGACCTTATACCAATTCGTTAGGTCAAATTTAGTTATCTATTTAATATTATCGGCAGGATACTGGTTGTCCTAAAAGGCAGGATATAGTGAATTTTTTTAGCGCTTTATTTAATAACAAATTCAAAGAGAGCTAGTGCTGTAGTCATTAAGGCGATGGTAATTCCAACGCTATAGGATACGGCTCTGAAAATAGCATCATGAAATCTAAGTTCAGCTTCTTTAAATTGTCTTTCAAGATAATATATGGAATCCTTAATTTCAAGACGCAATCTGGCTTCCATATCTTGCATCTCAGATCTCACAGCCTGAAACTCCGCTTGCATCTCAGATCTCACAGCCTGAAACTCCGCTTGCATCTCAGATCTCACAGCCTGAAACTCCGCTTGCATCTCAGATCTCACAGCCTGAAACTCCGCTTGCATCTCAGAACGAAGAGTCTGAAACTCAGAGCGCGTAACAAAATAGTGTTGTTGTAAATCAGCCCGCAGCTCATGAATATCAGCTTGATTTGCTACGCGTAAATCATGCAAGTCTGTTGGAGTCGCTACCTGCGCAATTATAGCCTTAGTTGCAACCATTTGGGCCTCGTTGAGTGCCTCAGCTTGATGCTGAGTAAATTCAGCTTGTGTTAATGCTTTAACATAAGCTAATGTATTGAAATAAGCAAATGCCATGGTTCATCCCTGCTATAATGGTTATTATAGACATAATAAAACAAATAGATTCAAATTAGCAACACATTTTAGAGATTTTATGCTTAAACATAAGACTTCTTTATGCCCCTCAAGTTTTAGCCAGCTGCTCACGATACATTGACTATATACCAATTAGAAGTGAGGTGAGTTAAATGTCTTATGTATTACCAAATGATCCCTTAAGTGCAATCCTTGTACAAGCAATTATAGATAATAAGAATGTTGATATGATGGAACATCTTTTCAACAATTTTTTACGTGGATCAAACGATGAGTCACCTGCTGTTGCGCTGTTGCAAGATCTGACTCAAGAAGTAAGCATTCAAGAATTTTGGAAACAGTTTAATAATCAGAAAATAAAATTATATGACAATATAAATTCACTTAATTATGTTTTAATATCCCCATTGCAGTTGGCAGCACGTAATGGTAATTTAGAATTAGTAAAATATTTAATTAGAAAACATCCTGAAGCTGACCGGCCAATGTTATTAAGAGATATCATTCGTATAAAAACTTGGGATGATAAAAATCACATTGAGATTGAAGGCCTTGATTATCCCGCTGGAACTAATGTGTTGTTTTTTGCGATTACTTATGGACATATAGAACTTGCTAATTATTTATTAGAAATTGCACCCGGGCTTGCAGATTTCGTAGATATTGATCACAATACGCCCTTACATTATACAACTAAATTAGGTTATAGATCACAAGTTACATTACCTACACATTATTACTTTAATGCACAAGGACAGGATCCTGATGTTTACGCCAGGCAGCATTATTTTCAAGATGCACTCAATACCCTGCGCGATACGCGTAAAAATAAAATCGTACAAGATAATTTAGATTATCAAACTCATTTAAATAATTTAGAAGCTTATGTGCATAAGCTTCATGTGATTGTTAAAGAAATGAATCCTGATGATCATAAACATACTACTGATTTTGCATTTTTGACCAATGGAATAATTAATACCATAGTGAATGCGAAATTTAATGACGGTAAAATTGCAGCGGGTGTCACTGATCCTATCGCTGAATATAAAAATAAAATTGCTAAGGATATGATCAAATATGCGGATTATAATGCTACTTCAAAAAAATTATGGACGGCCTTTGCGTTTGTTGTTGGCGCAATTATTGCGATATTAATTGCCTTAACAGGTATTGGCTTGGCTGCTGAAGTAGCCGGGATTGGATTTATTGCTGGCATTAGTGCAGCCAGCAGCTCTTCAGCTGTATTTGGTGCTGCTGCTGTGGTGGGCGGCAAAACTGTAGTGGGTGTTGGTATGTCTTCTATTGCATGGCTTGGCGGTGCGGTGGTAGGTGGCGGCATCGGTTATACTTACCAACATAGAAAATATATCAACCGCGGGCCTAAGTTAATTAACAATATTGAGAATGAATTAAAAGAAATAGAAAAGCTTGATGTAAATACTGGAAACAAGGTAATAAAAATTTAACATGACCCGCCCGACGTCATCTTCGCCTGAACGGGGATGACGCAGAAAGTGTTATTAATTACTTTCAAATAAATATTTTACTTTTCTTTTAGCTGCATCAAATAATAATTCACTATCGCTTACGCTGATATGATCATTCGCATTGCGCCATTTGTCGTATTTTTCAGCTGTATGTTGGACTATACCCTCGTCTGGATAATTTATTTTTGCGCCAGTAGATAAAGTCAATACTTGTATTTTACAAGTCGTTTCTAAATAATAATGAAACCAGAAAGCTTCTGAAATTGTTTTGCCCACACTGATTAAACCATGGTTTTTTAAAATCATCGCTTGCTTGCCACTCATATCAGATAATAATTCTTCTTGCGCATTATCATTGATAAATAAAGTTTTAAATTCATGATAACCCACTTTATCGTGAAACATCATCCCGATTTAATCTAGCAATAATAAATCACTGGTTAGATTAGCAATAGCAACGCCGTAATGCGAATGTGTATGTAATATGCAATTGACATCTGGATTATTCTTATAAATCATACGATGTGCTGTAGTGCCATTTTTATTGATATTAAAACCGCAGCGACTCTCGAGTATATTGCCTTCAAAATCAACTTTAACCAAATTATCTGGGGTAACTTCGTCAAAAGATAAGCCAAAAGGAAGAATCAATAACGCATTTTCGCCGGGAACGCGTACCGATAAATGGGTTACGATTAAATCACACCAACCGTAATGTTCAAAAATACGGTATAAATAAGCCAATTGTTTTCGGTAATTTTCAGGCGTTTGCTCACGCGAGGCGCGTATATTGTCACTGATGGTCTCAAAGGTTAATTTCATGGTATATCCTTTAAAAATTAAAAAGTTTACGCGCATTAGCATCACTGGCTGTGATACATTCTATAGGTAAATCAGACATCGTATACCTGGAAACCGGATAATTTGAACCTACCAAGAATTGATTGGACGATAAATTGTCTAGCAGCGCTGAAATGATATTTGAATTATTTTGAGTGATTTTAAAGTAAATCTGCGTATTGGCATAGGCTTTTAGCATCGATAGCCATTCTTGCGTGATTTCTTGAGTATCAAAACTCGGTAAGCCTGCATGGTCGATGATGCACCCTACTCTACTTTCAAGTAGTGTATCTTTTATTGTTATTAATTGGCTGGGCGTCATTTGGCAACCAAATAAATAATTATGTTGTTTAAGCGTTATTAGATTATTTTTGAGCTGGAGCGCATCTAGAGGCATATCAGTTAATATATGGCGAAAGCCACATACCAAGGGATAAGCTGCAAATTGGCTTAGTTGCTGCTTGAAAGAATCTGAATCTTGCAATACGTCAATATAGGCCATATGTTTTATTTTAATGCCAAAGGCATTATTTAATATATTATTTTGAAGCCATGCTACTTCGATAAGGGTTTTATTATTATCTGCGGCTTCTATAGTGACTAAGGCTTCGGGTTTAGGAAAATATTGCAGATAATCAGTTAAATTAAAGCTTTGTTTTAAGTCTTCACGATGATATTGATTAATCCAGGCATGAATTTTTAGATGAATATCCCAAAAATGTACATGCGTGTCGATCATCGTGTCGTGTAACCACCGTCTATAGGATAAATAGCACCCGTTATGAATGAGGCTTCATCGCTGCAGAGAAAATAAATTAAATTTGCAACTTCCGAAGGATAGCCGATTCGGCCTATGGGTTGCTGCTCATCTTCAAATGCGTGTGTTTTTATAGGATCAGCGCCGGTTCTTTCACAATAACGCGCTATGGCTGTTTGATATAAGGGCGTATCTATGGTCCCGGGTGCAACTAAATTTGATCGTATATTATAAGCCGCGTAATCGAGCGCCGTTAAATCGGGCTAAACTGCCCAGGGCTGCTTTACTAGCGCCATAGATTGCTGAATGGGGTTTTGCCACTAAGGTTTGCTCAGACCCTACATAGACTATCGTGCCTTTTTTTTGTTCTAACATAAAAGGTAATACGCCCTGGCTTAGAAAAAAAGCGCCGCGAAAATTAATATTGATAATTCGATTATAGGCTTCCAGCTCAGTTTCTAGAAGCGTTGCTGAATAATGAACCCCAGCATTGCTGACTAAAGCATCAATAGTTGCTGTTTGTTGTGTAATTATTTTAATGCCATCTTTAATAGCTTCAAGATTTGTAATATCACATTCGATAAATTGTGTGTTTGGAAATTGTTTTTCGGGTTGTTGTTGGTCTAGATTAAAACAAAAATACCCTGCTTGACTAAAACGTGCGATGGTTGCTTGACCTATTCCGTAAGATCCACCACTAATAACCAAGCTTTTCATAAAGTACCTAGGGAGGGATAAAACTGAATGGGCTGAGTGAAACCCAGCCCAAGACCAGCTAGCAAAGACTATTTATCGCGATAAATTTCACGTTCCATACGTTCTTCACGATCTTCGTGCTTATGCTTCTTCTCTTTTTCTTCTTCCATATCTTCTTCTTGCCAGTAATGGTTTTGTGGCTCATCTTCGTCAGTATGTGCACAACCAATTAATGCCATTGCAGGTAGAGTTAATAATGCTAATAATTTTGCCCAATTTTTCATGATGATTCCCTCTTGATTTTTAGTTAGTTTCACTCTTACATATTCGACTACTTAAAACATAATAGTAGCATACCTAAAGTTTGCTGCTGTATGTACACTCATTAACTAATAATAATATGTAAATACAAAATTGCAATCTTAATTTACTATATAGTTTAGCAGCTTTATTACAGTTTGCAGATTATAACTTAAAATTAGATAGGAGCAAATATACACCTATACCAGATAGGAATGATGACCTTAGCGACATACCTCTATCCCTGATCTTCAGAAAGTCATCATCGTTTTGTAAGCCTTTAACCTACCGTGATTACAGACATTGACTATTGATATAACTGACTTGAATAGTCCACAATAAGCCTAAGATAATGTTTATTTTGTACAATCATGCGCAAATATAATTCATTTTTTGTAATATTGGTCAAATTTTGAGCGGTACTTTGATTAAAAATTGGACATTGTTAAAAATTGTGCTATTACAGTCTTTTAATACTTCCTTAATGGTATCCTAATTTAGGATGCTAAAACAAAGTGTTAAAGGCTACTGAATGAGTTCATGGATGAAATTATAATTGGAGCTTAGTAATGAAACATACAACACCTATTCTTCTCCTAGAGGTGTGCTGGTTAGCTGGTGCAAAGGCTTACTACAATGGACAAGAGGAAATGGACAATCCTTATCCTGCACATACACGTGAAGCTGATTTTTGGTGCGATGGTTGGTGGGAAGCCTGCTTAAATGAAGGCAATTTAAGTGAACACTTAGCGTGTGAAACCTTAGCCGGCAAAGTAATCGCCTAAATTAGGATTTGTTTTCGCGGACCAAACGAAATGCAATGTTATTGTTGCTGTTTAGTTGTTGCCTTTTAGGATGATTAGAATCAACTTCAAGCGTGGTTGTCCATAGACCCGCATCATCGAGCAACCATTCAATATTTTCTTGCGTTTGATTGAAAGTTAAACCTAGGGTTTGCCATTCGCTTAAAGTAGGTATGCGATAAGTAAATCCAGTTTCTGTAGATAACCACAACGCGTAGGCTTCTATTTGTTCTTGTGTTAATGCGTGCATAGGTTCAACAGGTACGTCCAAGGTCTCGCATAAGCCGCTGGTTAAGCAATAAGCGTTGTAATCATGCACCGTATTCTCAATTTCTGTTAATTCTAAATCAAGCGGCGCAGCAGCATTAGAGACTGTGCAATTCGATGTGCTCATGCAGTATTGATTGTAATCCGCAACCGAGACCGCCTGTTGCATGATCACCAACACTTTATTTTTTTGAATTTTTGTAGCCAGTAATCGTGGGCCCCATTGATTATTTAAGGATAAAGCATCGATACAAGCCGCAGCACGCACATCTCCTTGTTGTGCTAGCGCACGTTCACAGGGATCCGTAATAATAACGGCCTCTAATGCCGCTTCTACTTGCGTATGCTTAATTTCAGGTAGGGGCGGCAAAGCCACAAAATCATCCTCTGACAATTCTGGAAATTTTTTCTCTTCTACCACAGACTCTAAAACAGGTGGCGAATACATTGAAATAGGCTCTCTAATCATTACTTCATGATTCCCCAATAATTCAGGGCCTATTTTTTCTATAAAAATATCATCATCGGGTAAGATTTTCTGTAAGGCTTGCCAACTCACTGTTGCGCCAGCAAAATTATTTTCTTGTATTTGGGTAAAGAAAGCTGCTTTTAAAGAGTTCACATGGCTATCTTTACTACCTTGCTCTATCACTATCGTATTGGGGGTTTCTTCGTTTGACGCGTCTTGGGTAAGCCATACGGGCACATATTGAATACCCTGCCAGGTAAATGCAGCTAGAGCAAACACACTCGCAATTGCTAAAAGGGCCGTATCACGAACAACATACTTTTTATTTGCATCTAATATAAGTGCTGCTTTGGACAAAGACACCGTACGTGTTCTTGTTAAACACTGTTCGATTTGTCGTTTTTGCCAATAAGATAAATTTTTACAGGCTTTCAAGACATGATGTAATGGATATTGTTTATCCGGCACACAACCCGTAAACAATTCATAGGCTATCGCTAACAAGCGATAACCCAAGGATGATTGATCTTCACTTTCACCTTCACATTGATATAAACGTCCACGCATATAAGGTTTGATATCCGATGCACAGGGAATTAATTGCAAAGTTAAACTGTCGGTATCGATAAATAATTGTCCCGGATGAATACTGTAAAGCACTGGACCCAAGGTACGTAAGGTGGTCATTAGCTGGTAAATTTGCCGTAATAATAAATTAGCCACTTGCGGCGGTAGGCCTGTCGGGTACTGACTATTTAACCACACACATAAAGGTTGGCCTATCAAGGGTGATAATTCTAAAAAAATATGTTCACTCGTTTCAATAACCGCGTGCACATCTACCAATTGAGGATGTAATGAATAAATATGAGGAGGAATAACCGCTTTGGTAGTTAAACACAACAAGGTGACACTCTGTTCGCCCTTTTGTGCTTGAAAAAGTATCCCCTGATCGATAAATCCACGAATATCTACAATTTTATATTGGTCATGAATGACTTTACCAAAGTAAGACAGTGCTAAAGTTAAATCCGAAGCAGGATAGTCCTCCTTCACGGAAGATTCTGTTTTACCCAGTAAACGTTGGGTGCGAAACAACTCATTCCAACTGATCACGGCCTGCCAATAGCTTTGCATCAAAGCAATACTGACGGCTTTTATTTGACATGGGTGTAAGCGCCAATTATTAGTATATAATTGCACCCATTTCCATAACGAAGCACCATCGACAACTACAGCTGTTGGTATTTGATCGCGCACTTTGTCATCTCCAATCGATTGGTATATCCTGTGTGCAATAGTATAGCTAAAAGGATGTCAGTTTTGAGGCCTACATTAGAAAATTACTTAAAAAAATTAGATGCCCTCCGTGCACCACTCCTATTATTGGATAGTACACTAACAGGAATTGAAAAGGAAAACCTTCGCACCACGAAAAGCGCTCATATTGCGCAAACCCCACATCCTAGCAGCCTGGGCGCAACACTAACCCACCCTTTTATTACCACAGATTATTCTGAAAGTCTGCTGGAAATGATTACACCGCCTGTTAACAGCCAAACAGCCTTATTTTCGTGGCTTGAAAAATTACATACTTATATTTATTCACATTTGGGGCAAGAATTATTATGGGCACCGAGTATGCCCTGCACCATTGCAAGCCCTAATGATGTGCCCGTCGCCCAATATGGACCCTCACATCAAGGGCGCATGCGTACTTTATATCGTGTAGGCCTAGGGCATCGTTATGAAAAGAAAATGCAGACGATAGCCGGCATACATTTTAATTACTCCCTGCCACAAAGTTTTTGGCAAATTTGGCATGATATGCAAGCATCAAAGCAAAACTTACAGATGACGATAGATAGCAGTTATTTTGCCATGTTGCGCAATTATTTGCGTCACGGTTGGTTAATTGATTATTTATTTGGTGCATCGAGTGCTTTTGATCGTTCATTTTTAAGTCATAACCCACCGGCTGGATTATTAGCTTATAAAAATAATACTTATTACGCACCTTACGGGTGTTCATTACGCATGAGTGACTTGGGCTATCATAATAAAACCCAAAAGGAATTAAATATTTCATTTAATTCCGTGCAAGAATATGCGCAGGGGCTCGCGCATGCCATTCATACCCCTTATCCGCCGTATCAAGAAATTTTTAAAAAATACGGAGCTGATGCGCAAATCAATGCTAATTTATTGCAAATTGAAGCCGAATTCTATGCACCCATACGTCCTAAACGGGTGGTATCAAAAACTCAACGTCAAAGCCAGGCTTTACTTAAGCAAGGTGTTGAATATTTAGAAGTTCGCGCTATTGATATTAATCCTTATGAGCCTTGCGGCATTACTAAGCAACAAGTTTGTTTTACCGAAATGTTTTTACTCTATTGTTTATTACAAGACAGCCCGGATTTTACCGACCAAGACTATAAAATAGCATCTGAAAATACCCAAAAAGTAGTACTCGAGGGCCGAAAAATGGGCTGTGAGTTACAGGCCTTTAATACCCAGCAAGCAGTTTTGCTCACGCAATGGGCAGAAACTATTTTTGAAAGCCTTAATCAAATCGCTGATTTTCTTGATAAGCACACGCAGGATAAACGTTACACCCATGCTTATAATTACTATAAAGAAAAAATAGCACACCCTGAATTATTACCTTCAGCGAGGATGCTTGATGATTTATTTACAAATTATGAATCTTTTACTGAACTGGGCCTTGAATTATCGCAAAAAAATAAAGATTATTTTTTAAATAAACACGTCAGCGAACTTGAAATGGCCGATTTGAACCAGCTTACGCAAGAAAGTTTGCAAAAAAAACAACAAATAGAAACCGAGCAAACAGGCAGCTTTGCTGAATTTTTAAATGATTACTTTAAGGTGTCTTAGCATTTAAAGTATCTTGCAGCATATCCACTACGCTTTTGAATTCTTGTTTGTTTTTTTCACTCAGCCCCATTAGGGTTTCATGTGCAGATAATACACGCTGAGTTTGCGCGTCTTGGTTATCGGATTTTACTGATAATTCGGGCAAGGTTGTAGGTTTCGGGGCTAGTTTGGTAAAATTAAATAATTGTTCAAGACTCATAGACAATAATACTTGTTTCAGATCATTTTCAGGACAATATAAATCGGGTGTTTTTCCTGTTTTATCTTTAAATTTTATGGCAATTTGCGCGAGCAATCCTAAAGCCGTGCTGTCTAACAAGGTTGCTTGACTTAAATCTACACCTAAAGCAGGCGGCGGATTTTTAGGCAGTAGGGTTTTTAAAAAATATTCTAAAGTGGCACACTGATTAAAGCGCAGCGCACCTACTAATTTTAAAATATAAACCGAGTCGGTTTCCCCATAATAGATATTGTTCATTTGGATACCATTAATAACGTTATATCGTCAGGAATGCTGTGCAAGGATTCTGGAATCAGTTGTTGCAAAGCTTGAGTAATATCGAGTTGTTTTTGGTTGGTAAAAAATTGAGCCAAGTATTTTTGCTTTTCATCAAAATTAGCTTGTGGCAATATTTCTAAAATACCATCAGATAATAATACCAGCTTAGTACCCTGATTAAAGCTACTGGTTTGCGCTTGCCAAGTTTGATGTGGCACCAAACCTAGCGCCATCCCTTTATGTGCTAAATAATGTGCACCCTGTTCATCTACTAATAAAGGCGGTGGCAATAAGCCTGAAGCGCAATAAAGCAGCTTGGATTGCGCCAAATCGATTACACCATAAAATAAGGTCACATGTTTGCCTAGTTTTGCTTTAATCAGCTGAGTATTGAGTGCGCTAAATACTTTTTCTGGATCAATAATATTTTTATTATGTTGCTGTTGGTATTGCATTAACAGTCCATCAATAAAGCTTTTACAAAGCACTGTGACGAAGGCGCTGGATGCGCCATGTCCAGATACATCGGCCATATAAAAACCTAAATGTTGATGATCAATGCGAAAATAATCAACAAAATCACCGCTCAAATATAAAGACGGTAAAACATGATGACTAAAATGATAACCCCCCATCTCTTTTTTTTGCGGCGGCAATAACTGCTGTTGCATGCAACGGCCCGCCTCTTGATCGGCTTTTAAAATATTCAAACTTTCTTGTAATTCTGCGCGATAGCTCTCATTATCATTGAGTAATTGCTTGCGCTCTAAAGAACGAAATACAGCATGTTCCAAAGTAGCCATATCGACGATCGGCTTAAGTAAATAATCCCAGGCACCTAATTGCAAGGCTTGAACCGCATCGCCTATCACCCCCGCACCGGAAACCACAATAAAGGGGATATCTACTGATTCTCTTCTGAGCGCTTCTAAAACATCTAGGCCACCCATCACAGGCATATGCAAGTCACAAATTACTAAATCCGGCTTACGCTCATGAATGATTTGTAATCCTTGCTCGCCATTTTCGGCTTCTAACATTTGATAACCACAATCTTCTAAGAAGGCCACCAGACTTTCACGTACCAATGGCTCATCATCGATAGACAAGATGGTTGCTTTAATTTGCACCATAATTAATAGTCTTCATTCTCGTTAATTAGATCTTCATCCCAATCTGTCACATCTTCGTTCCCTAATAGGAATCGTGAACGTTGTTGTATATAAATATCACGTATTAAAGTGTATTCGTCAAAGGCAGTGTTTAATAATTCCTCTTGGTCTAAAAACCGAGACCGGCCATCAAGGGCCATTAAGCCAAAGGCTATAATTTGTACATCAGCAGGCGCAAAATCCCAAACACTAAACAGATAGCCCGGTACTTTACCCACACCCTCACGCACTGTTGAAGGTCCTAAAAGCGGTAACATTAAATAAGCCGAACGTTTTATACCCCAGGTATAAAAGGTTTGGCCAAAATCTGCTTGTTGATGTTCAAGACCCATTTCAGAGGCTACATCAAAAAGTCCTAATACGCCCAGTGTCGAATTGATAGCAAAACGTCCAACCGTTGTTCCGGCATCATCAAAACGGGCTTGAAACACTGTATTTGCAAATACCGATACTTCTTCAATATTAGCAAAAAAATTACCAATACTAGTACGCACAGGTGCTGGCGTTACGGCACGGTAACCTTTGGCTAAAGGCTTGACGAGGACAGTATCTAAGCCTTTGTTCACTTTAAACACAGCGCGATTGAACGGTTCATAGGGATCGGTAATCAATGGCTTTTTAGCAAAAGCAGCTGCCTGTTCTGGAGTACGGGTCGTCGCACAACCCAAAAGGGTTAATGAGAAAATAACGATTAAAATCGTTGGGTAGATATAAGTGATAAACGAGCTTGTTTTCATAATGTTTTACTTGATTAAATCCATGCGGATCATATCACTCATCGCCTTGTTTCGTAACTATAACTAGTCTGTTTCGGCCAAATTAACTGACTTCTTAAGTAATTCGACCTCCTTAGGTGATAGATAAACAAACTGTCCTTTTTCAAGACTTTTCGGTAAGGCTATGGGACCAAAACGAATACGAATTAAACGACTGACGGTTAAACCTACGGCTTGCCATAAACGCCGTACTTCTCGTTGGCGTCCTTCTAAGATAATGACTCGATACCAAATATTTGCGCCGGAACCTTGCATTTGCTCGATATGGGTAAAACGTGCCATTAAGCCATCAATTGAAACACCGCTTTGCAATTGATCTAATTGTATATCACTGGCTTCACCTAAAACCCTTACCGCATATTCACGTTCAATTTGATAGCTGGGGTGCATTAAGCGATGCGCTAATTCGCCATTAGTGGTAAATAATAATAATCCGGAGGTATTTAAGTCCAATCGGCCTACAGAAATCAATCGCCCTTTTTTAGGCGTTGGCAATGAAGCAAACACATCAGGTCGACCATCAGGATCATGTCTTGTACATAATTCTCCCTCGGGTTTATGATACAGCAATACACTGTCTATCAAAGCCTTATTATTTAAATTAACGGCTTTACCATCTAATAATACTTTAGCCGTTTCATCAATACGTGCACCTAATTGTGCTATCAAACCATCAACTTTAATGCGACCGGCCGCTATCCATTGTTCAATTTCTCGGCGTGAACCCAATCCCGTTTTTGCGAGTAGTTTTTGGATTTTCTCAGACATAAATTATGGATTCACTTCGCTAGGCTCTGGACTTTGTTCCAAACCTTGTTCTAGGCTTAGTTCAGAGGTGGGCGCCGTGAGTGCTATTGTTGAAAGTTCACAAATTAATGCGGGTAATTCTTCTATACTACGTAACCCAAAATAATCTAAGAAATTGGGGGTTGTTGCCATTAATTCAGGACGACCTGGTACTTCACGATGTCCAACGATACGAATCCATTCACGATCCAATAAGGTTTTAATGGTGCCAGGACTTACGCTCACGCCGCGAATTTGTTCTATATCTCCGCGTGTCACCGGTTGACGATAGGCTATGACTGCCAAAGTTTCTAGCATAGCGCGTGAAAAGCGCTGTGGTCTTTGCGCCCATAAACGACTCACCCACGGTGCTAAATCTGCAGCGATACGAAAGCAATAACCACTGGCCACACAACTTAATTGTAAGCCGCGACCCGCATAGGTTTGCGTTAATTCAGCAATAATCGCTTTTACTTGTGCCGTGCTGGGGCGTTCTTCTTCTGTAAACACTTGGCATATTTCATTAATCGTCATAGGTTTATCGCTTGCAAATAAAGTGCCTTCGATAATACGTAATTGTTGTTGCGGTTCAATCATGTGATGCTATCGCTCTAATATAAATGGGTGCAAAAGAATTGGTCTGGCTTAATTCTAGCATGGCTTCTTTCAATAATTCCAATATTGCTAAAAAAGTAACAATAATGCCTAGGCGGCCATCTTCAGGTTTAAATAAAGTTGAGAATTCGGTAAATTGTGAGGGATTAATTTGTCCTAATACTTGCGTCATGGCTTGACGCACCGTCATCACTTCTTGCATCACATGATGATGAGAGAATTGCTCGGCACGAGCAAGCACACTTTGTAGTGCAACCACTAATTCTTTTAGACTCGCTTGCGGTAATACGATCGGCACTTCCCAATCCGGGGTTTGGACATGAACCGGATACACATCTCGCTCTAAACGGGGTAATTGATCAAGATCTTCCGCAGCTTGTTTAAATTGCTCATACAACTGTAATTGTTTAATTAACTGAGCCCGTGGATCCAATCCTTCATCTTCTGAATCTGTAATTGGGGGTCGTGGTAATAATAAGCGTGATTTGATTTCAGCTAAAGTGGCTGCCATTACCAGGTATTCACCCGCCAACTCTAATCGAAATTCATTCATTAAATCTACATAATCCATATATTGCTTAGTAATTTGCGCTATAGGAATATCTAGAATATCTAAATTATGGCGTCTAATTAAATACAATAATAAATCCAACGGACCTTCAAAGGCATCTAAAAATACCCGCAAAGCATCCGGTGGAATATATAAGTCTTGTGGCAACTCCGTAATGGATTTATCCAGTACGCGTGCAAGAATTGGGTTTTCAAGCAGTTGCGTCATTAATTTTGTTCCTTTTCAGCAAATGGATATTTTAGCCCCATGGCTTCATTGACTTCTGATAAAGTTTGCTGCGCGGTTATTCTTGCACGTTGTGCACCTTCTGCCAATACCGCGCCCACCTCTTTGGGGTTGGCCTGATAATAATTTATTTTTTCTTGAATCGGTGCCAATTCTTGATTAATGGCCCGCATAATGGGCGCTTTACATTCTATGCAACCAATACCAGCCGAACGACAACCGGTTTGTACCCAAGCTTGCGTTTCTTCATCGCTGTATATTTTATGCAAAGTCCATACGGGACAACGTTCAGGCTCACCCTTATCTGTGCGTCGCACGCGAGCGGGATCCGTAGGCATGGTTTTAATTTTATGTTCAACGACACTGGGCTCATCGCTCAAAGCGATCGTATTATGATAAACTTAGACATTTTCTGTCCATCTAATCCTGGAAACTTCGGGGTTTTACTCAATAAACTTTGGGGCAAGGTTAAAATGGGGCGGTATAAAAAATTAAAGCGCCGTGCTACTTCACGTGACATTTCAATATGCGGGACTTGATCTTCGCCCACAGGCACCCAATTGGCGTTATAAGCCAAAATATCAGCTGTTTGCAATAAGGGATAACCTAAAAAACCATAAGTGGCTAAGTCTTTTTCTTTTAATTTTTCTTGTTGATCTTTATAAGTTGGCACTCGCGTTAACCATGATAAGGGGGTAAACATAGAAAATAATAAATGCAATTGCGCATGTTCTGGAACTTGTGATTGAATAAAAATAGGACTCTTTTTAGGGTCTATACCCACGGCCAAAAAGACTACAGCCATATTAAAAACATCCATGCTAATGGACGTAGCATCATCATAATGCGTGGTTAGCGCATGCCAATCGACTATACAAAAATAACAGTCATACTGCTCTTGTAATTTCAGCCAGGTTTTTAATACGCCATGATAATGGCCTAAGTGTAAACTGCCCGTAGGCCGCATGCCTGATAATAATCGTTCTTGTTTAGCCAAGGTTATACTCCAAAATAGAACTGACAGTTTACCCCAAAAACTCGCCCTTCCCAAGTCGAATCATTTGAGCGATGGGCATGGTTAAATCAATAATGGTTGTAGCCTCTAAATCCCCTGTGCCTGCATCAATAAAAACATCCACTTGTTTGGCTAAACGTTCAGCGATCACATCGGGATCTGCCATCGGTAGGTCCTCACCGGGTAATTGTAGCGTAGTGCTTAATAAAGGAACTTCCAATGCATCCAACAACGCTTGAGTCACCGGATGATCAGGAATACGTAAACCTATGGTTTTACGTTTTGGAGAGGCGAGCCTGCGGGGCAAACCAGCGCTGCCTTGTAAAATAAAGGTAAAAGGACCTGGCGTATATTTTTTTAATAACCTAAAGGTTTGATTATTCACCTGTGCATACTGGGCCAAATCTGATAAATCTTTACAAATCAAAGTCAAAGCATGATCTTTATCTAAATTTCTGATGGCACGTATCCTAGCCAAGGCATCGATAGCATCTATCCGACAACCTAATGCATAAGTTGCATCTGTGGGATAAACAGCCAAAGCGCCACGATTCATCAGTGCCACAGCCTTCGTTATCACCCGCATATGGGGTGTTTGTGGATGGGTATGAAATCGTTGCATCATTGTGCTATTATGCTCCTTAAACCATTAGGGACTGACGATGAAATTACTTTTTGAAATAATAACCTTAGTTCTATTTTTTATAGTTTACCAAATTTATGATTTGAATAAAGCCATATTAGTTGTGATTATCGCTTATACGCTGATCACTCTCGCGGCCTTTATTAAACATAAACGTTTAAGTAAAGCGCAAATGGCAACTTTTGTGTTGGTTGTATTATTAGGCGGTGCGACCCTTTTATTTGATAATGAATTATTTTTCAAATGGAAGCCCACCGTCGTGTGTTGGTTATTTTCCAGCGTATTATTGGGCAGCACCTTATTTACAAAACAAAATTTATTACAACGCTTGGGTAATGGTAACATACAACTGCCCACACATATATGGTCCAGACTCAATATTGCATGGATAACCTTTTTAGCCATGATGGGCGCAATAAATTTATTTGTGGCTTATAATTTTGATACCACAGTTTGGGTTTATTTTAAATTATTTGGCGCAGTAGGTTTATTATTAACCTTTATGATAGTGCAATGTATTTTTTTATGGCCTTATATACGCGCAGAAGGTAAGGAAGAACGCTAATGGAAATGATGGCAAGAGACGCACTGATTAAAGACATGTATCAACGCTTAACCCAAGCATGCGCCCCACAGAATTTAAATATTATCGATGACAGTGCCCATCATGTCGGACACACAGGCCATCGTGGCGGCGGTCATTTTACAGTTGAAATTACCGCAGAAATTTTTAAAGGTTTGTCCTTGGTCAAACGTCATCAACTCGTCTATCAAGCCTTAGGCAATTATGTAGGCCAAGAAATCCATGCCTTATCTATCATTGCTAAAACACCCGAGGAATTATTATGAACAAAGCACTGATCGCCCTACTTTTATTATGCCCCCTAACTGCTTTGGCAGATGGGTTAGCGGCTGGTACCAGTGATAGCCTAGGTTTAGCTGCCAGCAATATCAATGGTATTATTTCATTTGTCTATAACGTCATTGATGTCATTTTATACATCGGCGCAGCTATTTTAGGCATGAGTGGGTTATTAAAATACCGTCTACACCGCCAAAATCCCCAACAAGTACCCTTAAGCGTTCCTGTCACTGAACTGGCCATAGCTAGCGTATTTATCTTAGTCGCATTTTTAGTCCAACTCTCTGCCAGTTATAAAACTGTAACTAATCCTGAGCTTCCTAATATTTCAGTCACACCACAAAGTGCACCACCGCCTGGTAAACCTGCGCCAGCTAATCCTTATCCGTATTAATTAACACAGGTAATATTAGAAGTGCGCGCACTGGGTATAAAATGGCCTTCGTGATCATGTTGTTCGGTTCTTTTCCAAGCATAACACCACAATGTTCGTACTAAGGCTTCGCTAACAACCTGTTTTTGCCAGTGTGATTTTTGATACATCGCAATCATTTGCTTGATCAGCCAATGGGCCAGCTTTAGAGTTTGTTTTTTTATATACTTTGTGCATTTCATTGCGAATTTGCGCAGCCACAGAGGTGGGTGTCAATTGATTTATTAATGTTTCATCTAGGTTTTCGCAATAAGCATGATATATTTCTAATGTCTTTTTAAAATCTAATTCAGTGCCTTGAGGATCTAATTCATTTTGCAAAACAAGCAAAAATTCTTTTAGTAAAGCTTGCGCTTTTGAAAACTTTTTTGCCTCTTGGCACGCTTGGGCATATTGTGATTCACCCACCTGCTTGTCATTATTTAATGCTTGTGCTCGTAGCTGTTCATTTTTATGTTTTTGTTCCCGTAATTTTTGCAAAAATAGTTCTAATTCTTGAGGTAATTGAACTTCTGTATCAATTTCTTGCTTCACAGCATAAAATCTTTCTAATAAATAACGCTGGTAACGTGTTAAGGACAGCTGGTTAAGATCTTTTATCAGTTCAAATTCTTTATTATGGGTCAGTGCATTTTCCCAAAGTTCAAATCCAAGCTCACTCATTTGAAAAGGATAAACCATATTCATATGCGTTAAATGGACATGTTGCTCTCCTGTAGTAAGGTGATATTTCATACTGGTAAATAATTTTGAAATAAATTCATCATACAATTTTGCATTATGTATAGAAGGTATAAAACCCATATAAAGATAAAACATGTGGGGTGGTTTATTTTTATCATGGTGATTCGAGGAGGATAGACGCACTTCGCCTGTTAAACCATTTTTTTTACGTAACGCCATTAAGTTACGCAAGGCTGCACGACCACCACCATCGCTAGCTTGTAATAAATCGACAAAAATATCTTGCCCTAAAATACGATACTTAAATTCTACAATTTTACTCACTCGCAGCTTATGCAAACCTTCATCAAAATCATGAGATAATAAGGGTATTTGATGAGTAGGAACAACACTCTGCGCCCCGGCCTGCATCAGTAATTTAACAATGTCCCTTTGTTCTTCATTTTTTGCCATTTGCAAAAGCGTAGTCCCATCCACTATCGATTCAAAGTTTGCAATTTTAACTAACGTCTTAAAAGCCACTTGACCCAAAGCAATAACCTCAAAATCGGTTTGTGCACCTACCAATTGCCAATGCACTTTGACTAATTGTTTTAGATTATCACTGCCATTTATACTGTGTTGAAAATAAGTAATTCGACTATGTACAAAGGCTATTGCAGAGCGCATTAATTTAACTTGTTCAATTGAATACACAAAAGCCCCACTGTATGATTAGTTATGCGTCTAGTATACAGGGTTTGTTTACAAAACAAAAGTTTGTTTTATTGCTTATATTATGTGTTATATGACTTGCATACCACCCAAATAGGGTTGCAGGACTCTAGGGACCTGAATGTGTCCCTCTTTGTCTTGGTAGTTTTCTAAAACCGCAACCAAGGTTCGGCCGACTGCTAGGGCTGAGCCATTTAGAGTGTGTAATAATTCTGGTTTTCCGGTGTCTTTATTACGATAGCGTGCTTGTAGGCGTCTGGCTTGGAAAGATTCAAAATTACTACAAGATGATATTTCTCGGTATTTTTGCTGCCCGGGTAACCAGACTTCAAGATCATAGGTTTTTGCAGAATTGGCACTGATATCTCCGCTGCACAGTAGCATGACGCGGTAGGGTAATTCTAATAATTGCAGGACTTTTTCGGCATGTTGAGTTAAGGCTTCATGGGCTTCATAAGATTTATCGGGATGGACAAATTGTACGAGTTCTACTTTTTCAAATTGATGTTGGCGAATCATGCCGCGGACATCTTTGCCATATGAGCCTGCTTCAGCACGAAAACAATGGCTGTAACAAGTGTACTTTTGGGGTAAATGATCTTCTTCAATAATGGTATCGCGGGCAAGATTAGTCACAGGTACTTCGGATGTGGGGATTAAACCATACTCGTGATTTTTAATGAGGAATAAATCTTCTTCAAATTTGGGTAGTTGTCCTGTGCCATAAAAACTATCACGGTTGACAATTAAAGGGACATTAACTTCTTCATAGCCATGCTCACGGCTGTGTAGATCCAGCATAAATTGCGCGAGTGCGCGATGTAAGTGGGCAATTGCACCTTTCATCACCACAAAACGTGCGCCAGTTAGTTTAGCGCCAGCGGCAAAATCTAAACCCCCTAAAGCTTCGCCAAGTTCAACATGATCTTTTATGGGGAAATCAAATTTTTTGGGCTCGCCCCAACGGCGAATTTCTAAGTTATCGTTTTCATCTTTACCAAAGGGCACAGATTCATCTAATAAATTAGGTAGATCTAATAAAAATTGTTGTAATTCATTTTGTACTAATTGCAATTGATCTTCTTGCGTGCTTAGCCTATCGCCTAATTCCTGTACGGTTTTACGCAAAGCCTCAATATCTTCGCCTCGCGCTTTGGCTTCGCCTATGCTTTTAGAGCGTACATTACGTTCATTGCGTAATTCTTCGCTTAAGGATTGTAGGGTTTTACGTTTTTCTTCTAAGGCTTGATATTTCTCTATATCTAAAATAAAACCACGTTTTTTAAAATTAGCCGCGACAGTATGAATATCTTGTCTTAATAATTTTGGATCGATCATTTAATTATTACCTCAATAAATTTAAGGATTATTTTACAATACCTTTTTGTTGGTCTAACTGTCTAAGTCCTGCTAATTTTTCAGAAATTTTAATTTCTAAGCCCCGCGCTACCGGTTCATAATAGCATTTTTTGGGCATGTCTTCAGGGAAATAATTTTCTCCTGCAGCATAAGCATGAGCCTCATCATGAGCGTAACGGTAATTTTTACCATAGTCTAGCGATTTCATTAATTGTGTAGGTGCATTGCGTAATTGATTGGGGACTTTAAGGGTGCCGAAGGTTTTGGCATCAGACATGGCGGCGTTATAAGCTTTATAACTCGCATTACTTTTAGCTGCGATGGCCATGTAGATAACCGCTTGTGCTAAGGCAAGTTCACCTTCGGGTTGGCCTAAACGTTCTACGACTTCCCAAGCATTTAAGGCCAATTGTAGTGCTCTAGGATCAGCATTGCCTATGTCTTCACTGGCCATGCGCACCACGCGTCTAGCAATATATAAGGGATCACAGCCGCCTACTAACATACGTGCTAACCAATATAAACTCGCATCGGGATTGCTACCCCGTACTGATTTATGCAATGCTGAAATCTGTTCATAAAATTCATCACCTTGCCTATCAAATACCACGTGTGGTTCGCTTAATACTTGTTCTATCGCTTGTTGATGAATGACTTTATCTTGCGCTAAATCTGCGCTCATTTCTAAATAACCTAAAGCCCTACGCGCATCGCCGCCGGCACACGCTGCAATTTGATTGAGTAATTCATCGCTAATTTCAAGTTGATATTCACCAAGACCGCGTTCACTATCAGATAAGGCCCGCTTTAAAACTAAAACGATATCATCGCTACTTAAAGGTTTTAAAACATACACACGCGCACGTGATAACAAGGCATTATTTAAAGAAAAAGAAGGGTTTTCTGTGGTCGCACCAATTAAAGTAATCACACCATTTTCAACCGCGGGTAAAAATGCATCTTGTTGAGATTTATTAAAACGATGGACTTCATCTACAAATAAAATGCTCGCCTTGCCACTGTCCTCTTTTCGAAGCTTCGCAGCCTCTATCACCGCGCGTACTTCTTTAACGCCAGCTAACACTGCGGATATACTTTCGACATGGGCACCGACTTGATTGGCAATTAAATATGCTAAGGTCGTTTTACCTGTCCCGGGTGGTCCCCATAAAATCATTGATTGCAAACTACGCGCCGCTATAATTTTTGCCAGGGCACAATTGGCCGCTAATAAATGCTGTTGACCCACAAATTCACTTAAATCACGCGGCCTAAGACGTGCAGCTAAAGGTTGAGCATAAAGGGTCATAAGCTTATCCTTGATAATAAGTAGATAGGAATCCTACACTAGAATCAAAGCTAAGACCATAAAGACAGTTATTTATCCCTAAATAACTGTCTTATTAACGATGAGCGTTTCTAGTTTGTGAAAGTGTATTTTAATACGGCAAGCTGTCCTTCGATTGCATCTAATAATTGATTCTGGCTTGACAGTTGCATATTATCGAATTGAAGTTTAAATGCTTCTTTATCATTGGGAATATAGATAGTTTCATTTCCCAGAATAACTTTTGTTTCTGCAATCAAAGTATAGGTCTCATCCGCAAGTATGCCTTGTAGACGTGACGCTAAATCCACTAGACCTGGCTGGAGGGCTGGGGGAGCAATAGCAAAGCTGGGTAGCGTGCTTGGATTAAACCCAGAGGCTGCATTTGGGATATGGGGAGGAAGTCCCGCATTAGTTCTATGGTTAGCAGGTAAATACTGTTCAAGATCATCAAAATTTAAAGTCCATCCTTCTGCGTTGGCATTATTAGCTTGGAATTGCTCTGCTTGCTCGCTGGGTACATTATTCTGCGCATTGACTTGTTTATCTTGAGGTTTTAGTGCTTCTTGACCATTATGAATAAATTTACCTGGGGTATTAATTTTAACTGTGGGTTCTACTCCGCCTTGGACTTCCACTTTTCCGGTAGCGATAATCACAACATGATTAGCAACATTCCCAACAATTAGCAGCTCATCCTGTACCCCACCTGTTAAGGTAATCCGAGCACCTTCTTCAACATCACCAATTATAGTAAGACAACCGCTGCAAAAAATTTTCTCGCCCGCCCCTATCGTTTCCTGCAACGTAGTACCTGGCTCTATAAATCTTGGTCTTGGTAGCATAATGCCCTCATAATTTAATTAATCGCCTATTATTACATACATTTATTAAAGTAATATTAATTATTAAAATAAGCTTATGCGCCCATCAAGGGCAAGAGTCTGGCTAATACCTCATTTAAAACATGCTGATTTGCCTTGGCTATAAATTTAATTTTTCTATCTTACCATGACGAGAAAGTATATTTGCATTATAATTAAAAGTTAATTAATCTATAAACTTTAAATTAACATTTTCATAATTACAAGGAATTAAATATGAGACACAACAATAAAATTAAGTTAAGCCTAGCTAGCCTGTTAGTCATGGGTTTAAGTAGTACTTGTGTGCTGATATCAGCAAATGCCAGAGATCACGACAACGATGATTTTGATGGTATTTATATGGGTATTGCAGCCGGGGGTTTAGCAACACTCTCGGAATTTAAAAATAATCCAACCCTAGCACTCTATGATACCCTTGGAAACGAATTTTTTAGTGGATTTCTTGGTGATGATAGTAATAATACACTAGATGCTAAACAATATGATATATCCGGTACTGGAGAAATTCGTTTAGGCTATGGTAAAAGCATAGCCGATTGGCCTATTTGGCTAGGACTAGAAATATTTGGTAACCTTGGCGATCGTGATGTCACTGACTCAGAACAATTTAATACGCTTTTGGAAGTTGAAGATCCTGAGGAAATTATTGTCAATACTGACTTTAGTAACAAAACAACTGTTTCTCTCAACGATGCAGAGTTTGGTATTGATCTCCGCCCTGGCATCTTCTTATCGGAAGATACATTATTATATGGCCGCATCGGTGCTGCTTTTAATGAATTGGAATTGAGTACGCATACAATATTTGATAATGAGTTTATTGGCGAAATTGATGATTCATTTACTAGCTCTGTACATGCCAAGAATAGTGATAATGTCACCGCTTTGCGTTTAGGGGTCGGCCTTGAGCAGAAAATTTTATCTCAATTATCGGTAACCTTTGATTATATTTATACCGATTATGGGGACATCAGTGCTCATAACACGAACTTTCAGCCTGTTGAATCGGGTAATAGTAGCGAGACTACGATCTCAAGCAACGCGGCTGTGAAAACCCACGCAGTATTACTGGGTATCAATTACTTTCCAGACTTTGACTTTTAGGTAAAATCCATAAGCGCGCCTAATCCTTCATATACACGGTCATGAGAGGCGCGCCGTATTTTGCTTTTAGCTCTAATGCTTTGTCAAATAAAGCTTCACCTTCATCAGTTTTTCCTTGTTGGTAATATGTTTTAGCAAGGTTCATCATATAAAGGCTAGAAAATGGATCCATCTGCGTTGCTTTAGTGTAATAGTACTCTGCATTCTGATAATCCTCTAGACTATAGTAGGTTACACCTAAAGTATTAACCGGATTTGCAGAATAGGGATAAAGTGCTATCACCTGCTTCCACGCTAAAATATTACTTTGATAAATTTGATTTTGCTGCCAAATTGATAATGCAAATTGACTCAAGTAAAATGCATAAAAAATCGCACCTGTACAAACAAATACTCGGGTAAATTTCCCCACATATTGGCCATATGCCGTGTAGAGTTGACTGGCAATATTTCCCATTAATAATGCAAAAAATACTAAACTTGGGTACAAGCGCCACTCAAGAATCACTTCATCTTTAGGGAAAATACTATTGGTTGGTACTAATGCAATTAAAAATGCACCCATCAAGAACCCTACTTGCGTGTGACGGTAACGAATCATCAGTGCCAGATAAATAAAAAATACCGCTAAACCAAAGAGCACTTGCGGCGAACCTACGTTAGGATAAAAAGGCAATTCATGCCTTAAAGCAGTTTGAAAGGGTAAGAAATACAAAGAGAGTAATTCATGCAGATTGCCAAACTGCGATAATAAAAATGTTTTAGGCGTAACTACTGCGGTAGATGATAAGGGTTGGGCATAAAATACACAAAATAAAACTATAATCCCAGCGGTTAAAACCGCGCCCCATACAAATCTTTTATCTCGTACAATTGCGAGAACATCGTGACGCGTGTAATTGGAAATACAAAATACGTACCATATCAGTAATGCTGGAAAAAATACAAAACTTTGTTTAGATAAGATCATCGCTAAAAACAATAACGATAATAGGAGAATGGATTTTAATTTGATTTGCTTATATATTGAAAAATAAACATACAACGCGCTCAACATAAAGAAGGTGGCCAAAGAATAGGTGCGACCGAAAAGTTGGCTTACGCAAGATGTTGCGATGGGATGTAGCGCAAAAAGTGAAGCACAAAACCAAGGCCATCTAAAGAATTTTTGCGCAATCACGTAGATCAAAAAAACATTCAGTAAGTGTATGATTAAATTAAAGAGATGATAGCCAGCTGTGTTATATTCACCAAATGAATAATTTAGCGCAAACGTTAACACGGTAAGTGGTTTAGCTAAAATCGCTTTCCAATTTAAGGTATAAATCCAGTCATAGAAAAAGGACAAATCTTGAACATAAGGTTTAGCTATCAGCACATTTTCACTGTATAAAAAAGGGATCTGATAAATATTCCAATATACAAGAATAGTAATGCATGCAATCAAAAGATAAATGATCCCATGTTGATAGTAATTTTTTTTATCCATTAATATGTCCATGTGTTTGCTTTAGCAAGAAATGGAGTTAACGCTGTAAATAATAATTCAAAATCATGCGGGTTAGTCATACCATGACCACCACTTTCAAACAAAAAATTGGGCGATTGAGATTTAGATAAATGGTCAAATTTACCTCTAATTGCAAAGTAAGGCACATTTTTTTGCAGGGCTAAGATTTTAAGTGAATCTTGAGGCAGAATGCCTACATCATCAATAATTGCAGAAACAGGCAAATTATTTTCTAATATTTCTTTTTGTAATTTATCAGCATAAGATAAAGACCAAACAATTACGCGTTGTGCTTTTTGTTGTTTTAAGTACGCAAATACTGATTTTATACTATCAATATGTGTTGCTTCATCCCTAATGTATTCAAAGGCAGCACCTCTACCCGTGCTGCCTGGGTAATTAACGGCCAGCATTCCATAGCCCATTTGATTCAACTGATAAGCATAGGGATGAAAACGCGGTGAAAAGCTTTCCTGCGGACCACCGTGTAACCAAACAATAATATTTTCTGCATTCGCTTTACCGTAGTAAAATGATTGATAACGCGCCCCTTTCTCAGATGTTGTCCAAATTTCTTGTGGCTTTGCAATTGTAAAATCCAGTGGCATGGTATTAAATTTGCGTAGCTGCCATTTTTCATTTTCTAAAACAGCGAGTGTTCTGGTATGATTAACATCAGTTGCTATGGCATACCAGTGCCCATTAATACGGTTAATCCTAGCAATAATAGCATTCGGATCAGGTTTTTCCGTTAAATCAGTAACATAGCGACTCAGCAGTCCCACCCGAAAATGACCCTCTTTTACTTCGACAACATCGCCCATTAATTTTTTTGGAATATTTATTTCTAGTGTATCGTCATGTTTTTCTGATAAATAATAGGGTTTTCGAAAATTTTCTCCACGTTTTAGCCCTATAATACCTAAGCGTGCCTTATCAACAAAAAAATCAGTAAATTCTAAAAAAGGATCTAACGCCTTTTGAGCTGTGCACTGTATGTTTTTTTCATTAAGATCACATTGGTATAATTGATACCCTAATTTTGTTTTCGCAACGCCAAAGAGTTGGTCTGCATGTTCCCAGATGCATTTGATAAACGGCGGGGGCGTTTGTTTTAATTGTATAGGGGTTAATGCATTTGAAGATAAGTTGATTTTAAAAAATGCTTGTTCGGTTTTTTGTGGATAGGAGAATAATGCATTATTTTTTTCTGCACACACATGTAAATGCCAATTCGGCATCAATCCACTTACTTCTGGCAAAGGAATTTCTTGCAGTTTTTTACTTATGGCATCAAAGGTAAATATAGTTTTCCCAGGTTCTCCATTTTTTTCTCCATACAGTAACAAATGATTATCGCTAATCGGTAGGGGATTTAAAAAATCAAATTCAGCGTAGAAAATGGATTGTTCTTTTGTAAACAAAGGTTGTAATTTTTCATTGGCATATAAGTAAGGACGAAACCGCCCTTCCCAATTGCCTGAAATCAGTGGTAGGTTTTGAAATTCTTCAAGCACGCTTTGTGATCGGGTGAAAAAAGGTAGATTGATTGTATCTTGTGAAGCCCAAAGTGCGCTTGTTAATGAAGCCATCCATAACAAAAAAATATGTTGGAGTGCGTGGCGTAACAAACTCATCTACTGCCTTAATAATCTCGTAAATTTAAAAGGATTTTTGTTAGCTACTTGTAAAATAGTCCTTGTCATTGTTCTTGCCCCCATTATGGTATTTATCTGAAAAACTACCCATTGGGTAGTAAAGAAGTATATTTTAATGTGTCATTTTCAATATTATTTGCATCATTGTCAACTTGCAGAATCAGAGCTAAGGTTACGCTGCTTATTTGGTTGATAACACCAAATGAACGTCGCGATATACCGTTACAGTTAATCCCAACACTGAGTATTTTTAAGTTTTTTAATTGATTTTGCTTTAAACAGTGGGTCCTTGCCTTGCTTTAGCTGCTTCATATAGTCCTTAAATGCTGAGAAGGCGATTTCGCTTAATAAGGCGATGGCGATTAAATTGGTGATGGCCATCAGGGCCATGAATAAATCAGCGATATTCCACACGAAAATCAGTTCTGCTATTGATCCTAAAATTACAAATAAGATGACGAACAGGCGATATGAAATGATCCCAGCTGGATGGGCATTGATAAATTCTAAATTAGTTTCGCCGTAATAATAATTGCCGATGATGGAACTAAAGGCGAATAAAAATATACATAAGGTTAAAAAATAATTCCCCCATACACCTAATTCAGATATTAATGCCGATTGGGTGATTTGTACGCCTTGTACGTTTTCTAATAAATGGGCATCGGTGAGTAAGACGATAAATGCCGTTGCGCTGCAGATTAATAAAGTATCGACAAATACCCCCAGGGTTTGTACTAAACCTTGTTTGACGGGATGACTGGTTTGCGCAGCAGCAGCGATATTGGGGACGCTGCCCATGCCGGCTTCATTGGAATATAAACCACGTTTAATGCCATTCATGAGGGCCGCACCTAAACCACCGCCGGCTATTTGTTCAAAACCAAAGGCATTTTTAAAGATTAAGACAAATAAAGCAGGAATTTCACTTAAATGATTAAACATAATAAATAATGCGATTAATAAATAAATCGATGCCATAACGGGTATCAAATATTGGGTCACCTGAGCAATACGATGCACGCCGCCTGCAATAATAAATGCGGTGAGTGCGCCTAAAATAAGGCCGATGACCAGAGGGTCAAAATTGAAATGATGAAAAGCGGAAGTAATGGTATTAGCTTGCACAGCATTAAAAGCAAAACCATAACAAAAAATAGTCACAACGGCAAAAAAGATCCCCATCCATTTTGCATTCAATCCTTGTTGCATATAATAAGCAGGCCCACCACGATAACCGTTCTTATCTTTTACTTTATAAATTTGTGCCAAGGTACATTCAATTAAACTCGATGCCGCGCCAATTAAAGCAATCACCCACATCCAAAATACGGCGCCAGGCCCGCCTAATGATATGGCTATAGCAACTCCGGCAATATTCCCAGTCCCTACCCGCGAAGCCGTACTGATACAAAAAGCTTGAAACGAAGCAATAGCTTTGCGTTTATTCGCAGGACGTTTTCGCCACAGTCTCTAACAACATTTGTTTGATCAAGCGAAATTGCGCAAAGCCGGTTCTAAAGCTAAAATACAGCCCTAGACCAATTAAAGCGGCAATGAGCACGTAGGACCATAATAAATCATTGGTTAACGCTATCGTTTGGTGGAATAGTTCTAGCATAGAATCGCCTTAAATATAATGTTTCATGATCTGACTTTTAAGCTGTACTTGTTATTAGTTTATTAACTAGCACTCTATTATGAATAAGTTAACCCTACCCGATGAAACTGATGTTAAGGTAAAATTATTGGCCGCAAAAGTTCTAGTAAATTATCTCATAAATAATGGTCATGTATCTCAAAATTTTAACTATCTATTCCATATACCTCCCCTATACCATGCGGCATCGATACAGTCCGTGCGGGAACTTCAATGCTGCTGCAGCGCTTGCACAAGCGAGCTCTTCTTCAAATACGTGTGTGCTGCAATAAATATATTTATAATAGAATGCTCAAAATATGCCTATTTTATTGAAAAATAGGCTGTCAGTGCACGTTGACGAGAAAATGCTAAGTCAACAATAGGTTTGGGGTAATCTTGGCCCAATTTAATTCCTGCTGCTTTCAATACCGAATCGGGTGCAAGCCAAGGCTTAAATAAATACTTATCCGGTAGGTTTTTTAATTCAGGTACAAAATAACGGGTGTAATGGCCTTGCTTATCAAATTTTTCACCCTGCGTAATAGGATTGAAAATTCTAAAATAAGGCGCAGCATCCACGCCACTGCCAGCCACCCATTGCCAACTGGCACTGTTATTGGCTAGATCGGCATCTACTAAGCAATCCCAAAACCAAGCTTCACCGGCATGCCAATGAATCAATAAATTTTTTACAAGAAAGGAGGCAACAATCATGCGGACTCGATTATGCATATAGCCCGTTTGCCATAACTCCCGCATGCCTGCGTCAATAATCGGATAACCTGTCTGTCCTTGTTGCCAGGCCTTTAGATGTTTTGCATTATGATGCCAAGGGAATTGATTAAATTTATTCTGAAAATTTTCGCAAGGCAAGGTGGGAAAATGATAAAGCAAATAGTAAGAAAATTCCCGCCACACTAATTGTCTTAAAAAATCACTACCTTCTGAAGGTGTTTGATACCAAATTTGATTGGATGAGAGTTCGCCAAAATGTAAACAAGGCGATACCTGTGAAGTATAATTTTTTTCAGGAAAATCTCTTGCGTATTTATACTCGGACAAATTCTTGCTTAAAAACTGGTTTAATTTTTTATGTGCAGCAGCTTCTCCTATTTGCCAATACTCATGCATAGTATGATGCCAGTTTATTTTAGATAATAACGCCAAGCTGGCTAATGACCTGGCATCCGTTTTATCTTGTATAAAATTTATATTTTTAGGTTTAGGCAAGCTAGGCCGAGGTCTTGGCGCCTTTAAACAAGCATAACGATAAAAAGGAGTAAAGACTTTATACGCAGTTCCATCTGTTTTAAGGATCTCCCAAGGTTCCCATAATAATGAGGCTTTAAAGCTCTTACATAACACATTATGAGCATGAATACTCGCTTTAATTTGTCCATCACGTTTAATCTGCCATGGCTCGTAACAACGATTCCAATAAACAGCGTTAAACCCCTGTTTTTCTACCAAATTTAAAATGATCGTTAGTGCATCGCCACAATAAAAATGGAGTTTATTATTCAGTGATTTATTTAATGACTCAAGGCTATGATGCAAATACCAGCGACTGGCAGCACCCATTTTAAAAGCACCAGCCTCTTCTTCATCCAAAATGTAAATGGCCAGCACATCGCCTTGTTGCGCCGCCTCAAAGAGTGCAGGATTGTCCGCAAGACGTAAATCTTGACGAAACCAACAGATAGTTTTTTGTTTCATTTAATCATTTTAGTCGATAATAATCGTGAACAGAATAAGATATAAAAAAATCCTCTAGATTTTTCCTTTTTATAAAATTCCTACAGGTAGGAGAGCTATGGGCATCTCTTAGGTTGTCCCTTTATATGATTTCAAAAGGGATTGAGTTGGAAACCGGAGGAACTAAAATTGACTTTACAATAATCATTATCCAATTTTACTTTTTTTCTATTTTGACTTTCACTACCTTCAGATGTTTGTTCATACAGATATGTGCTCAAGCTACTTGTTTCTATAGGTTTTTTAACATGTGTTACGGTCATGGCTGCAAGTAGGACAATGTAGTCAGGCTCTGGGTTAATTTCAGAAGGGACTAATGCAGTCCACATTCCCTTTTCTTTAACCTTGTCTAAGTTTAAATGCCTATCATCCATGACAAGAATATTTTCATATTTAATATCATAGTTTTCAGAAGTTTTGATTTCCTCTCTAGCCTTTTCAACATGGTTTAGTTTATGTTGGTGCGAATGAGGATTACCGTTACAAATAATGTAAATATTTTTTAAACATTCATTATCATTATTTAAAACCTGTTTTAAAACCCAAATAATAATTTCTGGAGAAGGTAAAAAAGAGGTGATCGCTATTTTATGTCCATTCATGATCGCACGCTTTATGGTCGCAGCCATGCACTTGCCATTTTTTGCTTTTTGGTTTTCATGGTATACTTGTGAAATGGCTTCTTCACTAATTGTAATTTTATCAGAAGGTACGTTTTCGTTTGCTTTTAAAAGTAAAATCTCATCATTATTATAAGGAAAATTATCTTCTCCCAATAGCTCCTTAAGTTTGCTACGAAAATGTGTATTGACCAAAGTATTGTCAAAATCTATACACGCAAGCACAGGCTCTGGATTTTTTGCATATATTTTCGGTAAAAAAGGCTTTTTTACTTTATTAATGGCATCAAACAAATTAAGTTGTTCAACAATTTTATTTTCAAGAAAGAAACTTTTTGTAAGTTCATCATCATCATCATCATCATCATCATCGTCATCATCATCATCGTCATCATCATCATCATCATCATCGTCATCATCATCATCATCATCATCGTCATTCTTACTGTTTAAAAATTTATCTACTGCTTGTGCCAAGATATTGAGTATCTTATTATTTTTAATAAATACATTGATTTGATAATCCTCACAAGATTCTTTTTGATATAAACAGACCAGAGCTAAAGGTGTATAACCGCTGTAATTTTCTTGCATCTGATCGACATCTTGCAAATTAAGCAAATATTCCATGGTATTACATTTTTCATAAATACTTGCTAAATGCAACGGCGTGTTGCCTGAGTCGTCCCTTTCATTAATAATATTAATAAACGCTTCATGGGTGTAAACTATTTTTAGTCTACTAATTAATGCTTGTAGTAAGTTAAGTAAGCCCATACCTGCAGCCATATGTACTATAGATTGTTGGTAGATATAGCGATAATCCAAAAGATCATCCATTTCATTTTCATTTAATGTAAAAATTTTTGCGATGAGCAATTCAATCTGTCTTTCATTAGCAGTTATAAGACTTGCTATCATAAGGCCTCTAAACAGTATCTAATTGAGTCATTTAATAGACATTTACCATTATACTACTTTTTATTCTATTAGCAAACTTATATTGTATTACCAAGGTCGATTACACTGGAATAGGTCACTGTATCAGATTGTTTTGATAAATCTGAATGATGACATTTAAAGAGGACATTTAAAGAGGACATTTAAAGACACCCACAAATTATTTTCTCAAGGACATTTAAAGACACCCACAAATTATTTTCTCAAGAAAGACATTTAAAGACACCCACAAATTATTTTCTCACTGCAATCCTGAAGCTTTCTTCATTAAATTTGTTTCATGATAACTATTGCTAATAATTTCTAAAGCGAACTGATTTTATAGACTCAGCTTTTTGTAGATATGAATAATAAAATTGATATTTAGATGCGATCAAAATCTAATCTTAATTAAGCAACACGATTAAAAAAGCACGCATTACCAGCCCCAACACCTTGGATCCATTTTTTCTTTAAAAAAACACATCTTTCTCTGATTTTTTCAACCCTACCAACAAGCCAGCTATAATTTTTGCCAAAATACTTGATTGATGTGGACCAATTATTTTCGTTGAGTTGATATAAGTTTAAAGTATTTTTAACCGATATAGGAATAAATCCTTTTTTATCCTCCCTAACCACTCTTCCTGACCAATGTACTAATTCAAAATAAGATTGTTCGTTAAAAGGAATAAATAGCTCATCATTGTCTGTTTTGTTTTTAAAAGGCATCAATCTAGGCATTACATTCACTTCATCATTTTTATCTGTATAGTCTCGCAGCCGTTGTTGAATAGATGTAAAATCTGATTGCTCCAAACTCTCACATATACCTGCACGTATAGGATTCAAATCTACATAGCTCATGCATGTTAAAAGTGCAGCTTCATCTAGTAAAGCCTGGCTTTTAAAACGCCCCTCCCAGAAACGACCTTTACATCCCTCCTCTAGGTTGGCTTTTCGGGCTAAATACTCATTTAAACACCGCATAAACCAGCTAATATCGGTAAGTTGCTCACGATATTGTTCAATTAATTTGCTCGCAACTTCTTCATGTAACATTTCAATATCAGGTACATTTTTGAATAAAGACTTCCAACGTGAAACGATTTCATCTGCGCTCCATGATTTAGCTTTTTCTAAATCCACATAAAGAACAAGATGATAGTGATTAGACATAATTGCATAAGCACATATATTAATTGAAAAAATTTCTGATAACTCTTTAAGGCGTGAAATGACCCAGGCTCGTCGGTGTGAATAATTCTTCTTTGTATATTTTGATTTACCACAAAGAAATGCCTGACGAACACAGCGTGAAATGCAATGATAGTAATGCGTTACAGTTATATCTATTTGATGTTTACGTGCAATAGCCATCCATAGCTCCATATTTGTTCATTTATGAAATTAATTTTGATTAAAAATATCATTAATGTATCGCTACTGTCAAGAGTATTTTATGGATGTCTTGTTGTTTGTTTTTTATGGATGTCTTGTTGTTTGTTTTATGGATGTCTTGTTGTTTGTCTTGTTGTTTGTTTTATGGATGTCTTGTTGTTTGGTTGTTTGTTTTATGGATGTCTTGTTGTTTTCTGTTGTTGTTTTCTGTTAAAAATGCCTAATCACAATTTCTATTTTCTGACCTGAATAATAGTGCCTGTAAGGTCTAAACCCGCAGGAGTATTTTGCGAGCCTTGCTGATCCTTACTATTTGATGATATCGATATTTTCAAATTCCAGTCGGGTAACACATTGGCTTCACTCGCGCTAGCCGTTGATATCTGTTGCGGCATATTGTCTTGTATCGCAGCAGGCATTAGAGGCGCAGCAAACAAATCACTCGATTTCAAAAGTCGCACAATCAGACCATCATTTTCATCAATGGGTGTAGGCGCTTTATAATAATTTTTTTCACTTAAGCGTTTGCCAACAGAATAACCGTTCTCTTGTTGATTAAATAAAAATAGTTTTTCATCCTTCTTGGAAAGTGATGGATGTGCACAAGAAAATGTTTTTATTTCATCTCCCTTTTTTAAATAAATATCATCATGGGATATAGATTCATTTTTATTTTCTCTAAAAATAACTATTTCCAACTTAAAAACTTCCGCTAAAACTTCAAGCTCTGGACCTGGAATAAATCGTCCAAGAATCCGAGCGCTGTCACAATACAAATCATAAAGATTTTTATTCTCCATTTCATCAGATAGTTCCCGATCATAGATTGCATCAAATATTTTTGCTTGCTTTTGTAATGAAATGATTCGAGCTACAATTTGTTGGTGTCTCGATAGTGATAAATGAGGTACAGACAACATTTGCTTTAAAAATGATATTTTTTTCTTAAACCACACCGCATCTGAGAGTTGACATAATACAATCGCTTCAAATTGTTTAGATGCTTGATAGAGGCTGTTACTGATCAAAGGAGGTTTTGGAGCTGCCGCCTCTAATCCACTCTTGATTGATCTTTGTTTCGACGCTTCTACACTTTTAGGATCACCACTAAAAGTACTAGGCAAGTGCAGATGAATATAAAATCCAGGATTATCCCTCATTTGTGCAAATCCAATCACATAATGGAGTGTTTGAAGCAATTCTACATCAGCAGAAGCCAAATGTATTAATTTTACTTTCACTTTTAATTGGTATTTTGCTTTATTCCTAAATAAGTGGGTGGCCACTGCGGTTTGCAAAAATTCTGCTGAAGAAAATAAAGAATTTCTTCTGTTTTTTGTGGCTTCAAATATGGCTTCATAAAAATTATATAAACGGCCTGTGGGTAGCGATGTTTCAAAATCAGGCTGCCTCGGGGCTACAGGTATTATTGCATTAGAAACTTGCTGCATCACTGCTTCACTATTTTTAACTGAATAAAAATATTCCTGACCATTGGCTAGCGTATTACATCGCCAGTTCAACAATTTTAAAATATCTTCGTGGAGCAAAGTGTGTTTTAATTTTAAGCCTTCTTGTTTAGAAATTTTATCTTGTGCTTTATTAGAAGGTCGAGTCAACGTTGAGATCTCATCATAATTGGGTAAAACCAAAAAGGTATTTTTATCATTCGGATCAAATTGAACTGCACGTATTTCATAGTCAGGATGTAATTTTTTTAATTGTACAGCTAACCAATGAATGATCAAGCTCGCTTCTTTTTGACGCGCACGTGATAATTTTTGTTTATTGCCTAATTTTGATTTTGCATCTTGCGTAGAATCTAAATGAACCATCGGGTGAGTCCCGCGGAAATACAATATACTCGGTGTGTTATCTCTTTTTGACTGAATGGGTTCGTTATATAAGTCTACAAAATTCTGCGGTAACACGCCCCCTTCGAGTGGATGTAAAAACACGTGACGCCAGGTGTATAAATTTTTAATGGATTGTGACTCATCTTGCAACCATTGGGGATTTTCTAAAAAATCTAATAACATTGAACCCGTAGGTATCGTTAATAAATTACGAATCGGCTCTCCAACAAACCAAGCTGCAGCCAAGTTAGGTAAAAATGCCAAATCTTCACGCATGATTTCTTCTCCTTGCAAAACTGCACGCAAATGCGCTGCCAACTGTGCTGGGGTTTCATTTGTTTTTGCAAGGTAAAGCTCAATTTCATCAGCAAATTCTTTATAGGTGGCACCCGTAATATTGTCACCACTAAACGCAAAATTCGGTTTAAAATAATGTTCAAAATTGCCTTGATTCACTTCCTCCATAATTTCCAAAGAGACTAAACATTTCATTAAATGATTCACAATACGTGGATTATGGGGATAAGTCTGTTGCAGCGCTGCAACAATGGGAGGATTATTACCTAAGATTCTCGTGAATATCGGCTTCAATGTTTCTTGAATGTATTTTCCTTGCTGATAATATGTTTCAAAATGTTTAGAGGAATATTGATCATTCGTTTCAATTTCCCGTACCATAGAATACAATTGATTCGGTGAGCGTGAAGGATAGTGCTCATGAATCACATCCAATTGTGCATTTGCAACTTGCGTTTGAAATTCACTTAAAGTTTGTGATGAAGAAGCGTTGTTAAATAAGCCACTTTTAGGAATGTCATAATTTTCAAGCCAAGGCGACTCTAAAATCACTCTTTTCATACCATCAAACACATCTAACGCATCCCCAAAATCTGAAATATAAAAACCAAAGCGATCAGCCTGCATTTTGTTTCTCAAGTACAATAAACGACCGCCCATAAATAACCACCACCCTTGTAACGATATTTGTTGCGCATATTCATGCAACTGCATCGTCACATAATAATATTGTGCAGAGGTTGACATTTTCTCAACATGCATCGGCATAAAAAGTGGGGTGTCATATTTTCCAAATAAAAAATCGTGATCAGTACCTTGCATGTATTTCAAACGATATTGGCTGAAATCCCCCTGTTTGGGGATGAAAGTGCGAGTCCTGGCAACCTCATGAATCAAACCAGGAACAGACTGATTGTTATTCTCAAACCCTAACATCAATGCAATCATTTCATGCGCATGAAAAATTATATTTGTGTTTCCATTTTTTACTTCTAGACGGGTAAACATAGCAGCAGCTCTTTTGAGTTATGATTGTATTTCATCGAATTAACTTTTTAATATTCCATACCTGTACTTTTAATTGTACATAAATTTTACATAAAAGACAAATTTTGGATTATGCTCGACATTTGACATTTTTGGTTAAGTCAAATTTTGATTGCGCCCGCACCATATCTGCTAATGATTTTTATTCGGTAAAACATTTTCGCAGCCAAATGCCGTCATTTGTTTTTTCTGATGCTTTTACTTTAATTTGTTCTAATTCCTTAAGGGTATTAATTTTGTGGGCGTGTTCGTTAATTTTCTTACAGGTATTGACTACTCCCTAATGTTAAATATAAGTTACTAGACTACTAACACATGCCTGCTTTTATATTTATTAATCTTTAGCGGCACTTAATTTAAAATATTAAGAAAATGTTAACTAATCAAGGGGGTTACTTAGATTGGCGGTCTTTATCTATATTAGATCGTATTACCTAGATCAATCACGCTGGAACGGCTGACTAAATCGGATTGTTTTGATAAATCTGAACGTCTTTGCTCTAAAGCTTCTAGATATGCGGGCGTGATATCGCCAGTAATATATTGACCGTCAAATACTGAGGTATCGAAACGTTCTATATTGGGATTGCAGACTTTTAAGGCTGCGATGAGGTCTTCAATTTCGGTGTAAATCAGTTTATCGGCGCCGATAAATTTACAGACTTGTTCTACGCTGCGATTGTGAGCAATCAGTTCATTACGCGCCGGCATATCGATGCCATAAACATTGGGGAAACGTACGGCTGGGGCTGCAGATGCAAAATAAACTTTGCGCGCGCCTGCTTTTCTGGCCATGGCGACTATTTGTTTCGAGGTAGTACCACGCACTATGGAATCATCAACTAATAAGACGTTTTTATCTTTAAATTCTAAATCTATAGGATTTAATTTTTTACGTACAGATTTCTTACGCATGGTTTGACCGGGCATAATAAAAGTGCGGCCGATGTAGCGGTTTTTTATGAAGGCTTCACGAAAGGGTAAATTCAAGGTATTGGCTACGGGTAAGGCCATGGTACGACTAGTATCGGGAATGGGAATAATGACATCGATATCATTATCGGGCCATTCGCGTTTTATTTTTTCAGCTAAACGTTGTCCCATTTCCATACGCGCGTGATAAACGGAAATACCATCAACCATAGAATCAGGTCTTGCTAAATACACAAATTCAAACACACAAGGATTTAATGCAGGATGTTGCGCACATTGTTGTTTATGCAACTGTCCTTTAGCGTCTATATAAATCGCCTCACCCGGTGCTACATCCGTAATGGTATTAAATTCCAAGGTATCTAGCGCAACACTTTCTGAGGCTATCATGTATTCTTTACCATACGCTGTGGTACGTTCGCCATAGACTAAAGGTCTAATACCGTGTGGATCGCGAAAGGCGACTACACCATGATTGACGATCATCGCAACAGCAGCGTAGGCGCCTTTTACCCGTTGATGTAATTGGGTAATGGCTTTAAATATATCTTGAGGTTCTAAATGGACTTTATCTAGGGTTTGTAATTCATGAGCAAACACATTGAGCAACACTTCCGAATCCGAGGTTGTATTAATATGTCTTAAATCGGTGCGAAATAATTCAGCGCTTAACGTCTGGGCATTGGTTAAATTACCATTATGGGCAAGCGTAATGCCATAAGGTGAATTGACATAAAAGGGTTGTGCTTCGGCTTCACTGCTACTGCCTGCGGTAGGATAACGCACATGCCCTATTCCCATATTGCCTTTTAAACGTTGCATATGGCGATAACGCATCACATCACGCACTAGACCATTGCCTTTGCGTAAAAATAGCTGGCCATCTTGACAGGTCATAATACCTGCAGCATCTTGTCCGCGGTGTTGCAATACCGTGAGCGCATCAAATAAGTCTTGATTGACCGGTGCATAGGCAAATAATCCTACAATACCACACATACATTTACCTTTTGTTCATGATATTATCGAGTGGTGCGCCAGTATCTGACTGCGGTTGCATTTCTGGCAAAAAACCCGATTGTTCAATAAAAGTCCATAACTGCTGAGCTGGATCTGTCAGTTGAACGATAAACCAAGAAGACTTCCAGCTCTCATTGTTAACCATAGGTGTGAAGTTGGCCACCATGATAAATATTATCACTAAAAGCAGTCCTCTGGCTAGACCAAAGATTATTCCTAAGGTTTTATCAAGCCCGGTTAGGCCGATCGCACTGACTACTTTACTGAATAATTTGCCAAGAATTGCGCCTAAGATTAAAAAGATAATAATTATGCTCAAAAATACAATGAGATAGCGAAACTCAGGGGTTTGCACTTGTGATTCCAATAAACCTTGTAAGGCTGGGGTGTAGATAAAAGCCAGATAAGCACCCAAAATCCAAGCCATCAAAGCTATCATTTCACGTGCTACACCCCGCAAAAATGCGGTTAACATTGATATTAAAATAACTGCAATAATTACCCAGTCAACCCAACTCATACTGATCCTTAGGTTTAACCTGCATCATTAGGGTTAAATTTAACGACTATGCCCTTGAGTTGCATAGTTTTATCTAATTCTGCCAATAACTCTGAGGCTTGCTGCTTGTCTGGCTTAGTACCGACTAATACCCGGGTCAAATTTACATTACTCATATGCTGAATGTAAGCTGTATAACCTTGTTTCTGCAAACGTTCTAATAAAGCCTGGGCATTGGCCACTTTAGAAAAAGCACCTAATTGCACGGCCCAAGCATTATCGCTAATCAACTTTTCTGTAGTGGCAATAACGGATGATTCGCCACTCGCAGGAATAGATACCACTTCTGCAGGTTTTTCTTGTGCGACAATAACTTTAGCCTCAACTGGCGTTGCGGGCAGTGAGACAGAAACGGGTTCTTGAATCGCAGTTTCTTGCAATACAACTTCTTGAGATACAGGTGCTGCATCAAGAGGTTCCTCTAAAACAGCAGGCTCTTCTTGCGGGGGTAAATCTTGTGTTAATTCCGCAAACGCATACTCTATTTTATCCAATTCTTGCAGAGTCGCTTGTTGTGGCGCCTGAGGCAATGATTCTTTACTTGCCAAGGTATCTACCGAAGGAGTATCAAAAAGTGCCGGTATAACTATAACAGCCAGTGATATTAAAAATATCACACCAATCAGACGATGCTTAAATGTAATGTTACTGAACATGTTAAAACTCCTTTTTTATACAAGTGTATTACAAACTGGCCAACTGTCTAATTAAATTAGGTCCTTTGTAAATAAATCCGGTATATAGTTGCAATAATTGCGCACCCGCTGCTAATTTTTCCTCACCATCCTTACGAGAGAATATCCCCCCACAAGCAATAATGGGAATTTTATTACCTAAACGACTGTACAATAACCGAACAATCTCCAGCGACGATGAAAATAAGGGTGCACCACTTAAGCCACCCGATTTCACTGGCAAGGGCGTGTACTTTATGCCATAACGCTGAATCGTAGTATTGGTCGCAATCACACCATCGATTTGTGTTTCAAGAAAAATATCAGCCATGGTTTCCAATTCCGGCACAGGTTAAATCAGGCGCAATTTTAATAGCCAGGGGCACATAACGCTGATATTGATCAAGCCAACTGTGTCTGTTTTTCTTTTAAACGACTTAATAAAGTCATTAATAATTCCGGTGTTTGCATTTGCCGCAAATCAGGTGTATTCGGTGATGATATATTAATCGTAATATAATCAGCTAAAGGGTAGGCCCGTTCTAAGCCAAATAAATAATCCTGCGCAGCATCCGCTATCGGTGTTTGAAAACCTTTGCCTATATTAATACCCAAGATGGGTCGTGTCTGAAGTGCAGCTATTTGCTGGCACAAATGATCTACGCCCTTATTATTAAATCCCATACGATTGATCAACGCTTTTTCATCTGGCAAACGAAACAAGCGCGGTTTAGGATTTCCGAGTTGTGGTTTAGGTGTCACTGTCCCTAATTCTATAAAACCAAAGCCAACTTTTGCAAGCCCAGGAATATAATCTGCATTTTTATCTAAGCCGGCCCCAAGACCTACACGATTAGGAAAAGAAATGCCCATAACTTTACAGGGATTTTTGATCAACTGCGGTAAACAATTGCCTCCTAAAGACAAACCACGTAAGGCCACATCATGCGCAGTCTCAGGTGGTAGTAAAAATAACAGTCGACGCAACAAATCATACATGGTTAATCGCCTTTTGCGAATTACTATTACTGGCTTGAACCAAATCTAATAATTCTCTCAGGGCCACCGCAAACATATTGTAATCACGTTTTTTCGCAGCTTTAAGATCAGCGACCATTAACATCCAACGCTCTACTAATAGTTTATGTTCTGCTTGCCAGGCATCCAGTGCAGCATCAATATCTTTCTCAGTTTTATATTTTGCTAAAATACTTGCAGTAATACTTCGTTGTTGTCTATCTAGATCATCGCGACAAGCTGCCTGGCTAAAGCATCCCAGCTATTAGCCACAGGATGAAACCCAGCTCTTGCCTAAACCAATCTAATTTCAAACGTCCACCTAAGGCAAAATACATATTGGCTACCGCTTTAATACTAAAATGTCCTAAATGGCTAGCTTCGATAATATCTAAAGCAGAAATCATAGGACCTGCGCCGCAACGCGTAAAGCTAAAGTTTGTTGCACGCCTTGTTTAACTAATTCCTTAGTAACTTGTTCAAAACGATCAATTTCAACGCCAATCAAAAGTTTGGGTAATAAAACATAAAGTTCATCTACTTTGCTTTTAAAATGATGGATGCATTCTTTAATATCAATACCTAAACGACGATTACGTACAATCCAACGCGTCGCTCTACGCACTAAACGCACCACATCTGTCATCATTTGATATTGCACGCTAGAAGGCGTGGTCGCATCTAATTTACGTATATAATGCCAAAACGTTTCCATTTCAAAAATTTCATGCGCAGCGATGAAAGCTTTGACTATATCTGCAGTAGCAGCGCCTGTTTCATCATACAAACGTTTCAGAACGTAGCACCCATTTTATTGCAAATCATATTGGCGACATAATTAGCAGATATCTCCCGATGTAAACGGTGTTTACCCAGATAACTTGAAAATTTATCACCTAATTGCTTGGGCAAACTTAAGCGAATGTATTGATTAAAATATTTTTCTTCTGGAATATCGCTTGCTAAAAAACTTTCTTTCAACAAATTTTTACTGTATGAGAGTAAAATAGCGACTTCAGGGCGAGTCAAACCTAAGCCGACGGTTTTACGTCTTATTAACTCCTCATCATCAGGCAAAAATTCAAGTTCACGATTTAATTTACCCACACGCTTAATTCAATAATAAAACGCATGTATTCATCAAGCGTTACACTGGCTCGGTGTACTGCAAAACTAATGGCTTGAGTTTGCTGATAATTATCTTCAAGTACACGCAAAGCGACATCATCTGTCATGTCAACCAATAAAAGGTTGCGTTGCTTTTGGGTCATATCGCCATTGCCTACGACCGCATTTAATAAAATTTTAATATTGACTTCTTCATCTGAGCAATCCACACCACCTGAGTTGTCAATAAAATCAGTAAATGAGATGCCGTTAGCAAGCGCATATTCAATACGGCCCAATTGGGTTAAACCCAGATTTCCGCCTTCAGCCACAACACGGCATCTTAAGTCATTACCATCAATACGCACAGCATCGTTGCAGCGATCGCCAACATCCACATCGCGTTCTTTACTGCTTTTAACATAAGTCCAATACCACCATTCCATAATAAATCCACCGGCGCTTTTAAAATTGCGCGAACCAATTCATTTGCGGTCACAGTGGATTTTTTCAAGATCTAATACTGTCTTGGCTTGAGAAGAAATTTTAATGCTCTTGCTCGTACGGCTGTAGATGGCGCCGCCTTCAGAAAGTAGCGCGACATTATAATCTTCCCAGCTGGAACGAGGCAAATCAAATAAACGTTTTCGTTCAGCAAAAGATTTTTCAAGATCAGGATTTGGATCAATAAATATATGTTGATGGTTAAAAGCAGCAACCAATTTAATTTTGTCGGATAATAACATACCATTACCAAAAACATCGCCGCTCATATCGCCAATACCTATTGTGGTAAAGACATCTACATCCGGATTTTTATTTAGTTCACGAAAATTACGTCGTACCGATTCCCAAGCACCACGTGCGGTAATGCCCATTTTTTTATGATCATATCCATGGCTTCCACCGGAGGCGAAGGCATCGCCTAACCAAAAATTATATTCAATGGCAATACCATTGGCAATATCAGAAAAAGTCGCCGTGCCTTTATCCGCTGCAACCACCAAATAAGTGTCATCTTTATCATGACGCACAACATCTTTTGGAGGCACGACTGTTTCACCATCTAGATTATCAGTAATATCTAATAATCCGCGAATAAAGGTAGAATAACAAGAGATAACTTCTTGCATGACTTCTTCTCGCGTTTTGAAATTGGCTAATAATTTAGGTACAAAGCCACCTTTAGCACCGGTAGGCACGATAACGCATTCTTGACTTGTTGTGCCTTCATCAAACCTAATACTTCTGTGCGAAAATCTTCACGTCTATCTGACCAACGCAATCCTCCAC
>CAWCVU010000018.1:0-87882 GCA_963798975.1 uncultured Gammaproteobacteria bacterium
TTTTTTTGCCGCACACAATTTTCAGTTACGTATTGCTCTGTCATTGAAATAGCAGGCTGTGGTATAATGCGGCCATGAGTCTCTGCAGGGCAGACGACACAAGCCGCAGACGAGTCCATATTGAAAGCGTGATTAAAAACCGCGGCCATGGTATTATCGGCTATTGGTTTGACAACTGAAAAATGGGTAGGCTCGGGATATTCCTATATTATGGGTATTGCCGATGAAGCCGGTGAACAGGATTTGGTATTTAAAAGCGAAGGCACATACAAAAGTGATATCGTCCCCAAAGACAGCATCCGGATTATTTAAAGGGGGCCAAAAGTATGGACTTTTTTTGAGCTATACAAGGGCTTAATCGAAAATTAGTTCACAACCCCAATGCAGTAAATACTTGTGGTTGTGGTGAGAGTTTTAATTTAAAAGAAAGAAGAAAAGTCATGGCAATTGATACATAGATATCAAACCCGATGCAGTGGCCAAAACTATATTGGTAAAATTATAAACAGTTTTGAAGATAATGGCTTGCGTTGGTTGCAGCGGAAAATAAATACATCATGAGCAAACAACTGAACAATTTTATGCCCAATGCATTGAGCACGTGCATTTTGTAGAGGTTTAGTTGAGTTATGAGTCATTGGCCAAGTAATGATAAAGTATTGGCAGGCGAAAATGCGATTTTAAAACATTGGGAAATCATGGGTGCAACCAATCCAAAAGATGCAGCACCCGGTACGATCGTGCAGATTTTGCTGCATCTGATTGAGGAGTGCTCATGCGATGGATGGTTCTGATACGACTACTCAATTGGATTTTCTACTTGGCAAGGAAGAAGAGATTTGTCCTAGAAGTTAAGATTTGATTATTCCTGCAGGGCAAAAATCTTCGCCCTGGACTTTAGATTCCAGTAACCGTAAAAAAAACATATTTGTAGCGTCCAAAAAAGGCGAAAGATTTTTTCGCCCTTACGATCGTTCTCTTTTTCTATGGAATAAATGAAGAATCATTCCTATCGATTGCAGTGATGCTTTTGCCACCTGCAACTGCTAACATTTTATCACCCAAAATACCACCGCTGCAGGTTATAATATGCAACTGGGTTTGACCTAGCAAAAGATTCATTAATTCATGCAACCTTTACGTCCTCAAACAAAGCGCCTGTCATTAGAAAGAAAACGCATTTAGCCTTCGCTTATTATTATGAACGGTGGGCCAATTCATGCGGCCGCAAACTTATCAGCAAGCGCTCATGCTGATGCCGAAATCAGGCAGATCAATAATGATTACGGTGCCTTTTATGTGGCAAGGCGGCTGCCGGCGAGCTTTAGTTCATTTCGAACGCAGTGCGAGCAATATGTACTTTCATCAAACTGCCAGTGTCTATGAAAAGTTCAGCGCTGTGCTGTGCAAAAAAGGGGGATTTTGAAGCAGCTGCTCATTATGCTGATTTTCACTATACAACAAAATCCCTCCGCACTGCTATTTATTCAAAATTAAATACTATTCTGGAACAACCAGGTCATCGAAGGCTCTACGACTGTTCCAAAATAGTAATATAATTATTCATTCATTTATAACTTTTTAAGATGAAACCCACAGTAGAGACCCAAATTCAAGCCCTACGTGGCATGGCATGACATTATGCCCACACAAATTGGTGACTAGCATCTATATTGAAACAATATTGCCAACGTTAACAGGCTGCGCTTTTATGGTTCTAAGAAATACACCTATACCTATCATGAAATCAACAGCTTTATTCACCCGCAGCGTCGGTGAGGGAACCGACATTGTCATAAAAAAATGTATACCTTTGCAGATAGCGGAATAATGAATCCGTGACCCTACGTCCAGGAAGATTTTAGGATGGGTCGTCTGCCGTGGTATTCGCGCTAGAGCAAGGTATTTTGTTTAAAAAATAGGAAGCCAGAGGCTTTGGTATATGGGCCCCATGTTTTCGTTATGAGCGTCCACGAAAAAGGTAGCCTGCGCCAGTTTCATCAATTCGGGTGAAAGCCTTGGGATGTCAGGACCTGAATTCAGACGCAGAAATTATTCGCTTAGATGCTCCGTTCTTATGGCAAATGTTGGGTATTGCAATCGTATTCATCTAAAGAAATTAACTCGCTGGGCAAACAAGCGCGCGTGGCGCCCATCGTGAAGCCTTAGTTACTTATTTAAGCAAAATGCCGCGATTTTAGATGAAGACAGCCAGGCGGCCGTTTAATTAATAATCCTTTCGTATTTTCAATAGATAAAAACCCTGCGATGCGAGACATGCTAGATGCTGCGCCTGCTTTATTAGATTATTCCGATGAAGAATCTGCGCTTCATTTAACCCAGTGCCAACAATACTTGATGCCATGAGCGTAAAATATGGGTCGATCCACGCCTTGTGCGTAGCTTAGATTATTATACAAAAACAGTATTTGAATGGGTGACCACAGATTTAGGCACACGGGTAGGGTATGTGCTGGCGGAACCGTTATGATGGATTAATCTCCCAATTCGGGGCAGCCGCCACACCTGCTGTAGGTTTTGCACTCGGGTTAGAACCTTAATTGATTTATTGCATTTGGAGCAAAACCAAAATCAAGTCTTGCCCCTCACGCATACTTTGTATTATTAGGTGAAAGTGCAGTACAATCAGGTTTGGTTATTGCCGAGGGCTTGCGCAATGCACTCCCGGATTTGCGCCTCTTGGTCAATGCGGGTTTGGGCAGTGCAAAAAGTCAATTTAAGCGTGCAGATAAAAGCAATGCGCAGTTTGCATTGGTCTTGGGTGAGGATGAAATGCAGGCGAAGGTAGTCGCCGTTAAAGATTTACGCGGGGATTTGAATTCGCGGGTATTCATTGGATGAGTTAATTAAATTTTTAGGAGGGATTTGTGAACGCAATCGCAACGGATGAAGAAAACGTAATGATGTTAAAAGTATGGTGGCAAAAAAATCGTGCTTGGTTGCTGACCTTGATTATTATTGTGGCAGTGGGCTTTGGTTGATACAAGTATTACACTCACCAACAGCTTAAAACTACAGAAAAAGCAAGCCTATTATTTACTGAATTTTATGGCGCACACGCACAAGGGAATGCCCAGCTTCCAACAACCTTGGCCGATCAATTACAAAAAGACTATGCAAAAACGCCTTATGCAAATACGGTCGCGCTCATGTTGGCACATGATGCAGCGGGTAAAAATGATTTAGAACAAGCCAGTCAACAATTGACTTGGATAGTCAATCAAGGTGCACCGTTTGCTAAAGATATTGCGCGCGCACGTTTAGCACAAGTAAAAATAGCACAACAAGAACCAGAAGCTGCATTAACGCTATTGACGGCTATCAAGACCCAGTGAATATCAACCTTTACACGACGAAGTAAAAGGCGATGCCATGTATGCCTTAAAACGCTATGCAGAAGCACGTACCGCTTATACCGCCGCTGTACAAGGGTATACGACTATGGGATTAGAAACCCATTTATTACAATTTAAGTTAGATGCTCTCCCACAAGGATAAGCATGATTAAGAGGTTGTTTATGAACACGCATCAAATCATTATCGTTTTACTGTGCATTTTAATGGTGGGTGCGTGTAGTAAATCTGAAAGTGTGCAAAATCCCCCACAAGAATTGACGATTTATTCTGAACACATTGATTGGAATAAAAGTAATTCTATTGATATGGGTAAGGGTGATGGTCCTCTCTATTTGCAATTACAGAGCACATTATTACCCACTGATGACCAAATTTTAATTTATGCTGCAGATTATAAAGGTAATGTAACTGCAGTAAGTCTAGATGATAGAGCCGAACGTTTGTGGCGCAATCGCCCAGATGATATTGCGGTGACCGGTGGTGTGGGTGTTGGCTCAAATGTAGTATTAGTCGGTACACAAAAAGGTGAAGTGGTCGCGCTCGACCAAACCAGTGGCGAAGAATTATGGCGCACGTATTTAAGTAGTGAAATTTTATCACCGCCACAAAGTGCAAATAATATTGTGGTTGCATTAACAGAAGACAGCCGTGTTTACGGTTTAGATGCACAAACAGGCGCAATGCTTTGGACTTATAAACACACTGCACCGTTATTACAGTTGCGCGGCAGTGCACCGGTAATTATTAATGCAGGAGTGGTGTATGTCGGCTTTGCCAATGGCTTTGTCTGCGCGCTTGATTTAAAAACTGGCGGTCTATTATGGCAACAAGCGGTGAGCTATCCGCGCGGACGTTCAGAAATTGACAGGGTAGTGGATGTGAATGGTCATATGGCTATTGATGACGATGTATTATTTGTCGTCAATTATCAAGGACGTGTGATTGCGATGGACCTCCGATCCCAACAGTTATTATGGGAAAAAGAATTCTCTTCTTATAAGGGACTCGATGTTAATCAGCAGGCCGTATTTATTACTGATGATGAAAGTAAGGTGTGGGCTCTGGACAAGCGCAACGGTGATACCCTGTGGCAACAAGGCGATTTATTATACCGAGAATTGACTGCACCAACTGTTTTTAAAGACATGGTGGCTGTGGGTGATTATGATGGCTATATGCATTTATTGTTGGCCAGCAACGGACAATTATTAGGCCGTATTCGCGCAGACAGTGATCCCATACATACACCGCCGATTACTTTGGGTGATGATTTATTTGTTTTGACTAGCGATGGCGATCTGGTACGCTTCACTCCAGAACGTATATTATGATTCCAGTCATTGCCATTGTCGGACAACCTAATGTAGGTAAATCAACGCTGTTTAATCGTTTAACTGCAACACGTCATGCGATAGTTGCAGATTACTCAGGAGTGACCCGTGATCGGCATTACGGCCATACTTTTTTTAATGATAGACAAGTATTATTAATTGATACCGGAGGTTTTACCGGTGATGAAGAAGGTCTGGCTACACAAGTCGTGCGGCAAGTCGAGCAAGCCATTGATGAATCCGATGTGGTATTATTTATTGTCGATGCACGTTTAGGCTTAACGCCCGCTGATCAATATATCGCACGTTATTTACGCCAAGTGAATAAAACACCTATTTTAGTGGTCAATAAAACTGATGGTTTGGAACCTCAATCCGTCACTGCCGAGTTTCATACTTTAGGCTTTCCCTATGTGTTGCCCATTGCAGCTAGTCATGGCACCGGGGTTGAGGCGCTTAAAGAAGAAGTAATAAAATTTTTACCTGAGTCTTTATCAATTGAGAGTGATATCCCTGAGGGTATTAAGCTTGCCATCGTCGGTCGTCCTAATGTCGGTAAATCAACCTTGGTAAATCGTATGTTAGGTTTTGAGCGCGTGATAGCCTTTGATGAACCCGGTACCACACGGGATAGTATTTTTATTCCACTTGAGCGTATGGGGGTGCATTATACCTTGATTGATACCGCAGGATTACGAAGACGCAGTCGTATTCACCAGGATATTGGGAAAATATCGGTGATTAAAACCCTGCAGGCTATCGATACTGCAGATGTATGTATTTTGTTGGTCGACAGCCATGAAAATTTAACCGATCAAGATTTACATTTATTAGCTTATGTTTTAGAAGCAGGGCGCGCCATTGTGATTGCGGTTAATAAATGGGATGGTTTAGATGATTATGCACGCGCGCAAATTAAAACTAAATTAGAGCATAAATTAGACTTTGTTGCTTTTGCAAAAATATTTTTTATTTCAGCTAAGCATGGAACAAATGTTGGAAATTTATTTCCAGCGGTAGAAGAAGCCTATAAATCAGCAACGCGTGAACTACCTACATCCTTATTGACCAATATTCTTGAAAAAGCAATTATCCAGCATGCACCGCCTTTAGTACAAGGACGACGCATTAAATTGCGTTATGCACATGCCGGTGGGCACAATCCGCCCGTGATCGTGATTCATGGTAATCAAGTGGATCATGTGCCAGTGTCTTATCAGCGCTATTTGGTGAATACATTTAGACGTTTGTTAAAACTAGTGGGAACACCCATTAAACTAGTGTTTAAATCGGGTGAAAATCCATTTGCAGGGCGTAGAAATATATTAACGCCCAGACAAATGAAAAAACGCGAACGTGCAAAACGGATTTTTAAGGAGTAGTGTGGTTGAGTTGATCAAGCCGTTTTACAAATTCATCTTCAGTGAGATTGTAATGATGAGCATAATAACGCTGACACTCTTCATTTACGATCCAATGATGAAAAGGATCAAGTGGGGAATCAGCCAGTGCAAAACCAATAATGCCTACCGCTGCACCTAGAATAAAAAGTAAACTTCCTTTCATTATCGTGCTCCTTGTTTGAACCTGTTACGTCCAAGTTTTAGACTTGGACGCGTCAGGGTAATGGGCTTTTAGTAGCCGCCTTGAGATTGTGTATTGTTGGTATTTGCAGGTGTTTCGCTATTCATGTTGTTGTTATTATTGTTGTTCATATTGTCATTATTTTGTGAGTTGTTATCAGCATTATTGCCCATATCAACGCCTGCACCTACGCCAACGCCTGTGCCTTCATTATTACCAACGCCTACGCCTGCACCAACACCTACGCCTGCATCACTTAAAGTGATGGGTTGTTCTAGTGAACCTGTGGTTTTAGGAGCGGGAGTATTATGTTCCATGTTGCCTTGAGGGGCGTTATGATCGGCAGGTTGACCATTTTGACCTTCTGAAGTCATCGGTGTACCGTAAGTTTCAATAACTTCATCAACTTGTAGGGTTTTTTCGCTGGATTTTTGCATAAACCACATAGCGCCTGCGCCTATTACAATACCGATCCCAAGAGTTAAAACTTTATTCATTTGATATCTCCATATAGTCAAGTTGTTAATAAAAATACAGTTAATGAAAGAGTATAGCAGGACTTATATAAAACTCTATTCAACGCGACTGATGATTTCGCCCTTGCCCACTTGGGTGAAAATCTGCTCGCCAACGGTTACTTGCAAAGGCGTGTGTACAATTTCTCCCTTTGAATTTTTGACTATGGCATAGCCCCGATTTAAAGTGGCTACAGGACTTAAGGTGAGTAAGGTTTGCCGCAGCAAGCTGAGGGCATGTGTGCGTTTAGTGATTAATTTATGCCAGGCTTGTTGTAAGCGATGGCTTTGATCATCCAGTTTTTGTGCAAAATACTGTAAACGCTCACGCGGATGACGTAAGCGCGCTGTTAAACTTTGCAGTCGATGTTGTTTAAAATTAATGTGGTGACGGACTTGATGAGTTAGTCTAATTTCCATTTGTTCTAAATAGCCTAATAAGGCTTCGCCATCTGGGCTGACTAATTCCGCAGCAGCAGAAGGTGTCGGTGCGCGTAGATCTGCGACAAAATCTGCAATGGTAAAATCAATTTCATGGCCTACGCCGCTGATAATAGGCAGCGTGCTTTGAAAAATAGCTCTTGCAACAATTTCTTCATTAAAAGGCCATAAATCTTCGAGTGATCCGCCGCCTCGGGCAAGTATAAGTACATCACATTGCCCATGTTGATGCGCAAGTGCTAGGGCCTTAACAATTTGCTCTGCAGCAGCATTGCCTTGTACGAGGGTTGGATAAATAATAACGGGTAACACAGGATAGCGACGTTCTAAAACATGCAAAATATCCAAAATGGCAGCCCCAGTGGGTGAGGTAATAACACCTAAACAGCGCGGATAAGCAGGCAAAGGTTTTTTATGGTCGCTGGCAAACAAACCTTCGGCTTGTAATTTAGCTTTAAGTACTTCAAAGGCTTTTTGTAGCGCACCTAAACCGGCTTCTTCAACATATTCTACGATCAACTGATAATCACCGCGCGGTTCGTAAAGACTAACCTTTGCACAGGCCAAGACGTGCATGCCTTGTTTCCAGGCATTTTGTTGATTGCGACGGCCTTTAAAATAAGCGCAGCGCACTTGTGCATGTTCATCTTTGAGAGAAAAATAAATATGCCCCGAGCTTGCGCGGATGAAATTAGAAATCTCACCTTCAACCCAAATTGTGCCCAGACCTTCTTCTAATAATAAGCGTGCGCTTTGGTTAAGTTTAGTAACCGTATAAATATTTTTCGTCGTCACAAATATACCTTATTTGAAAAATTTCAAACTATTTTACCCGCAGCCCAGCCGGAAGACCAGGCCCACTGGAAATTATATCCACCCAGCCAGCCGGTGACATCAAGCACTTCGCCGATAAAATAAAGTCCGGGAATTGTTTTAACTTCCATAGTTTTTGAAGAGATTGCATCGGTATCTACGCCGCCTAAAGTGACTTCTGCGGTGCGATAACCTTGGGTGGCATTGGGTTTTATAGTCCAGTCTTGTAGTGTATCTTTTATCTCAGCAAGCGTTTTATCCGAAAAGTCGGCCATAGGCCTTGTTAAATACTGATCTAAAATAAATATGTCCAGCATGCGTTTAGGTAAATAGGCAGATAAGACGGTTAATAAAGTGCGTGTAGGGTGATCTTTTTTTCTGTTTTTAATAATAATAACCAATCAATACTCGGTAATAATTGAATATGTAAGTCATCGCCTGCCTGCCAATAAGAAGATATTTGCAAAATAGCAGGGCCGCTTAAGCCAAAATGGGTAAACAAAATATTTTCTTTAAAAGTCATTGACGCATGACTCACACGAGCAGCAGCAGATATGCCTGATAAAGACGCAAAACGATCTTTATCTTCTTGATGTAAAGTCAGCGGAACTAATCCTGCGCGGGTGGGCCAGACTTTTATCCCAAATTGCTGTGCTACTTGATAACCAAATGGTGTTGCCCCCATGGTGGGAATAGAAAGTCCGCCAGTTGCGATGACTAAAGAGGCACAAGAAAATTTCCCCTGCGTAGTCATCACAGTAAAATGATTTGCATCATTTTTTTCAATTTTATCAATATGCGTATTTATTTTAATTTCAACCTGTGCGCGCTGTGCCTCAACAAGAAGCATATTCACAATATCTTTTGCACTGTTGTCACAAAATAATTGGCCTAAAGTTTTTTCATGAAAAGAAATATGGTGTGATTTGACTTTAGCAATAAAATCCCATTGCGTATAACGACTCAAAGCCGATTTACAAAAATGCGGATTGTGAGAAATATAACACTCGGGCAAAATATCATAATTAGTAAAATTACAGCGCCCACCACCTGACATTAAAATTTTTTTACCAATCTTATTCGCATGATCAAGCAATAACACACGCCGCCCACGTTGTCCTGCCTCAATCGCACACATCAAACCCGCAGCCCCTGCACCGATGATAATCACATCTATTTGCATTTAAAAGCTCCCATGGCAAATTATGAAGTGGCGCCTATTTTGAATTTATGCATGAGCCATGCATATTCTAATCGGCAGCGTTGCCAATGAGTAATCTTGTCTGTGGTTTGATGCTGTCGTAAATAATCCAGTAAAGTAGATACGGGTACAAACCAGCCTGATTTTTGGCTTAAGCGTTGCATGAGTAGTTTAAATCTGGGGTTTATTTGACCATTTTTATAAAAATCTTTGCCAAAATGGGTATACATAATGCAAGCGCCGCCTTCTTGTTCTAATTGATCTTGGTTGGCTTCTTGCAGCGTTTGATTAAATCGAGCTAGGGTGGATCCTTCTGATGAAGCAAACCAATGATTTACAAAAGGACGCTTAGGATCATGATAAGGCATTTGAGGGCAAACCTTTAAGGTATTAATGTCTGAATAAATAAAGTTTCTGACGTATTGAATATGTTCTTGACATAAATCACCCCAAAAATAAGGACTGTCTTTGATATGACCTTGCCAGCGATGCCAATTTTTAAAACGTGTCGATGCATGGTAAATTAATTTATTAAGGCCGCTTAGACGCTCGCCTCCCCAATAAATATTTTCAGTACAAATAGAATGGTTAGCAAAACAGCGTGGGTCATGACCAAAAAATTGTTTAAAGCTGTCCAGTCCTTGTTGGGTCTGTAAACGTGTAGAACTCTTATCGCTGGCATTATGCAGGGCTATTTCAAAGCCCTGCTTTTGTAGTTGTTGCACCCAGCGTAGATAATCCTGATCTTGACACGAAGTGCCGCCCGTATTGGCTTTACCTTCGCCCTCAAGTGGCCAAACCGATTTTGTGGTTAAAAACCCTAAATCATACAATAAATCATAGACCGGTGAACCATTTTCCAAGGTTGTGCCATCGGTGTCATCAAATATCGTAAATGCAAAGCGTTTACCTTGAGGCCAGGTCATTGTTTTCATCATTAATCTCGTTTTATGGTATACAATCCAAAAATTAACCCTGCCCAAATAATACCGGCTATAGCAATGGGCCATACAGTGCCATTATAAAATAGTCCTGCAATAAACAAGGCAGCACCTGCTAATGACATTTCCAATAAATATAACACGGCGCTGGCTGAGCCTACATGTTTATCGATAGCGCTTAAGCTCTGGCTCGCAGCATTACCGATGACTAAAGCTAAACCGAAAGCACCTGGATAAAATAATATTTGAATAAGCCAGGGGCTTTGTATATGAATCGCGGCAGCACAGCATATGAGAATAACACTGATTATTTTCAAGACTATGCCCGTGAATAATAAACGCTTCGTGCCATAGGTCATGACATAATTTTGATTAAACAAAGTGCCGAGAATAAAAACCAAGACACTACTACCAAAATAAAGGCCATAATGATGGCTGGGTACATTAAGCTCTTGAATAAATAAAAACGGTAAATTCCCCATTTCTATCCAGAGTTGCGCAATGGTTAGCCCAAGTATTAAGCTATTAATTAAAAACACACGAATTTTAAATATTTCTTTATAATTATTTAAAATAATTTTCATAGAAAATATTTTTTTATCAATGGCTTTTAATGTTTCAGGCAAGGCAAAAAAAGCGACCAATAAAAATAATCCGCCACAGAGCATTAAAAAAGCAAATGTGCCACGCCAGCCAAAGTAAGTGCCAATATAACCGCCAATCAGTGGCGCTATTCCGGGGGATACCGCAATAATCATTCCCATCATCGACATGATTTTTGCTAATCGTTCGGCTTGATATAAATCACGGATCGCTGCTGTGCCCACAACTAATACGACACCGCCACCTAGGCCTTGTAGTAAACGTGCGCCAATTAAAATTTCTATATTGGGTGCGAGCATGCAAACACAGCCGCCCAGTAGAAACAATAATAAACCGCTTAGAATAGTTTTCCGCCGACCCCACGTGTCGGACACAGGTCCAGCCAATAAACCCGCTGTGGCTAATCCTAATAGATTAACACTTAAAGTGAGCTGCATTAAGCTTTCTGTTGAATTAAACTCTTTTAAAACGGCAGGCAGATTAGGCAAATACATATCGGTTGCCATTTCAATTAAGGCAATAGCCGCAATAATAAAAGCCGGTAAATAGTGATAAAAACGTTGATTTTTCATAATAAAACTCCACTTCATAACAATGTTGGTAACATGTTAAATGACGCAGGCTTTTGTCATTCAACACAGAATTAAGCCTAATATCTGTGTTGTAAGTGGACTGTAATAATCATAGGGGCATTATAACATAAAAATATTATGATACTCTTAAATAATGCATAAAACCTAGAGTTCAAGTAAAATACTCCTATGCTGCCCAATCTCTTCTTTAATCAAGACGCTTGTCTTTTGGCAAAAGCCTTGCTTGGCAAAGTGATCCGTCGTAAACAACACGGTTTGTGGTTGTCTATGCGTATTATTGAAACCGAGGCTTATTATCTGCACGATAAAGCATCGCACGCATCTTTAGGATTTACCGAAAAAAGAAAAGCCTTATTTATGCCGGCAGGCACGATTTATATGTATTATGCGCGCGGCAAAGCATCCCTGAATGTGTCAGCACAGGGCGAAGGCAATGCGGTCTTGATTAAAGCGGGTTTTCCTTATGTGGATAAAAAATCACCCAAAAAAACACTAGCACTCATGCAGCAATTACACGATAAACCACGGCCAATTGCACACTTAGGCAATGGTCAAACGATCTTATGCCGTTCATTGCATTTAAGTGTACTGGAATGGGATCAACAAACCTTTGATAAAACAACATTCTATATTGAAGATAAACATTTAAATCCAACACAAATCATCACCACTACACGTCTGGGTATACCCAAAGGCCGTGATGAACATTTGCCCTACCGATTTATAGATGCCGACTTTATAAAGTATTGTACTAAACCGTTAATAGTCAGATAAAAGTTTATTTTATAACATAAGTCAGGTACAATAAAATTACTTTAAATAACCAGACTTATATGCTTAATAATATCTTAATAAAACTCAAAGCCTATCGCGATGAATTACTTAAATGGCAAAACGTCAATGAATCGGTCAACGAGATCATCTGCGCTAATATAGCTGCTAAACATGTTCCTGAACTTAAAACTCTGCTAACGAACTTGCTCGCACAGACGACGACGCTAAGTGAGCGAGCGCCTATTTTGATACTTTTGGATAAGCCCATAATATCAGCTGAAAATCTTAAGGTTGTTGATAGAGCATTTATGAGGCTTCTATGCGATACAGCTTGGGGTTTTGTAACTGTGCCTGAACAGCAAAAAAATCAAATCGCTATTTTTGAACTTATAGTAGGACTGACCAGCCATAAAGGCCAAGCCAGTGAAGATAGCCTTATTATTGCATTACGCTTTTTGGTATTATGTAAACAGCAAAATGTGACCAGTTTAAATCATGCAAGAGCTTTAGCGCATATCAGTGAGACGCTTAAAAATGATATGTCATTATTAACTGAAGTACTTAATACACTTTATGAATCGTTACAATCTGACGATGAGAAAAAAATATTGCTCTTAACGCTTTTAAATCTAGCCAGTTCTTTTTCAAGAAATGCTGTGATCGCAGAAAAAATTGAATACTTTGTTTTAGACCACTTGGCCAGCCGCTTAATCGATTTTTGTCGAGATGATCAGCAATCTGAAATCAATAAAATCATTGAAATACTGGTTGATAAGAAATTAATTGAAAAAATAAAATCATATTGTTTTGACGAGTCAGATGAAGGACAATTACTCACCGCAGCTCAATACCTCAAGGCACTGAGGTATTGCAATATTAAGCATTTAGAATATTACGAAGATAAAATAAAATCATATCCATTTTGGAATAGTCTAACTATGAACCCGCCTAAAAATAATAAGTTTCTTGATGGGAATAGCCTAAAACAATATATTCCATTCGAATTTATTATAAAACGCAATCAATGTTCTGGTCTTTATCGCCTTGATACCCTTATCGCCGTAATTGTAAATGATAAAAATGAACCTTATTTATTTAATATAGAGTTAGAAAATGAGGGCAATCCCATGCAAGAGCGGATACTCCTTCAAACAGGAATTGTTACTATTCGTGCGGGAGGCAAGAATAAAAATGAATGTGTGAGTGGGAAAATTTTAAGTCATATCTTGGAAAATGAATACAATGAAAGCTATAGTGGTCGAATAGCTGTCAAGCAACTTTCGGACTATCTTTATCTTAAAGTAAGCATTGAAAAATATGAACAATTAATAAAAGCGCAAAGCCCTGAACAGTTCACTTTAAGAATCTTGTATGTGATTTTAGAAGAAATTAATAAACAGCTACAAGAAATAAATATGGCTGGATTTAAAGAGTTTAGTAAAAATTATTCAAATACATTAATAGACGTTCAAAGCTTAAATGTCGTGGCCACGCTGGTTTGCACTGGCTTTAAGATGCCGCCTAATTATTCTGAAAAGATCACCGAAGAAAACAGAGTTAACCCTAATGATTTACTCTCAGATAATGCAACAATAAAAACCTTAGCTGCGCTTAAAAACAGGATTGAAGGGAATCTTTATTTTACAATATCAACACCCACCTGGAATACCTTATGTTATGCAAAACATTGTGTTCATGAAGGCATTAATTTTCACACCCGCTCAATGGCTCAGCTTGCTAATAAATAATGCCTATTCATTTTTCTTTGGCGTATAATCATCAAAACTAAGGGAGACTATTTATGTTAATCACATAACCATTAGCGTTGGCGATTACGAAAAAAGTAAAGTATTTTATACCCAAGCACTCAAGCCTTTAGGTTATACCTTACTCATTGAAGTAGAAGGCTATGCTGGATTTGGTGATGCAAAGGGGTATAAAGGCTTTGGTCATGAATAAATGAGGGCCCCATTGCTACATTTTGGATGTACCAAAGTGATAACCCAACCTCGCATACCCATATAGCGTTTAAAGCGCCAAAGCGTAATAGGGTTGACGAGTTTTATGCGCAAGCACTAGCAGCAGGCGGCAAAGAAAACGGCGCTCCGGGAATACGAGCCCATTATCATCCTAATTATTATGGTGCATTTGTACATGATCCCGATGGAAATAATATAGAAGCGGTTTGTCATGAGAAATGATGTCATCAAGCTTGACTTTATAAATTATGTAACTTACTATATCAATTTTTAAAATCACTATTTAGAGGATGTATGATTCAAGAACAAATATTAGCCGCTCAGGAAAAAATACTATTGGCACATAAAAAGATGCAGTTTATTGACCTTACTGAACCTTCTAAAGAACATACGAATTTAGCTTTTACAGCAATCAAAAATACCTTTATGGAATTACGAGCATTACTTGAAAAACAAGACGTCACTGTGGAAGATATAGAGAAGGTTATTCAAACAGCAACAACGGCTCAAACTGAAACAAATCAAGTTTCTCAATTAGTAGACAAGCTGTTGTCTATTGCAGCAATGATGTTAGAAAAAAAATCACCGACTTCATTTCCCATCGATGAATATGGTCGTCTTCTTGCGAAACAGTATGTGAGTGCAACAGGGGCTGAAAAAGATATCAATAACGCACTTGAGATTTTACAGCGAATATTAAACCTTAAAAAACAAATCTTGGCTGCTCAGTCTCAGATAGTATTAGCCCTTGAGCAGATCGATAGAATTGCAAAAGCTGAACCTCAAAATACACAATTGGCTTTAACAGCTATCACAAATACTTTTGAGGAAATACAATCCTTATCTCGAAAACAAGACTTTAGCTCTGAGGATATAGAGAAAGTGATTCAAACAGCAACCAAGGCTAAAACAGAAACAAATAAAATTTTTCTATTAGTGGACAAGCTGTTGACCATCGCAGCAGCCAGGTTAGAACAAAGAAACTCTACTGCAAAGGATAGTAAAAAAGTAGGGGATCAACCCTCATTTCCTTTAGAGGAATATGGTCCTGTTCTTGCAAAACAATATGTTATGGCCCAAACAGCAGAAAAGCATATAAAAAACACACTCAAGAATTTGCAGCAAATATTTACTGCAGATGTGGGGCATGAGAATAACAATACTAATAATATAGAAAGTTATAAATTCTAGTGTGGTTGTTATTTCGCCCCCTTTTGAAAGGGGGTCGACGTCTTCATCGCAGGGATTTGTGGATGCATGATTTTCTCCTGGACTTATTGAGATGTTACCTTTACCCGTGTTCATATCCATATTTGAAAATAAATAAGCTATGATATGTTTTGTAGATTTAACTTTTTAATGGAGACAGAAGATGAAAAAACTGATATTAGCAACTTTGGTAAGCTTAATGTATTCATTACCGCTTTATGCAGATGATACAGTAGATAATACTGTTGATGTAGTGGGTGATACCGCCAGCAGCACGGTTAACGCGGCCGGTGATGTTACGGGCGCTGCGATTGATACCACAGGGGAAGTGGTGACAGGTACTGTTGATACGACTGGTAAAGTTATCGATAACACAACCAATGATGTCACTAAGGATTAATAAATTAACTTAATATAAAACACGTAGCATGCTGTCTTCATAATTGTGGATTTGTTCGTGATTTTGTAAACGTTTAATTAAGTCCGGATTGGCAATAAAGGGTCGTCCAATTGCGATTAAATCAAAATTTTTGTTTTTGATTTGTTGTGCAGCTTGTGCAAATCCATAACTGCCGCAGGCAATTAAAGTGCCGGTGTAATGTGTGCGCATAAATGCGGTCATGTTTTTGTCATTGAGTTCAGGAAATATGACCGCATCATCAAAATTACCTGTGTGCACATAGGCCATAGGGTTGTGATTTAATTTTTCAAGTAAATATTCAAAAACGGCTGCATCACGTTTATCACCTTTAATTTGATGTAAATAAGTGCCAGGAGAAAAACGTATCCCGGTTTTATGATAACCAATGGTATCGCCTATGGCTTCAACAATTTCCAGTACCAGTCTTGCCATATTTTCAGGTGTTTGCCCATATTGATCGCTGCGCTGATTGGTATCATAATGCAAAAACTGATCAAGTAGATAACCGTTCGCCCCATGTATTTCTACACCATCAAAACCCGCTTCAATGGCATTTAATGCTGCGCTTTCATAATGCTCAATTATTGTTTTTATGTCATCTAAAGTTGCTGCGCGCGATGCACCGTAAAATAAATTTTCTGATCCAAATACGCGGCCCGACATCTGGGTTGCAGATGCAGAAATAGGTAGCTGCCCGTTTAAATAATAGGGATGTGAGACGCGACCTAAATGCCAGAGTTGTAAAAAAATACGACCATCACGTTGATGCACCGCATCAGTGACGGTATGCCAAGCATCAATTTGTTTTTGTGTGAAAATACCCGGAACATTTCTATAACCGCGCGTATCTGAATGAATAATCGTACCTTCCGTGATAATCAATCCCGCATCGGCTCTGCGTGCATAATAATCCATCATTGCCGGCGTAGGACTTAAATCATCATTAGCTTTATCACGCGTCATCGGTGCCATAATAATTTTATTTTTTAAAATTAAATCTTGGCTCAAAGGGTAGGGAATAAATAATTCATCAATATTCATCATCATCACTCCTAGGTTAATACATTCATATATCGCAAAAAATCGATATATAATCTCAAAATTTTTCTACAATTTCTTACTTAAAGTAGCAATAAATTGTTCTAAAAAAGCTTTATTTAATTTGCAATAAGTCCACTGCCCACTACGATCCATGGTAATCAAGCCAGCCTGTTGCAGCTGCATCAAATAGTGCGAAACCGTCGACTGCGACAACCCAATCTTATCCTCAATCAAGCCCACACAAACCCCTTCTTTACCTACATCACAATGGGTAGAAGAAAAATGCTTAGCAGGCTCTTTGAGCCAACAGACTATCTGAAAGCGCTTTTCATTCGCTAGGGCTTTAAGGATAAGTTGAATATTCATTAGATTAGTATATCGCAATATCTCGATATGTCAATATAATTGTGACACAGTGGGCTTAAAAACCATCTTGAGCAATACATGCCTCGTTGGGACTAGGACAATGACAATGAGTGATTAAAGCTTAACTGGTTTGTAAAATAGGAAAGCGCATTATAAAATCTGAATACTCTCCTTTAATCGATTCACAGGTAATATCACCGCCAAAACTTTGCATTACAAGTTTACAAAAAGCTAAACCCACACCCGTGCCATGTCGAGTACGAGAATAAAACCTGTCAAAAATATGGGGCAAAATTTCGGGATCAATGCCTTGGCTGGTATCTTTAATATGTAATATATTAAATTTCTCATTATGGTCACACCAAATATGAATATCACCTTTACCCGCAGCATTAAGGTAATACAGAGCATTTTTAAGTAAGTTAAAAATAACATGCGTCATAAGTATCTCATCGCCTAGAAACAAAAAATCACTTTTCTTCCAATGAATTTTATCCTTCTCATCTTCATGGAAAGGATAACGCGCTAAGGTATTATCCATGCAGTGCAGCATTGAATAGTTTTTAAATTTCTCAACATCAATCTGCGAAGTGCTGGTATTAACCAATAACATATCAATAACAGAAAGTGCAGAGCGAGCCTCCATACGAGAATTCTCAATCACACGGCTTAAAACCCTATAATGCATAGAAGTAATAATAGGCACCTTCAACCCCGCTTCTTTCGCCATTTGATAACTCTCAAGCAAATTCGGCAAAACTGTTCCAATACCTTCCATTCCCATCTCAATTGCAGACAAAGGCGTACGCAATTCATGAGCCATGCTCGCCGAAATCAACTGCGTCACAGCCTCGCGTTCTTCTAGCGCTTTTTTATCAAGCCGCAATTGCTCAGTTTCTTTTTCAGCTGTGATGTCAAAGGAGATACCAAGAATTCCTATGATATTTTTATGTTTATCAATTAATGGTTGCTTTTTTGATAAAAAAACTTTACGTTCTCCTTGAGAAGTTACAAAAGGTTCTTCTATCGAAACGGATTTTCCAGAACCCATAATTTCATTATTAATTTTAACAATAAAATCTGCATCTTCCTTTCGTTCGAAATCGTATACTGTTTTTCCTATAATTTGACTCGGCGAATCAAGCCCAAATGTTTCCGCTTGCTTTTTATTGCATCCAATAAAAACATTGTTTTTATCTAACCAATACACATGCTCAGGCAAGTTGCTTAAAACAGAATTGAATGTTAGCTGCAGATTATCCTTCTCAGTTAAATATTCTTCTTCCTTTCTTTTTATATCAGAAATATCAATAGAAATCCCTAGTATTCCCATGATGTTGCTATTAACATCATAAAACGGAACTTTTTGTGATAAATAGGTTACAGCCAAACCATCTGCAGCAATTATTTTCTCTTCTACAAGGTTCGTTGACCCTGATGTCATAACCCTTGTGTCATTAGCCCTGATGATTTCAGCTTCCTCTTTTGAACAAAAATCATAATCTGTCTTGCCAATAATATTTTCATGAGAAGAAAGGCCTAGGCTTTTCGCTTGCATATCATTGCATCCAAGATATACGCCATTTTTGTTTTTCCAATAAACATGGGCCGGAAGATTGTAAATAATAGATTCTAATTGCATACTATACCCGCTTGAACTTTTTTAAATTTTAACGCCACTGGCCTTAATAAAATTGGATTTAATGGTTCAATAATTTTTTTATGACAATATGAAAGTATTGGATTTCTTTCATTAGGATAGATTTCAAAATGATAAGGGTGCTCTGCCCAGAGTAATTGCACAGTACATTCTTCAATTAAGTAATGATAGCAATGCTTGTATATTTCATCATAATCAAGGTTTTTATGATTTTCACGTTTATTCAATCTTGTGAAAAACTCATTAATTGTTATATTCATATTTGTTTTAAATGCATCATCATGTTTGAACATATATAGAATTTTTCTTTTATTGTCTTGGAACTTTGGGTCATTTAACCATCTGTTCCATCTGATCAAATTATAGGGGATATTAAATTTTGAAAAATATAATTTATTTTCTTCTATCCATTGATCGCCTTTAATTAAAGACTCTAGATATAAAGTATCAATAGATTCACTAGCGGCAATCGCCATAGTATGTCGCTGCAGTGTGTCACAAAATCATTACGTGACAACATTTAAAAGCTTTATTTATTGCATTAATCGTAGCAAGAAGTTTATTACCTTCATGGTATTCTTGTCCTACACTAATCGTTAGAGAACACTCTGAATTCTTAAATAAAGATTTAAAATTGGCTGGGCATTTAAAGGCAACTTTTAACCCGCCATGAGTAGCATCGTCCCACATATAAGCTCTTTTAGTCAATTTTTATTAATTAATATAGTACTACTAGTTCATGTTGTAAGCAATCTCTCATGTATTTATTGTGAATCGCCTACTACACAAACGTGCAGTTATTTGATTTTATTAGAGTATTTTTATGTCACTGTAAATAGGGGTTTCAACGATTCAAGCGATAATAAATAATCAACCCAGTCACCATCCCGCAGGTGACAAAGCTTAAAATAAAGCCAATCATGAGAAGGTAATCGTGGTTCAAATAGCCGTGTAAAATGGTGAAAAATTGGATGACGTTAAAGCCGGCAAAGGTGAGCAGGGATAGGTCTTGAGCGTCCTTTTTTTGATAGAGGCGAATGATTTGTGGAATAAATAAGGCGGCGTTTAGGAATAGACCGACGCTAAATACCGTTTCTATAAATAGTGCCCACATATAAGCCCCTTAATGTAATTTTTATATTTCTTATAATACTATTAGTTCACCTTGTAATCAATTTCTCTGGTGTTATAAGGAGATTGTCTTAAATAGGCGGGGCTCATATCTTGCGAGTATGTGTATAGTATATTGATTTTATTATAAATTTTATGGATCACGCTATTGGCTCAGATTGTAAGCTTAGCTATTGAGAGGGTGGCAGGATATAACTTATTGATTCTGAAGTAAATATTTATTATCCATCACTCGAATGTGCCTTTTATAAACTGCACCTGTTTGATGGTCATGAAAGCGGGTACTATCACCTTGATTGAGTTCATTGCCGATGCGGGCTTTTATAGTCATTTAGGTGTTCGGGTCCCCCATTAGCAGCCTCCTTGTCAATAGGCACTAATGATAGGTGCCCCTTTAATGAAGCCTGCTCCAGTTACCGTTACCGTTACCCTCTTCCAACGCATGTTCATTCGGCGAAACAAGTGCCATAGCTAATAGCGGACGTGCGGTAGTAGATTCTGTGCAATATTTATAGCCTTGATAGCTGCCGGCAATCACCGTATCAACAAAACGACCTATGGAAATTGCTGCAACAGGACCCAGTACAAGATGGGATACAGCGATTGAACGTTGAAGATCATTTTTGCCTACTGCAAACTGGTTTATCGCTAAAAATAGCAGGGTCATCATAAACAAACCTTGAAAAAAAGGTTCAGAATTCAGGTTGAGATTGTGTCTATCAAAAGGACGTGGGATTTTTTCATCAAAGAAATGACCTGGGGTTGCAATCTCAAGAGCATACATTAACAGAAGACCAACATAGGCCAATACCCAGCTTGTAAAAGAATTTTGATTGTATATCTGGATTGGGTTTTGCTCTTGAGCGTTTTTTTGAATAAACCAAGCTGCTAATAACATACCCACAATAATACCCATGCTCATGATGTGAATATGCCAATATTCTTTTCTACTTTGGGCTCTATCTATATAACATTTTAGGATGGAGGTTTCTAATGCCGTTGGCCTGTCTTCATTAACCAGTTTAAATCGCCAGCCTTGATTGAAAAGATCTTTTAATTTTTTTTGGAATATTTTTGCTGAAGCTTTAGTCAAGGGACTGTCCTCACTATCAAAACTTTCTATTAGGGATTGATGAAGCTTGAACAGCCGGTCCTCATTTTGGTCTTGCTCGTTAATTAATCTATGATAATTATTCCGGATGGTTGTGAAATCCTGATGGGCAGATGAGTGCATACCAAAGTCACGTTCATCATTCGCAGTAATCCCCGATACCTCATAAAGCCATTGAGCGAAGTCGCTAAATTTATCTAACAACTCTTGTGCGAACATACTAACCTCATCAGATACGTAAAGATTAAGAAATTATTAATAATAGGTGGGCTTAAACCTGGAATAGTTTACCAGCTAACCGTAGTTGATACAAGGCGATTGGCTTAGCATTTAATATTTAATGAGCAGTTGTTTCCCACACAGCTATCCACTTATTGGCCGCATCTGCGGTTGCCGCTACTAATGCTTTCGTGTTTTGTTCTTTATGAAGTGAATAATCTTCATAGACTTGTGTTTGCATATAGAGTTCTGATGCACCTGTTCCTATTGCCTTTATTACGCCTGCATCTGGGGGATAGGCTATGATTTCTACGCTAAATATATCTGTGGTTTTACCTGGGCAAATAATGAGAGCACTGCCCCAACATAAAGCAATTGCTGGAACTATCGCTGCGGCTGCGGTCACAGTGTCACTAGTCGTCCAACTAGGACTATAAGCTGAAATGATTAGATCAGTAGGCCATTGTTGATAATCGGATCGAGGGCGATTTGCAAATAAATCATGTTCCACTTTTTCGAAAATAGTGGTTAAAGCTTTTTCTGTTTCCTGTTTTTCTTCGGCGTTTAAGCCCAGTCGATTTGCTGCTGTATTGCCAATTTTAAGGGATCTTACTTTCAGGTGCGGAAAATCCGATGGAAACGAATGATGTTGTTCTCGAAGATAAGCCACTATGGCTTGCGCCGCCATCTGTTGTTCATAAGGGGTTTTTAATCCCAAAAAATCACTTGCCCATGTAGAGGCTTCTGTTTCGGACATATCATAACTGGGTTCTATAGTTGCATAATGACAGGCCTTGAGTAAACAAGCTAAACCTAAGATAAAGAAAATTCGAATTAGATTATGCAAAAGAAGTCTCCTACTTTGTACGATTAAATAGGTTCAAACATGACATATGCTATAGCAGTAATTTAACTTAAGCAAGTGGTGGTGGGGTCAGGCTTAACCTTTAACATCGGAGCATTTGAAATGTTAAATCTCGAACCTGAACCCGATCTTGATTATTTTAAATGATCGCCAGATTTAATCATTTTTTTCATGAATACAGTATGAAATTCATTGTCACAACCAATCGCAAGAATGGCATTATGCGTGTCAAAGAAATTTACACAAATCTCTTTAGGCGCTTCCCAATGTTTCCAAGTGACATGCATGGTGCCGTTATCTGCAATTTTATAAGTGCCGGTATCTGTTTGTGGTGCATCAGTAGGCGCGTTTAGGAATTTGCCCGCAATCTGCCCTTTTGCATCTAAATATACCATAAAGGTATTATCAACAATAACCCCATTAAGACGAGTAGAAGGAACGGAAGTAAGCGTTTTATCTACAAACGTTTGCTCAACTTGCGCTTTATTCATTGAAGTTAAGGTAGCAGCAAAACTGGCAGAAGTCATCGCCATCAGGGTAACAAACAGCAGTGTAATGATTTTTTTCATAGAAAATTCCCTTTTTGAAACGGTTAAATGAATTGGACATGATAAGTATATTTACTTCTTTTTAGGATGCAAATTCAAAAAGGAAGTTGAACCTGTCTCCAATATTGGTGTTTGCCGGTGATTATTGACATAATTTGCAATTTTAAAGCTTCGGGTTACTATTAAAAGATTCTGAAATACAAAGGGATCAGTATAATGAATGTTAAAGTTTTGCTCATTCCATTTATTTTTGTAGCAACTCCCTCAGTTTTTGCCAACGAAACTGAGCAAAACCCCCATCCTTGGGAACTATTAGTCTTTGGTGGGATTGCTACGCTGGATGCGAATAACAGTTTAATTCATGTATCCGATATTCAAACTGATAAAATCACCCAAACCAACAATGGCGACTGGGATTCTTGGAGTGTGCAGGTCGGATTAGGTTACACTTTTTCCTTAAATGATGAGGAGGAAGAATCTGACGATTTGCAATGGTTTGCATCAATGCAACCCCAACTCAAGGTCTATTACTTGAAAGGAAATATTGATGGTCATGTGGATCGTTTCTATCAATACGATGGCAATTACAGTGATACTGATTATACCAGTGATTTTAAAAGTACCCGGGTGATGCTTGATCTGGCACTGACAATACTCTCTTATGAGAATTTTTCCCTCTTCGGTTTGGCCGGTGTAGGACCGTCTTGGAATCATATCAATTATAATACCGGCGTGAATGAAGGTGCAAAATTACACTTAGATGATGAATCGCAAACCAATTTCGCCTATGAATTTGGTGGAGGAATAAGCTACGCAGTCAATGGACAATTATCTGTAACTGCGCAATACCTATTCACCGGATTTAATAATATTAGCTTGAACAATAATGGCACTGAAGGCGGGGATAGGGAAGTTACAGTAGATGCCGAAGATTTTACCGTAAATGCACAAACAGTGTTCTTAGGACTGGGGTTTGCTTTCTAAGACATAAGGAGAAACTATGTCATATTTAACGCGAGGAATTATTGCTTTATTCCTAATTTTTTTTGGTATTAATATTACGCTAGCAAATAAAGCCGATCTTTCTTTTCTGGAAAAGCCCGATTTAGCGGGGATTACTACAGTTGCCTGTCATCAACCAATTTTAGAGACTTACACAATTATTGCCGGCACCCCTGAACCATTGACTTTGCAAAGAATTGCACTTGAAAGCCACGATGATTTTCCCAATCAGGCAACCAGCATTGTTCACATAGACGGTCATAGCTGTAAGCAAGGGCAAACGCTCGCTAAAGATCACACTTGTACCATTACCATTAGTTTTCAACCTTGTAGCGAGGGCACCCTAAATCGAAATTTAATCATTGAAATGAATACTTCCCAAGGGGTATTAGAAACAACCGTTTCTACCCAGATCAAAAAAGTTTTATTGCAAATAGGCGCGGGTAATAGTGCAAATAGCAGTGGCCTGATTATTCAAAGCCAAGATAACGGCGTTACTTGGAGTAATGTCACCGAAGATGATCAAGATCTTGTTCTGCCTTCTGCGCTTAATTTTCCGGGTGCAAGTTGTAATTTAAATAGTACTTGTATTGTCGCGGGCTGGGATCAAACCGGCACAAGCCCACCCCTTTTAGTAACCACACTGGATACCGGTGTGAACTGGACGATAGTTGATAAAGTATACGATACGAATAACCAGCCCATTGCTTGGCCGCAAACAGGGCGTTTTGATAATGCAAGTTGTGGCGGTAATAACTGCATTGCCATGGGTATAGATGAGGGCGCAGGTGATGTGCCACTTCTTTTTAATTCGCGAGATGCGGGTGCTACCTGGTATAAAAGAAGCATTATTAGTGGCCCAACAACCGGTGAATTGTTTGGTGGAAGTTGTAATGAAAACAATTTGTGTGTGATTGTAGGCGCTGCTAATACGCCGATTCTCAGCAGTAGTAGTGATGGCGGGGCGACTTGGAATCTAATCACAGCCTTGGCTAATGGCGATCCATTTCCCGCGCATACTGCTTTTTTCGATACTAATCCTTCTTGCAGTAACGTGATTTGCATTGCTGGTGGTGATATTAGACAACCTTTTCACCCGCCATCACCTGAGCCGCAACCTATGCCGTTTCTTATAAGCTCGACCAGTCCAGGGCAATGGAATCAAGTAACTAATGCGCTGCCGGTGTCTGGTAGTTTGGGTGGTTTTGCGTGCTCGGGTAATAATTGCGTTGCTGTTGGCAACAATGTATCTTCAGGAAATATTTTGATTGTTAATACCAAAGATGCCGGTAAGACTTGGACACAAATAACAACATTAACTAATGCACCGCTTCCTAGCGGCGGTCTTAATAATGTAAGCTGTTACAATAATAATTGCGTAGCAGGCAGTAGCGATAATAACGGGCCGCTATTACTTTCCAGCCAAGACGGCGGCGCGACTTGGATGCAAATCACAACAGCAAGTGGTGAAGCGGGATTTCCAGATTATGGCATTATCGAAACAACCGGTTGCTCCTCAGGTTTATGCATGGCAGCAGGCGGGGATATCACTCATCCGACTTATCTGCTCACCAGTTTTGATGGCGGTAAAACCTGGCACAATGTGGATGATATCGTTTTACCGAGCGATGGTTTGATTAACGCGGTATCAATATCGCGCTAATTTAAAAGGCGAGTTATTATGAGTGCTTTTAGGGTGAAAATGTCTGTGCTAATGCTAAAAGCTTTTTATCAAAAGTATACAAAGGCAAGGTTTGCTCTTTTTCAGTGACAGCGTAAATCAAGCAATCAGAAAAATCCATAGCGTGTTTTTCAAATACAGGTAAGGCTTTAGCAAAAACTTCTTCCTGCTGCAGGATATAGGCTGGCATTACCATACAGCTCATTTAAAATAAAAATAACCTGTGGCTTTTTAAGGCCGTAAGCACGTACTAATACCCAAGTCAGTTCTACTTGTACAATTTGCGGGATATACACCTGCTTGACTTTCTGCGCAAGCTTGCGCGCGGCGCGCATTTGCATCACTTCTTGATCATCAATTAAAATGCGCACTAAAACATTGGTATCAAGTGTAATCATCTACAGGGCCTTGGCTGATGGCTTGTTCTATATCCTGTAAGGAAACTTTTTTATTGACAGTCAACAGGCCAAAAGAGCTACTGATTTTTTCCTTTTTCTTGGCCAAAACAATTTCATGATTGTGAACATAAAAGGCCACTTTATCCCCTGGCTGCAGCTCAAGTTGCGCCCGCAGCGCAGCGGGTATGGTCACTTGCCCTTTTTGGGTCATGGTTGAGGTGAGCATTACTTTATATCTCCAGGTATTACCTAATCTATTAATTATATCATAATATAAAATGGTAATACATTAGTGTATATTAAGGTATTTTTGGAGGCTATTTATGCGACCTTGGTTTAATAGATTGATACTCATCGCGCTGGATTGGACACGTCCTAAAGATCCACCCATATCACTTGGACAAGCGTCTATCGTTGCGCATGCAAAACAAGCAGGCGTACCCGTCGTCAGCCATTCTTGGGCTGTGAATGATCCGGCTTTTAAGCCAAGTGAGGTCGTACAATTTGTACAAGGCCATCAAACACCTCATACAGCAGTAGCCTTAGGTGGTTTTATTTGGAATGAACATGCTTTGCAAAGCATCATAAGCGCTCTTAAACGAGATCAGTTTCCAGGGCCTATCATTATGGGTGGACCGCAAATTAGCTATACCACCCAAGGTGTTGAGAAATTTTATCCTGAAGTTGATATTTTTATTCGTGGCTATGCTGAAGACGCTATAGTGCAATTAGCACAAGCAAAAGATGTTGATGCTACGCAAAAACAATCTATTCGTGGAGTCCACTATGCGGGTGAAACCGATTTGGGATTATCTGCTGCAATTGAATTAAATAAATTACCGTCCCCCTATTTAACTGGATTAATTAAACCACAGCCATTTATTCGCTGGGAAACGCAACGAGGATGTCCTTTTACTTGCGCATTTTGTCAGCATAGGGAAGCCACCCCGATGAAAGATCGCTCAGTATTTGCACTGCCACGCGTAGTGGAAGAGGCCCGTTGGATAACCGAGCATCCCATTATTCAAGATGTAGCTGTTGTAGATCCGACCTTTAATTCAGGCACTCAATATTTAAAAGTATTAGACGCGCTAATACAAGGGAAATATTCAGGTAAATTAGCATTACAATGCCGTGCTGAAATGGTCACGCCGGAATTTTTAGATAAAGTTGAGAAAATCAATCGTTATGGCCATGTAGTACTTGAATTTGGCTTGCAAACCATACACAAACTGGAACAAGCACACATCACGCGACCTAATAATCTTGCTAAAGTATCTCGCGTGTTATCAGAGGTAGAAGCACGAGGCATTTTATGTGAAATTTCTTTAATTTTTGGTCTTCCAGGGCAAACCGTAAATTCTTTTAGAGAAAGCATCAGTTTTTGCATTCAACATAAAGTGCCAGTTATTCATGCATTCCCTTTAATGTTATTACGAGGAACCCCACTTTATAATGACAAAGAAAAATTTAGTTTAATAGAATCAAGTCAAGAAAGACCCCATCAATTGCCTCGTGTTCAAGAAAATATTCCTCATGTGATTTCAAGCGCATCATTTACTTATAAAGATTGGAAAGAAATGGCAACGATGGCAGAGTGGTTAGAAGGTCAGTATAATGCTATGCAAAAGCAGGGCAATGTATTGCGCTTTTCTCAAGGCGCAGCTGAACCTGAAATTGATTTATCTTCTAAATTTAATAATACAAGAAAATTGAAATAATCGCCGGAAGACTCTGTGATTATTAAGATAATTTCATCATCATCTAGCTCTATCAAAATATTTTTCCCATTAAAAAATTGTTGAGTGTTAACTTCGTGTTGTGGCTTCAATATGAAGGTTTACCCACTACTTTCTCAATTTCAGGTTTTAAGGATGCGCAGTCACAATCAAAATGGGATATTGATTAGGCTTGCACCCATTTATATCAATCGCATGAGTCGATTTTGCATTAATTTAGCATTTTTCAGATTCAAGCACTCTTGCTTTTAGATAACGTTCTTGACGGCGGGTTCTATCTTGCACTTGTCCAACGAGTTGGCCGCAGGCGGCATCGATATCATCGCCGCGTGTGCGTCTGACGGTGGTAAAGTATCCTGCCCTTGTTAAGATACGTTGAAATGTATCAATGTTTGCATCCGTTGATCGTTGATACGTCGTATGCGGAAAAGGATTAAAAGGAATGAGATTAATTTTAACGGAAATATTTTGTAGCAATTTGATCAGCTGTTTTGCATGTTCGACTTTATCATTGACACCATCGAGCATGACATATTCCATGACAATACTGCGTTTAGAATCTTTGAAATAATTTTTACACATGTGCATTAATTCTTCTAGCGGATACTTTTTATTAAGAGGGACCAACTTATTGCGCAATTCATTATTAGGCGCATGTAATGAAACGGCAAGTGCAACATCACTCATGTCGCTCAAGGCTTGCATGCCGGGAATAACACCTGCAGTGCTCACAGTCACGCGGTATTTCGATAATCCATAAGCAAGATCATCGCGCATTAAATTCAATGCAGGTAATACATTTTCAAAATTTAACATGGGCTCACCCATGCCCATCATGACCACATTGGTAATGGCACGATCATGAACACCTTGCTTTTGCGATAAGGCACGCACCGCTATCCATAATTGCGCAATAATTTCAGCACTGGTTAAATTGCGACTAAATCCTTGTTTACCCGTCGAGCAAAAATCACAATTTAAAATACAACCGACTTGTGAGGAAATACATAGGGTGCCACGATTAACTGCAGGGATAAACACTGTTTCTATACAGTTACCATCTTGTAATTGAATGATCCATTTACGCGTATCATCTCCCGCACTTTTCTCAAACAGCACCTGCGGCAGCTTTATTTCAGCCATTAGACTAAGTTTTTCACGTAAAGCTTTACTCAGATTGGTCATTTGCTCAAAGTCTTGCACGCCGACCTCGTGGATCCACTTTATAATTTGTTGGGCACGAAAAGGCTTTTCACCAATACTTTCAAAGAATTGGCGCATGGCTGCGAGGTTTAAACCTAAAAGGTTGGTTTTATTGGCTGGGGGATAGTCGCTCATAATATGTTGTAAATGTTAACAAAATAAGAAAAAAACGTCAAACACAAAATGCTTAGCAAAACCAAGCCGCTCTTGCCATGGATAAACAATATAAGCGGGTTTAACAACCAGCGTTCAGAGGCATTATAAAATTCTTTTTATAAGGCTAGACTTTTTTAAGAAAACAAGTCTTAAGCACTATCGTATTACGCCCACTGCCGCATTCTACTTCCTCTTCATTACTCGTCAGTCGAATGCCCTTATAAACCGTACCCCGTTTAATGGTCATAGAAGCACCTTTGACTTTTAAATCTTTAATCACGCTGACGTTATCGCCTTGATTGAGTTCATTGCCATTGCTGTCTTTTATCGTCATTGTGTTGCTCCTTTGTTTTCTTCATACCCATACTTAAGCCCATAACCCTAAAAGAGCGATAGATCTTGCCTACTGTAACGACATTGTGACAACTCGGTCTCTCCAAGATTTTTATAAAAATTTATACATTTTTGATAATCGCCATCATCTCTTCCACAGGCAACACCTCAATATTTTTAGCAAAAGTAAACCGCTCTTGCCCTGGATAAACAATATAAGTCTGTTTCACATCCAGCGCTTCACAGGCATTATAAAATCCTTTTGAAAGCGTAGGTGTGAGTGAACGTTTCACCTCTATTGCAATACGATGCGAAGGTAACTCAAAAATCAGATCAATTTCTGCATTGCTACTGGATTCATAAAAAAATGGAATGGCGCGTTTGGAAGAAACGGATAATAAATTCTCGATAACAAATCCTTCCCAACTTTTACCCGCAATGGGATGACCAAGTAATTCATCAAATGTTGTGATATTTAATAAAGCATGAACTAAACCACTGTCTCGAATAAAATATTTAGGACGTTTAACCAAACGTTTGCCGATATTACCGGACCAAGGTTGCAATGGACGAATTAAAAACAAATCCACCAAGAGATCAATATAACGTGCAATGGTAGGGGGGCTAACACCAATACTCGCGGCAATGCTGGCTTTATCAATGATTTGCCCTTGCAAATGCGCAAGCATCATCCAAAAACGGCGCAAAGTTTGCGCAGGAATCCTAGGCCCTAAATTAGGAATATCACGTTCCAAATAACTGGTAATAAAATTTTCACGCCAAATAAAACTGTCTTGATCAGATGCTGCAAGCAAACTTTCAGGAAAACCACCGCGCAACCATAAGGCACTATGATCTTTGTTTGCTGAATATTCCATCGCATTCACAATACCTAAATCAACATACGATATTCTCCCCGCAAGACTTTCTGAAACACCTTGAACAATATCTAAAGAAGCCGAACCCAAGAGCAAAAACTGCCCCGTTTTTTCACCCGCAAATCGACGCTCATCAATCACTGCCCGTAATACAGGAAATAACGTTGGAACTCTTTGGATTTCATCAATAATCGTTAGCCGCCCAGGCTTTTTAAAAAACATTTCAGGTTCACTGATTCTGGCTAAATCTGATGGCCTCTCTAAATCAATATAAATGGTTTCCTCGGGCCAATGTTTGGCAATTTCCCGGGCAAGGGTGGTTTTCCCCACTTGCCTTGGGCCTAAAAGTGCCACGGCAGGGGAATGGTGGAGTTGCTGTATAATTGTGGGTTGAGATAGTCTGGTTATCATTATTGCAATAATAACATAGTATATTATTATTGCAAGGTTTTTTATTCGGCCTACCTGTGATGCCATTGCTTCCTAAGACTCTTAAAAGAGAGAACCAGCTAAAAGATGGTCTTTAGTTGTACAAATTTTAGACAGGCTCAGCGGAGGCTTTGGATCGTGAACCCAACAGTGATGGGGTCACCCACTTACCAGATTCAAGTTGTTCCATTGAGCGATTAAGACGCTCAATATTTTTAGGGCTTCTCACCAGGTAAGCGGATTCTTCATATGATTTAAAATCTTCTAACGACATTACCACAGCAGGCTTACCCTTTTGGCGAGTAATAATAACGGGCTTGTGATCTTCATTGACCTGGTCTAAAACCTGTGCCAAGTGCCCTCTAAAATCAGAGTAACTGATTGTATTCATACCCTCTCCTAGCATTGTATTGTACTTATTGTTTTATTGTTGTGCTCAAATTCCAAACAAAAAGCAAACGCTTCGCACACATGTAGAGGTATTGACCCAAATGTATAAAAGTGATTAAGTAATTAAAATCATACGTTCTTAATCGCGGTGCAATCTGGGTTTATGCGACAGAGCCACCTTTATCACACATTTATAAGTACATCGTGTAGACGCTGGACAATACTCCGCTTTTGGCGTTCAATTACGGAGTAAACACCGGAATATTAAAATGTATAATAGAATAATAAGGTTATCAGTGAGAAACAGTTTTTTCCTCTTTGGCGCACGTGGCGTTGGGAAAAGTACTTTGCTTCGGAAAATATATAATGTAGTTACAAACCATCCAATTTTACATTAACAAATTATTAAGAAGTTAGCAGATATACTTCAATTTATTATATAAATCTACCCACCTTTTATGGTACAATCCACCATTTATTTTAGCCTTATCCTCTAAACTGATAGGTGAACCATGACGACCACGCTGCCTACTGAAGTTGCTTTGACCTTTGATGATGTATTGCTTGTCCCTCGGCATTCTACCTTGACCCCTGCGCAGGCGGATTTATCGACTAAATTGACTGATAATATTGTCTTGAATATACCTTTATTGTCTTCGGCCATGGATACTGTGACTGAAGGGCGTCTGGCCATCGCTTTGGCTCAGGAAGGGGGACTTGGGATTATTCATAAGAATTTGTCGATAGAGCAACAAGCGCATGAAGTGCGTCAGGTGAAAAAATATGAAAGTGGCATTATTCGCGATCCGATTACGACTTCTCCGCAAACGACGGTGCGAGAACTTTTACAATTAATTGAAAATAATCATATCTCTGGCGTGCCCGTAGTTGAAAATAAAAAATTGGTGGGCATTGTTACTAATCGTGATATTCGTTTTGAAACGCAATTAGATGCACCCATTGCGCAAATCATGACGGGGAAAGATAAATTAGTGACGGTGCGTGAAGGCACGGATGAGGCTACCGTTCTGGGATTATTACATCATCACCGCATTGAGAAAATGTTAGTGGTTGATAGCGATTTTAATTTAACGGGTTTGATTACCGTTAAAGACATTCAAAAAGCAAAAGATAAACCATTAGCCTGTAAAGATTCTAAAGGACAACTGCGTGTCGGTGCCGCCATAGGTGTTGGCGCGGGTACAGAAGAGCGGGTCAGTGCTTTAGTTGAAGCAGGCGTAGATATTTTAGTTGTAGATACGGCGCATGGACATGCACAAGGTGTTTTAGATCGTGTGTCTTGGGTGAAGAAACAGTATCCACATATTGACGTGATTGGTGGCAATATTGCTACTGCTGATGCGGCCCTGGCTTTAGCAAAAGCCGGCGCTGATGCTGTAAAAGTCGGCATAGGTCCTGGATCTATTTGTACAACAAGAATCATTGCAGGTGTTGGCATGCCGCAAATTACTGCTATCTATCAAGTCGCACAGAGCTTTGAGAAATTCTAAAGTAGGTGTTATTGCAGATGGCGGTGTTCGTTATTCGGGTGATATATGTAAAAGCCATCGCAGCAGGTGCGCACACCGTGATGATAGGTGGATTATTTGCAGGCACAGAAGAATCGCCTGGACAAGTTGAATTTTATCAAGGTCGCTCTTATAAAGCTTATCGTGGTATGGGTTCTATGGGCGCGATGAGTCAAACGTAAGGATCCAGCGATCGATATTTTCAATCAAACAAAACCAGTGATAAATTAGTACCAGAAGGGATTGAAGGTCGCGTTCCCTATAAAGGGCAATTTAAGGCATTATTCAACAATTCTTAGGCGGTCTGCGTGCGGGCATGGGTTATACCGGTTCACAGACGATTAATGATTTACGCACACAAACCAGTTTTATTCGCGTAACCTCTGCTGGCATTAAAGAAAGCCACGTACACGATGTAACCATTACCAAAGAAGCGCCCAATTACCAGATGGATAGTTAAGATGATAAAAGATGTACACGGTGATCGAATTTTAATTCTTGATTTTGGTTCGCAATATACGCAATTAATAGCAAGACGCGTGCGCGAACTAGGTGTGTATTGTGAAGTACATCCATTTGATTGGTATTTTGAACATATTAAAGCCTTTATCTCCTAAAGGCATTATTTTATCTGGTGGCCCAAAAACAGTTACAACAACGAGACTCCCACGTGCACCTGAAATGATTTTTGAATTAGGTTGTCCTATTTTGGGCATTTGTTATGGCATGCAAACCATGGCTGCGCAATTAGGCGGACAAGTTTAAAATTCACAAAAACGTGAATACGGTTATGCCCAAGTATTAGTTGAAAATCACAGTGAATTATTGTAGGCATCGAAGATCATGTCAATCCAGATGGGCAAGCTTTATTAGATGTTTGGATGAGTCATGGCGATAAAGTTAGAGTTGCCACACGGTTTTCATCGCATTGCCTATACCGCAAATTCACCGTTTGCCGCTATGGCTGATGAAAAACGCAAATTCTATGGTTTACAATTTCACCCAGAAGTGTCACACACGCCACAAGGTTTACGCATTTTACAAAATTTGTAAATCATATTTGCGGTTGCGAAGCGTTATGGCAAGCTGAAAATATCATCGAAAATAGCATAGAAAAAATAAGGCAACAAGTGGGAGATGAATCCGTCATTCTAGGTTTATCTGGCGGGGTAGATTCTTCAGTGGTCGCTGCCTTATTACACCGCGCTATTGGCTCGCAATTACATTGTGTATTAGTCGATACGGGCTTATTACGTTTAAACGAAGTTGAAAACGTCTTAGCGATTATGCAAAAAAACATGGGCATCACTGTTCATTGTGTTGATGCAAAAAATACATTTTATACAGCATTAAAAAATATTATTGAACCCGAAGAAAAAAGAAAAATTATCGGAAAGTTATTTGTAGAATCTTTTGAAAAACATGCGAAACAAATTAAAAATGCAAAATGGCTGGCACAAGGTACGATTTATTCCGATGTGATTGAATCGGCGCAAGCAAGTCTTGGTGGATCACATTTAATAAAATCTCATCACAATGTGGGCGGCCTACCCGAGCGCATGTCCTTAAAATTATTAGAACCGCTCAGAGAGTTATTCAAAGACGAAGTACGTAAAATAGGCTTAGAATTAGGCTTACCCAGCGATATGGTTTATTGATCACCCCTTCCCAGGCCCTGGTTTAGCGGTGCGCATCTTAGGGGAAATAAAAGAAGAATATATTCATTTACTTCGCAAAGCCGATGCTATTTTTATAGACGAATTGCGTCAAAGTGGTTGGTATCAAAAAGTCAGCCAAGCCTTTGTGGTCTTTATGCCGGTAAAATCCGTAGCGGTCATGGGCGATGATCGTGTTTATGATTACGTTGTTACCCTGCGCGCCGTACAAACCCAAGATTTCATGACTGCCCATTGGGCACAATTACCCTATGAATTATTGGCGACAGTCTCTAATCGAATTATCAACGAAGTCAAAGGGATTTCGCGGGTGACTTATGATATTTCCAGCAAGCCGCCGGCGACGATAGAGTGGGAATAACTATGGAAAAGGTTATCAAACACATAGCAATGCCGTATTAAACTGCTTACGTAAAAGCGCACGAGCACTAAAAGTCTATTAATCGTGTCGATGTTACTTTAATTGTTATCCAAGTAATCTGTAATGATTTCGATATTCTTCTTCATCATCACTATCCTCGTCATCATCGAGCGCATAGCCATGAACGAGCAGGGCCGCAGAATTGAGTGATGAAACACTTATGGCTAGCATGATACATGCTGCAGCAATCGTAAGCGGTACACTGTTGTTATACACGCCTATACAAAGTGTAAGACCAGCATAGACGGTATAACCTAATTTTTTTGTTAAGTCTTGGACTTGTGGGTAGTAGCGATATTCCCAAAGTGTTTCTAATCCGTAAGCTGTTGCAAATCCAAGCACACCACCGGCTATTCCTACATATCCCTGCATATTTGATAAATATAATCCGGCTCCTGTGCCAAGAGACGTACCCATAGCCGTAGCTAATCCCATATTTACCTCCCCAAAGACTTAGTTTTGAATTTAATTTGTTTTTTTCCATGAAATCTTCTTGCGTCTTCATCCAAGGCTTCCCAGTTAGAACTCATTGTTTTAATTATATTTTCTATGTTTGGAAGCATGATGTGTGATCCCTTAAATGTAAATAGCATAGTACTGTAACTTAAAACACTGACATCTTGCAAGGGCTTGTATTTTTTTAAGAACTAGGCATTATGGGGGTGAGAGTGAGTTAAATTGAGGTGGTGTTCATCATGCATACGCTAGAACCAAAAGATAAAATACTTTTAGAACAAGAGGTCTATAGAACAGCTGCAATATCGGCTGTACAGTTTTATTTAATTCAAAATTTGAATGTCAACTTTGATTATTTAAAGCCTTTGGCCCCTCTGTCGAGTCCTGCACTAAATATAACGCAACAACTCTCTCATATAAGACAATTAACCAGGGTGTCAGAAACCTATTGGGAGGAAGCTAAAAATAAGAAACAGGATGCTATCGATGTCATATTAGTTTGCAATCATCAGTTAACGGTTTTTGTTGATGAGCTATTTAAAAAAACACTAACAATTGATCAATTAAAAAAAATAATAGACATCAAAAAAGTGCTCGCCATACTGTTCGTTGTTATGAATGTGGAAACGTCACATGATCTGAAGTTAGTGCGTGATAAACTCATAGAGAGTAAGGGCCAGGTCAATATGGGGCGTTTTGTTTATCAAGCGCCCAATATTTTCTCGAGTGATTCTTTTAAAGCAGGTGATGCAAAATGGCAGCAATTGATGCCCTATCTAAACAAATTAGAAAAATTTGTATATCTTCGCTATGGAGAACCAAATTGTTCTTTTAGTTGGTTTACGCGCAGCGATAAAATAAAGATAGCCTTGGAAAGTTATGATGCTTTAATAGCCAACATTCACGGCGAATCCTTAGATTTTCCTTTGCATCGACAAGGCAGATTGGGCGATATCTTGAGCGGGATAGAATTTGATTTAAAAAACGCTTGTCCTGCGGTAAAATTTAAGTAATGTATACACCATTTGACCAATATTATATGCAACAAGCCCTAGAGTTAGCGCGGCATGCTGCACAACAAGATGAAGTGCCTGTTGGCGCTGTCTTAGTGCATGAAGATAAAATAATCGGCATGGGTTGGAATCAGCCAATAGCACGACACGACCCGAGCGCGCATGCAGAAATGGTTGCACTGCGCGCTGGTGGTTTGCAGCTAGAAAATTATCGCTTATTAAATACCACCTTATATGTAACCTTAGAACCCTGTGCCATGTGTTTAGGCACCATTATTCACGCCCGCGTGTCACGTCTTGTCTATGGCGCGAAAGATCCCAAAACCGGCATGCTAGGCGGCGCCTTAAACTTATTAGACATCTTACCTTGGAGCCACCCCTTAACCGTAGAAGGCGGCCTCCTTGCTGCGCAAAGCACAGAATTATTGCAAGATTTTTTTAAATCACGTCGTTGATATACCCTACAAGATTATGCTTCCCTTGCCTTAAATAATCCGATATAATCCCCACTTTCCTAACATAACCTTGTCACACCAAATAAGTTGGGTGGCTTAAACCAGAAGGGCTTATCATGCGACATTATGAAATCGTATTTCTCGTGCATCCTGATCAAAGCGAACAAGTACCTGCGATGGTAGAACGTTATCGCAGTATGATTGAAGGCGCTCAAGGTAAAATCCATCGTCTCGAAGACTGGGGCCGTCGTCAATTGGCTTACCCTATCAATAAAGTACACAAAGCGCATTATGTATTAATGAATATTGAATGCAGCGAACACGTATTAGCAGAGCTAGAAAATGCTTTTCGCTTTAACGATGCAGTGATCCGTAATTTGGTTCTGCAACGCAAAGAATCGATCAGCACACCTTCTTCTTTATCTAAGAGCAAAGAAGAAGAAGCTAAACGTGAAGCTGAAAAGATGGCGCCTGTATTTGAAGAAGAAGACAGCAACGAATAATTCATGACTATGAACGTGAATCAACTGCAATTAGCAGGTCAGATCACAGGTAGCGTGCAAATACGTCACAGTCCTAGTGGTATTGGTCACGCAGAGTTTTGGTTTGAACATCGGTCGATGCAATATGAAGGTTCACTGTCTCGGCAGGCATATTGTAAGATGCGTGCTGTAGTAGGGGGTGATTTGTTTACGCAACACATCACACACTTACAAACCGATACGCATTGGGTATTTACGGGTTTTTTAAACGTGCGCACACAGCGTAATGGCGCACAAGAAATGATTTTTTATGTACAACATTTGGAATTAAGTAAGGAGAATTGTAATGATCAAGAAACGTCCTCAAACGGCCCCTTGGCGCAAGAAATACTGTAAATTTACAGCAACTGATGCGACAGAAGTCGATTACAAAGATATTTATATGCTAAGAGCCTATATTACACCCAGTGGTCAAATTGTGCCGAGCCGTATTACCGGTACGCATGCGTTTTACCAAAGAAAATTATCTAAAGCGATTAAATTGGCGCGCTTTTTGGCTTTATTACCTTATAGTGATTAAACGATGAGGGCCATCCAATGAGGATGCAACGCATTGCAGAAAATTTTTATGTAAGCCTGCCACTGGCAGTGGTATTGGTGTTTTTACCTTTATTAAATTGGCTCAGTTTAAGCTGGGCAGTGTTTACTACACTGCGACAAAATATTTATATGGGTATGGCCAGTATTGGTGTTGTGGGTTTTGCATTTTTTTATGCAGCCAGCGGTTGGCAGTTTAATAATACGTTGCAAGAGTGGCTCTCATTATGTGTTTTTATTGGTCCGCTTTGGGCCATGGCGTATAGCTTACGATTATGGAAGTCTTTACGTTTAAGCCTTGAACTTGGATTTTTTTCACTGGCATTGCTGGCCCTATTAAATTATGGCGTGTATGGTCCTTTAAATTACGATGAATTGTATCAAACTTTCTTGAACCGTTTATTTGGTGGAGAACTGTCCGCAGACAGTATGATGCAATCAATACAAGTGTTTTATATTGAAACCATGGCGAGTGCAGCGATGTATGCATGGCCTGCGCTGTTGTTTATGGTGCAAGTGTTATTGTTAGTGTGCGGACGCTATATACAAAGTCGCTGGTATTATCCCGGCGGTTTTAAAACAGAATTTCACAATTTGCGTTTGTCACAGTTTATGGCCGCGCCCTTAGTACTGAGTTTTTTATGGGCAATCCTAGCGCCCAATCAAGTTGCGTTACAGCTGGCAGGATTGGCTGCCTTAGTCTATAGCGTTGCCGGGTTAGCCTGGTTACATTGGTATTTACAGATGAAAAACTTCGGTAAAATGTGGCTATTTTTACTGTATGTCGTCCTGTTTATGTTTAGTGCCTGGGCTTTGCCGTTTTTGGCCATCATTGCGTTATTAGACAGTCATTTAGATTTAAGAAAGCGATTAAATAAGGGGTAGAATATGAAAATAATATTGTTAGAGAAAATAAAAAAATTAGGTAATTTGGGCGATGAAGTGCAAGTCAAATCAGGCTATGCGCGCAATTACTTGATTCCACAAAAAAAGGCTGTGTTTGCAACCGCTGCAAATATTAGCCGGTTTGAAGAAAAACGTGCGCAATTAGAGCAACACGCGGCGCAAGAATTAGCGCAAGCCAGTGCACGTGCAGCCAGCTTAAATGAATTAACGGTTGTGATTAAAACCAATGCCAGTGAAGAAGGTAAATTATTCGGATCATTAGGCGTGCGTGATTTAGCACATGCGATCACCGAAGCAGGTGTGGCCGTTGAAAATAAAGAAATATTATTACCTCAAGGTCCATTACGGATGCTCGGCGAATATAAGGTTGATTTACAATTACACAGTGATGTGACTGCAACGGTAAACGTACACGTACAGTTGGAGAAAGCTAAGGATTAGATTCATGGCGGATGTCGATGAATTAAAAGTGCCCCCACATTCCATAGAGGCTGAACAATCTATTTTGGGCGGCCTTATGTTGGATAATGAAGCGTGGGAGCGTGTGTCGGAACGTGTCACGGAAGAAGATTTTTACCGCCATGATCATCGACTTATTTTCCGCAGTATGCAAGCGATGACCGATAAATCACATCCCATCGATGTGATCACCTTATCTGAACATTTAACAGCGATCCAAAAACTAGAAGCAGTGGGTGGCTTAGCCTATTTAATTGAATTGGCCAAAAATACCCCGGGCGCTGCAAATGTGGCCGCCTATGCGGATATTATTCGTGAACGCGGTATCTTAAGAAGATTAATCAGCACGGGAAATGATATCGCACAAAGTGGTTATAATCCTCGCGGTAATGATCCCATGGCTTTAGTGGACGAAGCTGAGCGTAAAATATTTGCCATCGCTGAAGAAAAAACCCGCGGAAAAGTCGGACCGCAAAGTGTTAAAGGTTTACTCGCCCGCGCAGTTGAGCGTATTGATCATTTATTCCATGCTCAAAATGCAGTCACTGGTCTTGCCACCGGTTATGATGATTTTGATAATATGACCGCTGGTTTACAACAATCCGATTTAGTGATTATCGCCGGCCGTCCTTCTATGGGTAAAACCACCTTTGCGATGAATATCGTAGAAAATGTTATTATTAATGAAAAAAAACCAGCACTTATTTTTAGTCTTGAAATGCCTGGTGAACAATTGGCTACGCGGATGATTTCATCCCTAGGGCAAATTGAACAGCATCGCTTGCGCACGGGTAAATTAGTGGAAGAAGATTGGCCACGCTTTAGTTCCGCTGTGTCTATTTTAAATGATACGGCCTTATTTATTGATGATAGCGCAGGGATGAGTCCGGGTGAAATTCGCACCGTGCACGTCGCGCCGTACGCGAACACGGAGAACTGGGCATCATAGTGGTGGATTATTTGCAATTGATGCAAGTGCCGGGTAATCGAGAAAATCGTACGACAGAAATTTCAGAAATCTCTCGTTCATTAAAACTACTTGCCAAAGAATTAAGAGTACCCGTGATTGCGCTCTCTCAATTAAATCGTGAACTTGAACATCGCCCTAATAAACGCCCGATTATGTCTGATTTACGCGAATCAGGTGCTATTGAACAAGACGCCGATTTAATTGCATTTATTTATCGGGATGAAGTTTACAATAAAGAAACGCCCGATAAAAATATTGCCGAAGTGATTATCGCTAAACAACGTAACGGTCCCACGGGAACAGTACGCCTAACTTTTCGCGGCCAATATTGTCGTTTTGAAAATTTTACGGCAGAAAATTATAGTTATTAGGATTTGTCACTTGCACCTTGAGTTGTTTCACCATATAGTTACACGCATCTTTACATCAGGATATAGTCTTCATGGCCAGCCCCATTGCTGAAATTAATGTGGATGCTTTGCATCATAATTTTTCGCTAGTGCGAGAATATGCGCCCCACAGTAAAATATTAGTAATGCTTAAAGCCAATGGTTATGGCCATGGTTTATTACGCATAGCGCGTATCTTACGACAAGCCGATGCATTTGCTGTTGCGCGCGTGGATGAGGCTTTAGTTTTGCGTCAAGCTGGGGTGACACATCCCATTGTTGTGATGACAGGATTTACTGATCTAGATGAATTAAGATTTTGCGCGCATTATGATTTACAAACGGTCATCCATTCTGATTATCAAATTGATTATTTAGAACAAAATAATTTGCAAAAGCCCATCGGAGTCTGGTTAAAAGTCGAAACAGGTTTAAGTCGTTTAGGTTTTGATCCTGATGCTGCGCAGCAGGCTTACGCGCGTTTAATGGCGAGCACACAAGTTAAAAAACCAATTATCACCTTAAGCCATTTGGCAAGTGCAAATGATTTAGAAAATCCCAAAACTGCACAGCAATTAGCACGCTTTAAAAAAATAACTGAAAATTTTGAAGGGCCAAAAAGTATTGCCAGAACCGCTGCGATTATGACCCATCCACAAACGCATTTAGATTGGGTGCGTCCCGGCATTATGTTATATGGCGCGTCGCCTTTTCCAAATGAAGTAGGATCTGATCGCCAATTACAAGCGGTTATGACCATGAAAAGCCAATTAATCAGTATTAAACATATACCCGCTGGCGAAACCGTAGGTTATGGTGAAACTTGGACCTGTGAACAAGACATGCCTGTGGGCGTCGTTGGATTTGGTTATGCCGATGGTTATCCGCGCAATATGAGTCAGGGCACGCCAGTATTAATTAATGGTGTACGTTGTCCCTTAATTGGTCGAGTATCCATGGATATGATTACCGTGGATTTGCGCAACTGCCCGCAGGCTAAAATTGGCGATTCCGCCATTTTGTGGGGGAGCGAATTACCCATAGAAATCATTGCAAATGGTGCAAACACCACGCCTTATTATTTATGGGTCAATGTGAGTCCAAGGGTTAAATTTGTAGAGAAATAGGGTTTAAGCGACTTGATTTTGGGCTTGATGCTTTAATTCACACAAGGTTTCATGTATCACTTCTTTGGCAAAACACACACAGGTGCCACAGCCGCTGCCGACAGGCAAGTTTTTTTGTAGGCTTTTTAAGCACTTAGCCCCTTGGTAGACTTCATCACGGATTTGCTTATCCGTAATGGCATGACAGATACATACGTACATGATACCCTTGCAGTTTAATAGCTTATGGTGTTATTATAAATGCAAATGAGAATCATTGTCAACATTTAGGAGTTACAAATGAGTGAATCTATCCTCGTCGGTCGCAAGGCCCCTGATTTTACAGCGCCTGCGGTCAATAAAGTCGGTGAAATTATTGGGCAGTTTAATCTAACTGAGAACATTAAGGGCAAGTACGCCTTATTATTCTTTTATCCCTTAGATTTTACCTTTGTCTGTCCTTCAGAATTAATTGCTTTAGATAAGCGCATGGACCAATTCAATGAGCGTAACGTGGAAGTCGTGGGTATTTCTATCGATTCACATTTTACCCATAAAGCCTGGCGTGATACACCCGTAAATGAGGGTGGTATAGGCGCGGTGAATTATGCATTGGTTGCGGATATTAATCATAAAATTGCTAAAGATTATGGTGTAGAACATCCTGAAATAGGGGTCGCATTTAGAGCGGCGATTTTAATTGATAAAGCCGGTACTGTGCGCGTGCAAATGGTTAATGATTTACCGATAGGCCGTAATATTGATGAATTAGTACGTCTAGTCGATGCGCTGCAATTCCATGAAGCGCACGGTGAAGTATGTCCTGCTGGTTGGACCAAAGGTCAAAAAGGTATGACTGCAACTCCTGCTGGCGTTGCTAAATATTTAGCGGAACATGCAGAGGAATTATAATTTAGCAAAGAAAAATTCCCCCGAGCAAAGTCGGGGGAGATTTTTTTATGCGGATATAGACAGACCCTTTAGTGTAATTTTAGCGCTTTCATGATCTTTAACGTGTTCAATTGCAACAGTAAAATTATTCCAGCTCTTGAGATTCATTTTCACAGGCGATGAATTTTGCAATACATCGGCGGTTAAATCGGGCATTACATTACCCACTTTTTCTTTTTCTTTTTCACCAGAATCTGTTCTTGCTCTTGCTCTGCTCAATTCACCAGATGACTCTTCAGTTAGAGCTTGTAAATTTCTAAGCTCTTGGCAAAGTAGTAAAGACATGGCTTGAAGGGCAGTAGTTACTTCTGAACTGACAGCTGTATTGGCTGTAGCATGAGTAAGCGCTAAATCCCATAGCACCTGGGCGCCACCTATTGAGTTTGTTGAACCTTGCGCGTTGAGGACATTGTTTTTTTCAATGAGCGCAACCATTTCATTATGTCTTGAAATAATAGGGTTTATTTGCGCTTTGAAGTTTTGAGCAAATTGAGGTGTCTTTTTACTTGATTTTTCATCTTTATCAATTAGATAAAGATAAATGAGTTGGTATTCATTATAATTTTTTATTGCTTTAATCGTATCTGAAAAATTATTGGCGTTTTCTTGGGTCAGTTCTTGATCGGTCATGCGGGTTATTTTGTCTACGATGCTCATACTACTATCTCCTTAAATTACAACTAAAATATACAACTTTGAATGTTATTCAACTATTAGCTACTAAAGCTAATATGCATATTTCGGCTATTTCAAAAAAAACTGAAGATAGGATAGTGCTGCAAAAGAAAGTCCCCCGACCGTTAGTCGGGGGAGGAGATGTTTTATAGTGAAGAAACCGTAATATTTTGTGCATTATCCTTTTGCAAAAATTCAGATTCTGTTAACCATTCTTGATCGGGATAGTAAGCAAATACTAAACTTCCACCTTTAATTGTATTAATAAATTCTTTATTGACCGCAGCGCTCACTGCAGGACAACCATGACTACGACCCAGGCGACCGGTTCTTGCAACAAAATCGGGATTCACATAGCTCGCACCATGAATCACGATCGCACGTTCTTTTGCTAAGTGATTAACGCCTTGTTCTAAACCTTCTAAGCGTAGTGAATAACCATTACGTCCTTGATAAGTATCTTCGGTAATAAATACACCGATACTGGATTGATAGCTTTGTGGCGTATTAGAAAAATCTGTAGCATGTAATTCACCACTGCCGCGACCATGGGCAACCAGTTCTTCTAGCAATAATTTAGATGTTTCTAAATCAAACACCCATAAACGTGGTTCGCTAGAGGCTTTACTGTAGTCAATAATAGTTAGGATCTGGCTATCGGTAATGCCGGCGTTAACCGCATTATCAAAAGCAATCAGGGCCTTGTTTAAAACGGCTTCATCCAAATGCTCACTTTGAGCCAATAATGGGGCCGCAGAATTTACTTCTTGTTCATCATAAGCACCGATGGCTGAAGCACCTATCAATGAAAGGCTGGCCACTAGCACGGGGTATGTTAAGTAATTTTTCATAGTATCTCCTTCAGTAAGAATAGCTATTATCTCACAGAGAATCCAGAAAATCAAGCTGATCAACTAAGTTAAGGTAATTAAAAAACCTATAAAAATCAATAGGCCTGTTATATTGTTGGCTAAAAAAGCTTTAAAGTAATGCTCAGGGGTTTTTCTACGCGAATTGAGTAGATGGTAGTAGGTCCAACCTAGGGATAATACCACAAAACCATCAAAAACAGGCCCCAGTTGTTTGAGATAGCCTATCCAGAAAATACCTATAAAAAACAAGGCATACAATAAACAAGTGATCACCCAATCATAGTGTTTAAATAATACTGCTGTGGATTTTATCCCTATTTTTATATCATCTGGTTTATCAACCATGGCATATAGCGTATCGTAGGCCATCGTCCAAATGACGCTGATGAAAAATAATAACCAGGCCAGCGTGGGCAGTTCATTAATCGATGCACTAAAGGCCATCAACACACCTGCGTTAAAAGTGAATCCCAAAATCAATTGCGGCATTTGGATGATGCGTTTACATAAAGGGTATAATATCGTTAATACAGCCGCGATACAGGCGATTTGAATCGTAAAACGATTTAATTGTAAGACCAAAATAAGGGCCAGCAGCATTAAGATAAAAAATAATACATACGCTTGCAATAAAGATAATTCACCTTGTGCCAAAGGACGCATTTGCGTGCGTGCAACTTGTTTATCAAATTTTCTATCAAAAATATCATTAATCACACAACCCGCGGTGCGCATCACAAAGCCGCCTAACATAAATATAATGAATACTTTAAGAGAAGGCGCGCCCTGATTGGCTAGCCATAAAGCCCATAACACCGGCCAAAGTACTAGAAGTGTTCCAATCGGTTTATCTAAACGCATCAAGCGGATGAAGGGCATCATTTTAATAGGGGTTCTAAATAGGGCCAAACATTATCAAGCATGACTTGTTGTGCCAGAAGACTGGGGTGAATATTATCGTATTGCATATATTGCAAATAACCGCCAACATTTTCTAGAAAAAAGGGCACCAGTGCCAGTTGATATTCTTGCGTTAATGCAGGATAAATTTCTTTAAACCCTTGGGTATACTGCAAGCCGTAATTAGGCGGCAATTGCATGCCTAATAATAAAATTTTTATTTTCTCTTTTTGTGCAAGGGTTATCATTTGTGCCAAATTTTGTTTAATATGGGCCAGGGCTAGACCCTGTAGACCATCATTACCACCTAATTCTAAGATTAAGACTTCAGGTTTATGGGTATTAAGCCATTTAGGTAATTGCGCAAGACCAGCAGCTGTAGTTTGTCCGGAAATGCTTTCATTCACGGTCATAAAATCAGGGGATTGACTCGCTAAGCGTTGGGCTAATAAACTGGCCCAGCCTTCATTGCGATCGATGCCATAGGCAGTGGATAGACTATCGCCAACAATAAGGATTTTCTTGGGCGGCGCTTGTGCAAAACAAAGTTTTATGGCGCAAATTAATACTAGGAAGCAAATAAATGACCGCATCAACCACACCTTTAGTTCAAGCTAAGCAATTAGGTAAACATATCGCAACACCCGCAGGGGATTTAACCATTCTAAACCAAATTGATCTAAATATAAATGCAGGCGAATCTTTAGCGATCATGGGCCGCAGCGGATCAGGTAAATCGACATTATTAGGTTTATTAGCAGGTTTAGATAATCCAAGTAGTGGTCAAATTACCCTGGCAGGCCACATTCTTAATACACTCAATGAAGACGAACGTGCGCGTGTGCGCAGTGAACATGTGGGTTTTGTTTTTCAGCAATTTCACTTATTACCGGCATTTACAGCGCTTGAAAATGTCATATTGCCTTTAGAGTTAAAAGGGATCCCTGATGCAGAAAAACAAGCGCGCACTTGGCTTGAATATGTGGGTCTGGGTCAACGCATGACGCATACCCCAAAACAACTCTCAGGCGGCGAACAACAACGTGTTGCGATTGCGCGTGCGTTTGCAGTACAACCCAGTATTGTGTTTGCAGATGAACCGACAGGCAGTTTAGATAGTCATACCAGCGAAGCAATTATTGAACTTATTTTTAAAACCCAGAAAGAACAAAAAGTCACATTGATTTTAGTCACCCATGATCCGCAACTGGCGGGGCTTTGTGAGCGGCGTATTATTTTAGAAGCCGGGGAGTTGGTAAAACAATGAATCGATATTGGCGGATGACTTTACATTTTTTGCATTATCAATGGCGCGAACGTTTATTGTTAACACTGGCTCTGTCTATTTTAATTGGTGTAGGCACGTTGGCTTGTGTAAATTTCTTTGCAAGTAGTGTTAAACAAGAAATGGATAATCGTGCCAGCGCGCTTTTGGGTAGTGATTGGTTAATTGAATCCAGCGAAAGTTTGCCTATAGAAAAATGGTCTTTACAAGCACAAGATTTAAATTTACAAACTGCACAGACGGTAGAATTTTTAAGTATGGTCTCGGCAAATAATCATTTGCAATTGGCATCGATTAAAGCGGTCAATACCGGTTATCCCTTACGCGGACAATTGCAAGTACGCGATAGTTTAGACGCCTTAGATCATCCGATAGACAGTATTCCACAACCCGGTGAAGTATGGGTTGCGCCACGTTTATTGCCAGTATTTAATATTAATATCGGTGATCATGTTGAAATTGGTGCATCCACATTTAAAGTCACGCGCCTGCTGACTCATGAACCCGATGCAGGACTTGCTTTTTTAGCGATGGCGCCGCGGGTATTAATGAATAGTTTAGACTTACCCAATACACAACTATTAGGCTTTGGCTCACGTGTCGAATATCGATTTTTAGTCAGCGGTCATAAACAAGCTATAGAACAGTTTGCAGCGCAAATTAAACCGCAATTATCCGCGCAACAAGAAGTCGTCGATAATATGACTTCACGTCCTGAGCTGGTGCGGCCCATCGATAGTTTATTGAATTTTTTAACGCTTACCGCCTTGATTATTTTTTTATTAGCAGCGCTAGCGATGAGTTTGGCGACACGTACCTATGCTGAAAGACAAACGGATAGTACGGCTATCTTACGTTGTTTAGGTGCAACCCAAAGCGATATTCGCGCTGCCTATTTAAGCAGTTTATTAGTCTTAACAGTGGTCGTATCGCTGTTTGCGTGTTTACTGGGTTATGGTGTTTGTCGGATTTTTATTTATCTAGCCGCTAGTGTTTGGCAAATTGTATTGCCGCTGCCTAACCTCCTAGATACATTTATCTTATCTTTATTCACCGGCATTATCCTGGTATTTAGTTTTGCTTGGCCCTGGTTATTAAATTTGCAACGCGTGTCACCCTTGCGTGTCTTGCAACGGCAATTACAAGCGCCCACGGTTTCGAGTTATTTTATTTATGGCAGCATGATAATCGCGTTATGCGTATTATGGAGTTTTTATCAGCCTTTATTGCTGATGATTTATGCGTGGTTAGCTATTGTTTTAGTCGGGGGGTGTTTTGCATTTTTGACTTATGTGGCCTTGCAGTGGGCAGCTTATTTAGGCAGAAAATTAAAAATGCCTTGGCGATTGGGTTTAATGCAAATCACGCATGCTAAACGTGCCAGCATGATGCAAGTGGGGGTGTTTTCATTTGCATTAACGATCATATTCTTTTTTCTATTAATTCGACAAGATTTTGTGAATACCTGGGCGCATAAATTTCCGCCTCATACGCCTAATTATTTTGTTATTAATATTTTGCCAGAACAATTAAAAGACGTAGAATCTTTTTTTGAAGCAGAAAAGCAAGTCGTCCCCACTTTTTATCCCATGATTCGTGCACGGTTAACAGCCATCAATGGTCGTGAAACCTCATTAGCAGATTATCCAAAGGGTGATGCGCCCAACGTATTGCGACGTGATTTAAATTTATCATATACAGATACGCTGCAAGATTCTCATATTTCCATTGAAGAAAGCATGGGCAAAGATTTAAATCTAAAAGTGGGGGATGGCCTTACTTTTCAAGCCGGCCCTGAACAGTTTACGGTAACCATCGCTAACTTTAGAAATGTTGATTGGTATTCGATGCAACCTAATTTTTATGCGATTACTTCAAAAGAAGTATTAGTGAATTTGCCGACGACTTATTTGGGGAGTTTTTATTTATCCAAAAGTGATGAGAATTTCTTGAATCAAATAGTGATGCGCTTTCCTAATCTAACCTTATTAGATGTGGATGATATTATCCGTAATTTGCAAAATCTGATTATGCAGGCGCTAGTCATCGTTGAAGTGTTATTTTTTCTTGTGTGTTTAGCTGTATTATTGATGTTATGGGTGATTGCTAAAACTCAAGCGGATGCACGCGCCTTTGTAAGCGCTGTGTTACGCACCTTGGGTGCAACACGCAATCAGTTATTGCGTGGCTGGCTTAGTGAATTTGCCATCATTGGATTAATTGCCGGAACTATAGCGGTGATTTTTGCGCAAGTATTAAGTGCACTGGTAGCAAAATATATATTTACCATGGAACCTGCGATACACTGGATGTTTTTGATTTGGGCTCCCTTGTTAGGATTGATAATTTATACCGCATTAGGCTATTTAATGTTGCAAAAACTTTTGCGCGCCTATCCTTTGGTGCGTTTAACAGGAGAATAATGATGTCACTGACTTTTCAAATATTAGAACAGCTTGCAGACGGCAAATTTCATTCTGGTGAACAACTGGCTGCTCAATTTAATATTTCCAGGGCTAGAGTTTGGCAAGCTGTTGATGAATTACGTACTTTAGGATTAGAAGTTGCTGCAGTGACAGGTCGAGGCTATAAAATATTTGATGGTTTAGAGCTGCTTAATCAAGAAAAAATAGCGATGCACTTGCCAAGTGCGCTTGCAGAAAATATAAATATTAATATTTTGCCACAAACAGAATCAACCAATTTGGTATTATCTAAAGCGCTAGCGGATAACACCATCAAAACAGGCAGCGTTTGTTTGGCAGAATATCAATCACATGGTCGCGGACGATTGGGTCGCACTTGGGTCTCACCTGTCGGCAGTAATATTTATTGTTCAATCGCTTGGCAATTTAATCAAGGCGCCGCGCAATTAATGGGTTTAAGTTTAGTCGCAGGCCTTGCGGTTATCCGAGCATTCACACACATTGGTGCAAAAAATATAGGCCTTAAATGGCCCAATGATATCTTTTGGCAAGGTAAAAAATTAGGTGGAATATTAGTTGAAATGTCGGGTGACGCGCTAGGACCCTGTGATGTTGTCATCGGCATTGGTTTAAATATCAATATGCCAAGGCATATTAAAATTGATCAAGCATTTACGGATTTATCGCAAGTCATGCAACGCAGCATTTCGCGCAATCAACTGTGTGCTTATTTAATCACGGCGCTACATGATTATTTACAGCGTTTTAGTACAAAAGGATTTAATGGCTTTTTAGATGAGTGGTTAAACTACGATATTTTACATAATAAAGCGATAAAAATTACCCAGCATGATCAAATTTCAGAGGGGGTAGCCATAGGTATAGATGAGCAAGGTCTGCTTAAAGTCACAATTGCTGGTCAAGAACAACGCTTAACCAGCGCAGAGGTCAGTGTGCAGTTAGAAGAAGTCTAGTCTTTTAATATGTTGTCTTAGAAACCAGCCCTGCGAGTATCCATCCTTTGAGCAAGGAGGCTGCGCGTAGGGCGACTTGATCTTCGGTTTGCCACTGCAGTAAACCTTCGCAAATCGTGCCAAAATTCTCACCTTTAAGGGCAGCATCTAAAGCCCAAGCATCTTCTTGTTCAAGCGAACAGTATTGATGCGTGAAATCTTTGCGCCAAAAAACCCAGTGAACTTTATGTATATTTTCTTCTGGTGCAGGTGGATCTTGTTCTTCTTTCATAGCTTGCCATATTTTTATGCAATTCCAGGCCAGATCTAAACGTCGGACATTTGCATGTAATTGGATCTGCATTTGAGCCCAAGCTTCTGGTGGAACCAAAGCCAATTCTGCAATGGTTAAAGTGCTTTGATCGATAGCGTCAAAAACAGCTTCGATCGTCCACTCGATTGTGGCTAATTCCACAAGATAGGGATAATCTTTATAAACAGGATGTTGTTGTAAAAAATTAGCCAATTGATCGCCAAACCAGCGTATCGAGCGAAAAGTGGATGGATGTGCTTGTGCATATTCACGTCCCACACTATAAAAATTATCATGCCCTAAATAAGCATAGAGGGCAGGGTAGCTTAAGGATAAAACCTCAATAAGTCGTGCATAATAGGCATAAGCATAAACACCCAAGCGTTTATCGGCGTGCATACGTGCTGTAGAGACTATCGATAAGCGTATGGCATTTTGGCTAGGCTCCAATAAATAATCTTGAAACGCATTTTGTAGGGTTGCTAATTCACTCATATACTTTCCAATAATACGGATTCGGCGATTTCACGGGCATGATTAAGTTCCACTAATAGTTCAGACAGTGGTGGGATATTATCATCGCGCTCTATCATGGTGGAAATGGGGCCTAAGTGTTTGATGGTTTTTGCATATAAATCCCAAACAGGATCAATAACAGGTTGGTCATGGGTATCAATAATACAATCTTCACCCTGGGAGTGCCCTGCTAAATGAATTTGTAACACACGATTATTAGGCATGGCATTAATATATTCCATGGGTGAAAATTCGTGATTCTGCGCACTGACATAAACATTATTTACATCTAATAAAATAAAACAATCGGCACGCTTAGCAATTTCACTTAAAAACTCCCACTCTGTCATATCCGATTGTTGATAAGTAATATAGCTAGAAAGATTTTCAATTAAAATTTGTTGTCCTAAAAATTCTTGGACTTGCATGATTTTGTTGGCGACATGATTAATGGCCTCTTGGGTATAAGGTAGGGGCAATAAGTCGTGCATATTTTTTTGCCCAACACCCGTCCAGCATAAGTGATCAGAAATCCATTTGGGCTCAACACGCTTGATTAGCGCTTTAAGTGAGCGTAAATAATTTAAATCGATGGGATCAGTGCTGCCTAGTGACATTGACACGCCGTGCATGACCATGGGGTATTGTTCACGAATTTTGTCCATATAATACAAAGGACGACCACCTGGGATTAAATAATTTTCAGTTAGAATTTCAAACCAGTCAACGTCTGGTTTTTCAGCAAGCACGCTAGAAAAGTGTGGAGGCCTTAAGCCTAAACCAAAACCTAAAAAATGAGGGTGATTGATTTGTTTTGACATGTTTACTTCAATTAAAAAAGTGCGCTTAAATGACTAAGCGCACCTTGATTTTACTACCAAATACATTATTTAGGCATAGATTCCGCAGCAGCAGGTGTACCACCTTTAGCGACGCAGTCTTTAGGAGACATTTTCATATAGCCTTGACCTTTGCAATCATTTTTACCTTTGCAATCGTTTTGAGCCATACCAGCACATTCGCCTTTACCTTTACAGTCGTTTAAGCCTTTACAGTAGCCAGTGTGTTCATTAGCAAATACAGAAGCAGCAGGGGCAACAGTGATAGCTAAAGCAGCAGCAGCAGCCAATAAATTTTTATTTAACATAATAAAATCTCCATTTAAGGTTGAATTAATTTTCCACAATTAATCTTAAATGTTTTAATATAAAAGTCAAGAAATGATAAATGAATAGGAGTGCGTAAAATGTTGTGCCCTTGTCAATCTCAAAAACTTTATTCGCAATGTTGCGAGCCGTATATTAACGGTACTGCCAGGCCTCAAGTGCCTGAGCAACTTATGCGTTCGCGTTATACGGCTTACACACAAGGCAATATCGATTATATTGCTGCCACCATGAAAGGCCAAGCCGCACAAAATTTTGATAGCGAAGCGACAAAAAACTGGGCGCATCAAGTGAAGTGGTTAGGTCTAGAAGTAATCAATGCACCTAAACCACAAGCCAAGCTTGGGTTTGTAGAATTTATTGCTCAGTACGAAGAAGAAGGCGTGCTGCATAAAATGCACGAGGTCAGCGAATTTGCTCGCCTAGACGGCGGTTCACGTTGGTATTATGTAAGCGGTAAAAAACCGGTGATAGAACGCAACTCACCTTGCCCTTGCGGGAGTGGTAAAAAGTATAAAAAATGTTGTGCGCTTGCAAAATAAATTTTAAAAATCATCGACGGCAATAATGGCGCGCCTCGCGCCACGTGCTTCTTTTACTTGTAAAAATTCGGCTTCACTAATAATGTTTTGTTCCTTTGCATGCCGCAAATCATCATCTAATTTAATTTTATGAATCTCACCTGCTTTTAAAGCATGACGTATGCGTCTTTCGATTTCTTCTGCAGCGATGCATTTTAATAAAGTTTCTTCTAGCTCGGCCAATAAATTACCCGGACTTTTTTGCAAAAACAAACCTTGTTTAAAAACATCATGCAATTCGCCAGGATTTAATAAATTTTTAGCAATCAATCCGCCTTGTTTATCCGTGGGTGAATGACTGCAAATGCCTACAGGGAAAATAAATTTACGCATTAAAAAACCAAAAAATCGATTAGGGTAATTTTTCCAAAAGCCTGATAATTGAATTTCTAATTGATTTAATAAATACTTACAACTCCAATTCAGTAATAATTTCTCATCTGGCGCATGGCCATCATGGTAGCGTTTTAATACAGCAGAAGTTAAATACAACATACTCAGCACATCGGCAAGCCGGCCGGATAATTTTTCCAAACGTTTTAAACGTCCACCTAATAAAATAAGCGCCAGATCCGCCGTGAGTGCAAATGCACTGGATAAGCGGGTAATGGCTTGATAATAACGTCTTGTTTCTCCTTTGGGCGCAGATAGATTGCAAAATCCAAAGGTAATATTTAAGAAAAATGTACGTACTATATTACTTAAAATAAATCCCGCATGTGCAAAAATGGCTGTGTCAAAACGCGATAAATCATCTTGTTCTGCCGCCTCTAATTCAGTTAATAAATAAGGATGCGCACGCATCGCGCCTTGGCCAAATATCATTAAGGTTCTGGTTAAAATATTTGCGCCCTCAACCGTAATGGCAACCGGTACGCCTTGATAAAATCGACCTAAATAATTATGCGGGCCTAAACAAATGCCTTTACCACCGTGAATATCCATGGCATCGAGCGATACTTTGCGGCTTAATTCAGTTGCATGGTATTTAACTATCGCAGAAGGCACACTGGGATTTAAACCTAAATCTACACAACCAGCGGTAAAGCGCCGCGCTGATTCAATAATATAAGTAAAGCCAGCCATACGAGTGAGGGCTTCTTCTACGCCTTCAAAATAACCTATCGGTTGATCAAATTGCTGACGAATATGGGCATACGCAAAGCTTGCAAAAGTACTGGCTCTGGCACCGCCAGTGGCTAATGAAGGCAAAGATAAAGCGCGTCCTGCAGATAAGCACTCAACCAACATCCGCCAACCTTGGCCGATCATTTGTTCACCGCCAATAATAAAATCCAGCGGCACAAATACATTTTTACCTTGGGTAGGACCATTAGGGAAGGCCATATTCAGTGGCATATGCCGATGACCAATGGTGATTCCAGGTGTCGTCACAGGAATGAGTGCACAAGTAATGCCGCGATTTATTTTATCGCTCAGTAATTTATCGGGATCAAATAATTTAAAGGCAAGACCTAATAAGGTTGCAACGGGGGCAAGGGTAATATAACGTTTATCCCAATTGAGCTGTAAGCCAATGACCTCTTTACCATTAAATTCACCGCGGCACACGATGCCCGTATCTGGAATGCTGCCGGCATCTGATCCTGCTTCTGGACTCGTCAATGCAAAGCAAGGTATTTCTAAACCTTGAGCTAGGCGTGGCAAATAATAATCTTTTTGCACAGATGTCCCATAGTGTAATAATAATTCACCAGGGCCTAGGGAATTAGGTACCGATACGGTAGCCGCCATTGATAAGCTTCTGCTGGCAATGACTGCTAAAATTTCAGAATGTGCGAGGGCGCTAAATTCCCTGCCGCCATAAGTCTTAGGAATAATCAATGCAAAAAAACCATTTTTCTTTGCAAAATCCCAAACATTATCAGGAATTTTGCCCGTACTGGTGATTTGCCAATCATCAATGATATCGCAAAATTGCCGCACTTCATTATCAATAAAAGCCTGCTCTTCTTCGGATAAAGTTGGTTTAGGATAATTTTGTAAATGCGCACAATCTGGCATGCCAGTAAAAAGCGCAGCTTCCCACCAAATATCGCCGGCTTCGATGGCTTCTTTTTCAGTCGCAGAAATATGCGGCATATTGCGTTTAAATAATTTTAAAATAAGACGTGAGAAAATTTGTTTACGTATACTTGTAATATTAAGGGTAAGGCTATCAGTAAAAAAATACTAAAATAATAAACAAATTCATGAATTTTTACTGCATCATATACACTTATAAAAACACAGTAAAGTAAACGCAGACAAAGTAAATACTTTTAAACTGGCGCGGTTGTATAATAATAAAAGCGCAGCTGCAATACTTGTGAGGTAGACGAGCATAATGGGCCCTTATCGATATTGATTCATTTCATCACGTAATTTAAGCGCAACAGCGCGAGAAGCTTTAGAAAAATCATCATGATGACTGGCATATAGAATACTACGCCAAGCACTGATGATTAAACCACCACTGTCGGATGTTTTGCCGTGAGTGACTACATCTTCAATCGATGCGCCTTGTGCGCCCACGCCAGGAACTAGCAAAAACATGTCATCGCCAATAATAGCGCGGATTTTACTTAAAGCCTGCGGGTAAGTGCCACCGATGACTAGCGCAATATTATCATGTTCATTCCAGTGCATACTGGCGAGCATGGCAATTTTTTCATACAAAAAAATATCATTGACATGTAATTCTTGAATATCCTTAGAACCTTTATTAGAGGTATGGCATAAAATAATCACGCCCTTTGTTTATAATCTAAAAACGGCTGCAACGCATCATGTCCCAAATAAGGATTAACCGTGACCGCATCTGCCTGATAGCGCTCAAAAGCTTCTAGTGCATATTGTTGCGCCGTACTGCCCACATCACCGCGCTTAGCATCTAAAATCACCGGAATATGTGAATAATGCTCTTTAATAAAATCTATCGTCATCTCCAACTGATTTTCAGCGCGCGCTGCTGAATAAAAGGCAATCTGTGGCTTATAAGCACAGACCACATCATGAGTCGCTTCAATAATCGCACGATTAAAGGAAAAAATAGGAAACTCTTCCCGAAGTACATTTTCAGGAAATTTACTTACATCTGGGTCAAGCCCCACACATAATAAAGAGTGATTCCGTTTGCTGGCCGCAGCCACTTGTTGCATAAAAGAGGGGTTGTTCATACCAAGCTTTCCAATATAAAACTAATCTTAAAAGCTTAGCATAGGCCTAGGTATTACACATCCAAAACTATATAAACTATGGCCAGTAAAAACCAGTTAACAAACATATTTTTTAATATAATTTATTATCATGAATATAATTTAATACAGAGTCGGGCAATAAAAATCGTGGACTCAGATTACTGCTTAGCATTTCTCGAATGATAGTTGAAGAGATACATAAGGGTGTATTTTTTTCAAAATACACTAAGCCTGCGTTTTGTTTTTTGAGTGCTTTGGGATCGGTGACTTCATGTGTTAACAAGTCATCAATAAATGCGTTACGTTTGAACATCTCTTCTGGCCTATCTACGATCACAAGATGGGCAAGCTGAAGTAGTCGTTCAGGTTTATGCCAGGTGGCAATTTGGCCAAATACATCGCGGCCTAATAATAAACAAATAGGTGTGTCGCCGATTTCTTTGCGGATTTGGGTAAGACTGTTTATTGTATAGGAAATGTCATTGAACTTTAATTCGCGATCGTCAATTTTAAATGCTGGTATGTCTTTTATGGCTAGGTTTAGCATATGGATACGATGTGCAGCACTTGCAAAAGGTGCGCTTTTATGCGGTGGACGATTGCAGGGCATAAAGCGTAGTTCATCTAATTCTAAAGATTGATACGCTTGCCAGGCAGCACTTAAATGGCCGTAATGTATGGGGTCGAATATTCCACCTAAAATACCTAGCATATTAATAACCTCTCTAAGGCTAACCAGGGGCAGCCTTGTTTGACGCCTTTTATAAATAAATCAATTTGCGCTAATTGTGTGAAGAGCGCTTGTACTTTATTGATGGGGAAACGTTTACAGGCGCTCGCCATTAACGCTTGCCGCTGTGGCCAAATATAAGGATTTGCGCCTAATAATAGACTATTTAAAGTACGTAATTCACGCGCGAGCGCCCAGATAATTAATATCGGCTCAACACCTTGGGTTTCTAATAATTGTAAATGATGAAAAGCCTGCGCAGGTTGTGTGCCTAAGAATACATCTACAAAAGTAAATAATTCGGTTTGCATGGCATCAAATGTCAGCTCAGCCATCATCTCTTGCGTAATACTGTGGGTATAAAGCAGTTTTAATTGCTGTAAGATTTGATCTGCTGCCCATACATTGCCTTGGGTTTGTTTGGCTAATAATTGTAAAGCATTCGCTTCAATATTAAGTTGATAATGAGTACTGCGATTATTAAGCCAAGTTAAATACTGTTGAGGGCTAATTGGCCATATCGGTATAAAACATATTTTTTTGCATACCTCATCAAACCATTTTGCTTTTTGTGTTTGTGCTTCGATTTTATGGGTTAAAACCAGTAATAAAACATCCGGGTTTAATTTGTCGCAACAGGCTTGTAGGGCTTTGCGATCCGCATCTGAAAATTTATCTTGAATAAAACGTAATTCTAATAATTGCGTATCGTTAAATAACGAGCGATTATTAAGTTGTTGATAGACTTCATCCCAGTTAAAATGATTATCGATATGAAAAACTGTGCGTGCACTAAAGCCTTTTTGCCTCGCGCTATCGCGAATTAAATCCGCATTGATTTGTTGTAAAAATACTTCATCAGTAGCCAGCCAAAATCCCGGGTGGGACTTAGTTAATTGCTTGGGTAGTTGGTCGCTATTAATCTTCATGATCATAAGCCGCTAAGCGCCGAATCAATTGTTGCACGGCTTCTTGTCGCATATCATCGACTAAAGTACGCTCTTCACGATTCACGCTTAAGAGTTGGTTTTCATGGATGTATAACATGCGATCGGTTTTAATGCTTTGTTTGGGTATCAATATTTTATTATCTTTATCGACCAATTCAAAAGTCAGCGTATAAGTTAATAATTCTTGCGCGACATCCCCTGCAGTGTCTACGGCATAGGTGCTACGCAACACTTGTTCAGGACTTAATTTTAAAATCACTTGGCTTAGGTGGGTATCACTGGTGACATTAGCGCCAGAATACATCAGGGCTTCACGCACATTACGTTGTAAGGGACGATAAGGATCATCCGGGGTAATGGCGATGGTTTGCATATTATCCGCCAGCTGCACAGGCGTGCGTAAACTAAAGCCACAGCTAAGGAGCAAAGTGCAAAGTACAGATATAATAATAATGCGCATATTATTCGGTCACCACGATACTGACTAAACGTTTAGGAACCACAATGATTTTTTTAAGATCTTTACCTTCTATATATTTATTCACATTAGCATCAGCCATCGCCAGTTGTTTAATTGCTTCCTCATCCGTACCTTCAGCAATTTGCAATTTAGCGCGTACTTTACCATTAACTTGTACCACCAATTCATATTGCGCACGGGTTAATAGGCTGTTATCAAAGGCCGGCCAGGGATGAAGTGCAACTGCGCCTTCATTGCCAAGCATTTGCCATAAATAATGGCAAATATGCGGGGTAATGGGGGATAATAATAATACGATGCTTTCTAAGGCTTTGTGCATAAGCGCATAATCTGTTGCATCATTTACTGTATATTTTTGTAAAAAATTACTAAATTCCATGACGGCTGCAATGGCGGTATTAAATGTTTTACGCACCTGAATATCTTCAGTGACCTTTTTAATCGCGGCATGGGTTTGATAGCGCAATTCTTGTTGTTGGCTTGAGTAGCTGTCTTGCTGGAAACCTTCTATTGAATTTTCCACATGGGTATAAACCAATTTATATAAACGCTTTAAATACCGTGAAGCACCTTCAACGCCTGAAGCACTCCATTCTAAACTCAGCTCGGGTGGCGCTGCAAACATACTAAATAAACGCACAGTATCTGCACCATAGGTATTAATTAATAAATTTGGATCAACCGTATTACCCTTGGATTTAGACATTTTAGCACCGTCTTTTAAGACCATGCCTTGAGTGAGTAAATTTTTGAATGGTTCATCGCCAGGGACTAATTTTAAATCCCTTAATACTTTATATATAAACCGTGCATACAATAAATGCATGACTGCATGCTCAATGCCGCCGACATATTGATCAACCGGTAGCCAATAAAGAGCACGTTCATCGAGCATTTTATTTTTTTGATCATTACAGGTATACCGGGCAAAATACCAAGATGACTCCATAAAAGTATCAAAGGTATCGGTTTCGCGCAGGGCTGGCTCACCGCAATGCGGACATGTTGTTTTTAAAAAATCTTCATTCTCTTTTAAGATCGAACCTTTTTCACTGGGCGTTAAACCTTCGGGTAAAATAACCGGTAAATCAGCTTCATTGACGGGTTGTGGTCCGCAAGTTGTACAATTAATCATGGGAATAGGCGCGCCCCAATAACGTTGTCGTGATATGCCCCAATCGCGTAAGCGAAATTGCACTTGCCGTTCACCTAATTTAAGTTTCTCTAAAGTTGCAGTAATGTCAACGAGGGCTTCTTTGGAATGTAAACCATTAAATTCGCCCGAGTTAATTAATTCCGCATGACCCGTAAAAGGTAGCGCATCTTGTGTATTTAATACTTGTTTAATTGGCAAATTGTATTGTTGTGCAACTGCAAAATCACGTTCATCATGGGCCGGTACGGCCATGACAGCGCCACTGCCATAATTCATCAATACAAAATTGGCCACCCAAATCGGTAATAATGCTTGGGTAATCGGGTGATGTGCATAAAGACCTGTAAATACAGCACGCTTTTCCATTTGCGCCAAATCTGCTTCGGCAGTTTTACCGTGGGCACATTCTTTAATAAAATCTTGTACTAAAGGATTATCTTGTGCCAATGGATGTTGGGGTGCTATGGCTAAATAAGTCGCACCCATTAATGTATCCACACGTGTAGTGAAAATCGTCAAGTGTTCATCACTGTTTTCCAGTTTAAATTTAACTAAAGCACCGACTGAGCGTCCTATCCAATGTTGTTGCATGGTCCGCACTTCTTGTGGCCAGCCGGGCATTTGAGTTAATTCATCTAATAATTCTTCAGCATAATGGGTAATTTTAAAAAACCACTGCGGAATTTCCCGCAATTCTACCAGCGCATCCGAGCGCCAGCCGCGGCCGTTAATTACTTGTTCATTGGCTAAAACAGTTTGATCAACAGGATCCCAATTCACTAAAGTTGATTTTTTATACACTAAACCTTGTTTATACATTTGTAAAAACAACCATTGTTCCCAGCGATAATATTCTGGATCACACGTTGCAATTTCACGCGACCAATCATAAGCAAAACCCAATTTTTGCAATTGCCCCCGCATATGGGCAATATTTTCATAAGTCCATTGCGAAGGCGCGCTACCATTTTTAATCGCCGCATTTTCTGCGGGTAAACCAAAGGCATCCCAACCCATGGGTTGTAAAACATTTTTACCCTTCATGCGCTCAACACGGGCGATCACATCGCCTATCGTATAATTACGCACATGGCCCATATGTAAATGACCGCTGGGATAGGGCAGCATCGATAAACAATAAAATTTATCACGCGTGGGATCTTCTTGTACTTGAAACGTTTTATGCGTATCCCAATACGCTTGGGCCGCAGGTTCTAGGTGTTCAGGTTGGTAGTGTGGGTTCATCATGTTATATATCTAATACTCTAAAAATAAATGCATATTCTAATGCGACTTCACGCAGCGCATTATAACGACCAGACAAACCATAATGGCCTGCCTCCAAATCTGTTTTTAATAATAATAAGTTTTCATCGGTTTTATATTCACGCAATTTCGCGACCCATTTTGCGGCTTCCCAATAGGGTACTCGCCAATCAGTTAAACCCGCAGTTGCTAAAATAGCCGGGTAGGCTTGATGCTTAATATTATCATAGGGCGAATAGCCTTTGATATATTCATAAACATCGTGTTGATTGGGATCGCCCCATTCATCATATTCAGTAATCGATAAGGGCAGGTTGGGATCTTGCATGGTATTTAAAACATCAACAAAGGGCACATGGGCAATACAAGCCGCAAATAAATCAGGGCGTTTATTAAGTACCGCGCCCATTAATAAGCCACCGGCGCTACCGCCATTAATAACCAGTTTATTTGCTTGGGTGTAGGCTTGTTTAATTAAATGCTCTGCGCAAGCAATAAAATCATCAAAGGTATTTTGTTTTTTAAAAAAACGGCCTTGATCATGCCATGGTTTACCAAATTCGCCACCGCCGCGAATATGGGCCACGGCAAAGACAAAACCTCTGTCCAGCAAACTAATGCGCGCATTAGAAAACCAGGCATCGCTGGTAATGCCATAAGCACCATAAGCGGTTAAATATAAAGGTGCTGGTTTTTTAAGATCTTTTTTATACACCAATGAAATGGGAATTTGCACGCCATCTTGCGCCGTTGCAAAAATACGCTCACTGGTATAATCATCCGCATGATAATGGCCCAATACCGGAGTTTGCTTAATCAAAGTGCGCGTTTTATCGATTAAATTAAAATCGTACACAGAATGAGGTGTGGTGAGGGATTCATATTCAAAGCGTAAAATATTGCTGTTGAGCAAACAATTATGACCCAGATCTAAATCATAAGTCGGCTCATCAACCTCGATTAGATAATCTGTTTTATGATCAAATCCTAAGACGTGTAAAGCAGGCAAGCCTGCACGTCGCTCTTGTACGACGATAAAATCTTGCATAAGCTCAAAACCATCAATGGCAATTTCGGGATTATGCGCAAGGAGCACTTGCCAATTTTCTTTTTGAGGGGCATTCACTGCCACGCGCAGGAGTTGAAAATTTTCAGCATTTTCATTGCTGCGAATAATAAAATAACCTTGATGATGTTCAACATCATATTCTATATGGGGCACGCGTGAAGATATACAGAGTAAAGGAAGATTTGGAGTATGTGCGCTAGTATAATGTATCTCGCTACTTATTTTACTGTGCGCATTGACCATTAAAAACATATCATCTTTAGTGCGAGTAATCGATAGAAAAAATCGCTCATCCGTTTCATGAAAAATTAAACTATCTTGCTCAACTGGCGTACCCATTTTATGCTGCCAGACTTGATACGGCCGATGCGCAGCATCTAAACGAATATACCAAAAATGCTGATTATCTGCTGCAAAAACCACTTCTCCGCCCATGTCTTTAATAGTATCGCTTAATAAGGTTTGTGTGCGTAAATCTTTAATCAGCAAGGTATAATATTCGTCACCTTTGGTATCGATGGTATAAGCCAATAAATGGTGATCAACGCTTAAAGCCAGCGCATTGAGATGAAAATAAGGATGATGCTGGGCCTCACTATTTTCATCCAAGACAATTTCTTCTTCCCCAATGCCGCGCATTTTTCGGCAAAAAATGGGGTATTGCATTTCTTTGACAGTACGAAAATAATAATCATAATTACCATCTGGCCAAGACGCCCCGGTATCGGTTTCTTTCATCCGATGACGTATTTCTTGAAATAAGTGTTCTTGCAGGGCATCAGTGCTCTCAAGCGTTATTTTGGTGTATTCATTCTCGGCTTTGAGATAGTCCAGCACTTCAGGCTGCTCTTTTTCCTTGAGCCAATGGTATAAATCAGTGCGGCCATCAAGGGTTTGATAGGGGATTGGGGTCGCTTTTGGAGGGTTCATCAGGCTTTCCTTGGTTTTTCGGTGGCTTAGGTCAAATATTATAATCCTAAAAAAGACGGATTTGTTATAAATGGTAAAAAAACCTAGATAATTTGGCTACCATGTGTTAGCATAGCAACTATTATATTGAAATGAGAATCACTATGTATGAAATAAGCCGTGCCGCTGTCCGTAAACTCAAGCAGTTACAAGGGCAGCCATTATTAGATTATATGACACGTTTGATAAATCCCCTTACGACCGAACAATGCACTACTATGGAATACACTTCCGCGAGTTTGGTACAAATGCTGTTGCTGGATTTAGCAACCCATCCAGAGTATTTTGAAGGTGCATCTCGGCTACTGGCTAAAACTTACGCAGATGATCCAGATAAGGACAGTGACGAGGCGGCTTATAAAAATTCCTTTGCCAAAGTCAGTGATATTCCCGATGATATGAAAAATAAAATATTCATAGAATTAATTAATTCAAGTCATAGCACAGCAGTAGCCTTGGCTTTTAATATCTTAGAGACTCTCTTGCCCTCTGAGGGCGATGACACGCGCGAATACCTATTAGCAGCCGTACTACAGGCCATGCAAAATCCTGCTAAAACCCCCAATTTGATGTCTAAAGTACAAGTTTTAATCATGCTGTTTTTTGATCAATTATCTACAACCAAGGCGCGTGATAAAATCATCATACAGTTAGCGCGTTCAGCTGAATTGCTACTGTTTTCAGATGATATCTTAGATAAAATTTTAATTAAGACTTCACAGACTCCCTTGCAATGGACACCTGTTGCGCTAGATATTTTCAAAGAGACTATACCTTTGCTCTCTCAAATAGACCTGAACAAATTATTGAGCAAGATCGCAGGTATGTTGTTATCAAAGTATCCTAATGCAGATCAAAAACCGTTGTTTGAAGTCTTGACTGGCGAGGAATTCAGCACAGAGGTGAGCACCTGGGCTGGGTTTAATTTAGATCATGTAACCCCCCCACACAGTCCAAATAGAATAACGATTCAACCTTCTTCTCCCGTTGCGCCCCGCTGGGAACATAGTATAAATCAATGGAAGCAAACTGCTGTGAGCTTTAGAGCGACTTATGATAATCATCCACTTGAATTTAACGAAATCATTGATTCTTACAAAGCATTTAGTTCCTTTGTGGCATTAGGTATTTCATTTGATGAAGTCAATAAAAAAATTGCGGAATTAGAATTGTTGGTCAGTGAAAAACATAGAATTTATACCGAGAAAAAAGCAGAAATCCAAGGCAGTAATGTCAACGATTCCGCTGACGCAACGCAAGCATTAGAAGCGTTAGGTCAAGAATTTTTGGCTCAATTTAATAAATTAAAAATATATAGAATCTACAGTGAAACCTTTTCAGCCTGTAATTATTGTGGCAATGCCCAAGCTTTAGTAGAGTATGCTAAATTTGAAAATATAAAAACATGCATTTGGCAACGCAACGATAAAGGGTTAATCGTTCACAGTAAATCACATGATAATCCCTTAGATCCAGACACGAAACATTTTATTTTAACAGATAAATACCTTAATCTTTTGCATCGTAACGAGATAAGACAACAGTTGCAGCAACAAGTGGCAGTTGACACCACAACAGTGTTTAAAAATTGACACAGACGCTGTTAAGCTGTATTAGTGAATATATCTTATAGCAAGGGTTACCACACAAGGACGTGATGATGTTGTTCAAAAAAACTATTTTAGTAAACTTAATGTTATTAATAACAGCTGCAAGTGCAGCCAGCGCTCAGACCTTTGACGATATTGATGATATTGACGATGAATCTTGGCGCATGATGATGAGCTTTGCTGCGGGCGCTATTTGGACTGAATTCGATAAGGCTCAAGCACTATCGACCCCAGATGAATTTTTTCACTATCAAGGCCATAATGATAATATTAGCGAAGCTTATTTTGACTTATTTTTAGGCGTTGAATGGTCATTTGATCCGCTCTGGGCTTTGCAACTGGGCATCGGTTACAGTCAGCCCGATAATTATGAAATACATGGGACTTTCTTACAGGGTCCCGATGAATCATCGGCCCAGGAATATGCTTATCAATACGACATCATTACCCACCAAGTACAAGTCGATGGTAAATTACTTTATCACGTAGAAGAATGGTTACACCCCTATGTCTTTCTAGGTTTAGGTGCAGGTATTAATGAATCAACCAATTATGAAACCGATGTGCCCAAGTCTACAACCACCCGCAACTTTGTTGAAAACACCACAACCAGTTTTATTTATACCTTGGGTGTTGGTGTAGACGTCGATTTAACCGACTTTTTGCGCTTAGGCGCAGGCTATCGCTTTACCGATTTGGGCAAATCTGAACTTGGGGCATCCACTTTAGATGGCACCCACGTTTCAGGCACCTTAAGCCAAGAGTCTTTATATTCAAATGTTGTTTTAGGGCAGATAACGCTTTTACTTTAAAAGCTTAAGATGTTGATTTTTAATCAAGGGTCAGACTCTGAGAGATCCCTTGATTTCTCAGCTACATAACGTTACATCCCTGACTATCCGGGACGATGATAGTCTTATCAATTTCACTACGATCATGTATCGTTTTCTCATAGCTAGCTTGATCTGCATGTTTTTTTGAAAATCGCAGCACGCGCTTAACAACGCAGGCACTATTTTGTTGCTCTTCCTCGATTCTTTGCAGAGAAATTGACTGGGGATCGGGTGCTTCTTTAAAATATATACCGCTTGCACTGTAATCCACATGAATGAAGTTAATATGTGGATTAATCATTAACAAATGCATTATAGTTCTATACCAGCGTTCATCTTTTGACTTGATATTGTATGGAAAGGCAGCCTCTTGATTTTCATATCTCTCCCATTGAATGGATTCAGACGAGTTAGCACTTGGATGTAAAATTAAGCAAGCACCCAAATCAAATAATTTTTGCTTAAATCTCCCCAAAAAATCAGCTTCCCAGCAGATCGAAATGACAATATTTGTTTCTGGGACCAGATGGTATTCCAATGAATCTCTATTTACAGATTTTCCGAAAAAGTGTGCAGTGCCGTTTTGAATGTAAATACCGAAACATTCTCTCATAGCCTTAGCATCACCTGAATTTTCTAGAGTATAGTTACCATCAATTTTATCACTGTCTTCAAGAAGTCCAGCTAAGTTCCCCATCGATAGCACTTCTCCACTCGTACGAGGTGTCAGTAATAATGTCGCATTCGGTGTCTCGATAGATTTTTTAATCAGTTGAGTAATGGTTGATTCCAGAAAAAGCTTAGTCATCTCATATTGATATTCTTTGAAAACGGTGATAGTAAAACACTCAGGATTAATATTAAAATGGCAATCTACCAATGTTTGCTCAGGAACGGGAGTAATGATTTTTTTCTTACTTACTTCACCATTTTCATCATGAACGGGTAAACCTAAGGCGGGAGACATCACTACTGAAACGGGTAACCATGGTTGGTATGGGGTAAATCTTTTCATATTGAATTCTCAATGTTTAGCCTTAATATGCCCTAAAATAACATAAAATTAGTTTGAAAGCAAGCTTTTTATAATTCTGCCCAAGGCAACTTATCTTTAAGTCGCTTTAGACTGGAAGATGGTGATACAGTGCCATCTTGATACTGTTTGGTCAAAGAAAGGGAATCCACGGCGGGGAATATCTGCACTTGCGCTCCCCGAGCTAGGCTTTATAACTACGCTATACTGCATCCTATTACATTTGAAAAGGAACATATGATGGAAATCAATCTCGATGAAAAAAAATCAATTTTACATATAAAGCTAAGCCCACCGCTTAAGGCTACCGATTTTATACAGCTGTCTTCTGTCGCAGATAGTTATCTTAAAGACCATGATATGTTAAATGTGATTATCGAAACTGAAAAATTTCCGGGTTGGGAAAATATTCATGCATTGATTGCGCATGTGAAATTTGTTAAAAAACATATATCGAAAGTTAAAAAAATTGCATTAGTCACGAATAGTAAATTTGCCATGATGGGTGAAAAATTTATCGGGCCTTTAATTAAACATAAGGTAAGGCGATTTCCCTATGATCAAGTTGAATTAGCTCAACAATGGATTGAAGAACCTGCACAGTAACACAGATTTAATACACAAGGATACTTATGCAGCCTACAATTTTACACGATACCACCGTCCATAAATTTTATATGGAATTTCCCGAAGGGGAGGCCGTGTTGAGTTATGAGATCGTTGATGAAAAAACATTAAACTTCTATAGTACTTATGTTCCCCCAGCGTTGCGTGGGAAAAATATTGCACAATTATTGGTTAAAGCGGGGTTTGAGTATGCGAAGGCGCATCATTATCAAGTGATCCCGGGTTGTTCGTATGTAAAAGTATATCAGGAGCGACATCATGAGTGACACGAATAAGCAACGTAGCATTAAAAAAATTTGGAAAAGTGAACCGACCATTGAAGGCGCGGGCGTGCATTTGCATCGGGCGTTTGGCTTTCATGAATTGCCGATGTTGGATCCATTTTTATTGTTGGATGATTTTCGTTCTGAAAATCCTGAGGATTATAAAGAAGGTTTTCCTTGGCATCCGCATCGTGGTATTGAGACGATTACTTATGTATTAGACGGGGATGTGGAACACGGTGACAGTATGGGTCATCATGGCGATATTAGTGCAGGCGATGTGCAGTGGATGACGGCGGGTAGTGGCATTATTCATCAAGAAATGCCTAAAGGGAATCGCAAGGGTGAAATGTTTGGTTTTCAATTATGGGCCAATTTGCCAGCACATTCTAAAATGATGGCGCCGCGTTATCAAGGCATTAAACAGCAAGAAATTCCTGTGATTAAAACACCTGATGGGGCATCGATTAAAGTCATTTGTGGAACTGTCCATGGCACCCTAGGCCCTGTGCAAAATATTATGATTGATCCCGAATATCTAGATGTTTCGCTGCCTTCTGGCAAAGCCTTTACCCATATGGTAAAGCCTAATCATACGGTATTTGCTTATGTGATTGAAGGCGAAGCCTATTTTGATCCGGCGCGTTTGCCCTTAACCCATGATACGGTAGGTGTCAATTATTTTGATATGAAACCGGCTTGCGCTTGTGCTAATGGCACTCTTGTTTTGTATGAAAAAGGCGGTAATCATCTGGTGGTCACCACAGAAAAACATCCAGTGCGCTTTTTATTAGTGAGTGGAAAGCCTTTAAATGAACCTATTGCCTGGTATGGGCCGATCGTTATGAATACCCAGGATGAGCTACGCATAGCCTTTGCGGAGTATCAAGAAGGGACGTTTATAAAACCGCCCACGGCTTAATGTTTGCTATTTTAAAGTAATTTTATTAACATCACTTATGATTAAAAAAACTTATTCGCATTCGACGTGGATAGATATCGATTTGCCGCGTTTTCAAGCTAATCTTATTGAGATTCGTCGTGCCATTGGTCCGCAGGTTAAACTGTGCTTTCCGGTAAAGGCCAATGCTTATGGCCATGGTATTACGGCCATGGGCCAAGTGGCTGAGCCCTATGTCGATTATTTTGGTGTTTCTTGTTTACAAGAAGGGATGCAATTGCGGGCTTTAGGTATTCATAAGCCCATTCTAATGTTGGGCGCAGTGGATACTCAGCAAATGTTGGATGCTATTGATCACAATATTATGCTGACCATTGCCTCTCTTTATAAAGCACAAAAAGCCAGTGAAACTGCGCAACAGTTAAATAAAATTGCCTCAGTGCATATTGAAATTGAAACGGGTATGCAACGCACCGGCATGCGCGCAGACAGTGCGATGCCGGTTATCGAATATGTGTTAGCTAATCCTTGGTTAAAACTCGAAGGCATTTATTCACACTTTGCCACAGCAGATCGTCCCAATGATTTAAATACGCAACAACAAATTCAACAGTTTTCAGCTTTTGTAGCGCCGCTAAAAAAACGTTATCCTGAATTGATTTGCCATCTGGCAAATTCGGATGGCATTATTTATTATCCACAGAGTTATTTTGATATGGTGCGTCCGGGCATTTTAACGTTAGGTCATTCAACCTCGGCGTTGGCACTACCTCAGTTTGCTGATATACAATCTTGTTTTTCATTAAAGTCACGCATTTCATTTTTTAAAGTAGTGGCTGCAGGGCAAGGTATCAGCTATGGTCATCACTATCAAACAAAACAACAAACAAGGATCATAACCGTGCCTATCGGTTATGGCGATGGTTACCGCCGCGCTTTATCACAACAAGGTAGTGTATTGATTCGTGGTAAACGTTATCCCATAAGCAGGAACCATATGCATGGATCAATTCATGGTGGATATCGGTAATGATGAAGCTTACGTTGGGGATGAAGTGACATTAATAGGCGTTGACGGTACGCAATCGATTACGGTAAATGATATCGCTAAACTTTGCGATACCATTTCCTACGAAATACTCTGCGGGTTTAATGATCGCATTATAAGAAAATATACCTTATGAATAAATCACTGCCTAAAACATTGTTGCCTTTTATATGGCACTTTGTAAAGCCGTATCGTTTTGCTTTTATGATTTTTTTTATAGTGCCATTATTATTGATCTTTGAATCCACCGTGCAACCTTATGCGATAAAAATGATAGTGGATGGCATTACTACGGCAAGCCCAGGAATAAAAGAATTACCCGCACAAACGGGATATGGCGTATTGTTGTATTTAGGTACTTATGCCTTAATTATGATTATTTTTCGCGGCCAAGAATGGTATCAGTCACTGATCATTCCTAAATTTACCGCAAATATTCGCATGGAAGTTTTAGATCAACTCTCGCAACAATCGTATCAATATTTTAGTAATCACATGGCGGGTAAATTATCGAACAAAGTCGCCGATTTGCCACAAGCCATAGACGAGATGCGTTTAATATTTTGCTGGAATATCATTGCGCCCTTAGCGGTGTCTATCAGTGCAGTAGTCATGATTGCTTTGATCAGTCCATTTGCAGCTTTGGCATTTTCTGTTTGGATGGTGGTCCACCTAGGGTTTGCATTTAGGTATAGTGGCTATATTAATCGCAATTCTCAAACGAATGCTGAGCATAAATCTGAACTTTCAGGTTTGATCGTGGACATGCTGTCAAACATTATTCCCGTGAAATTATTTGCGCGCAGACGCAATGAGATGGCTTATATTCAAACAACACAAGACATCGAAAAAATAAGTGCTTACCAAACCATGAAGTCCATTAATCTATTACGGTTATTTATGGATATTTGGTCGTTTTTAATGGTGTGTGCAATGTTTGTGGCTTTATTTTATACCTGGAAAAATGGCATTCTAACCCCAGGTGATATTACCTTTGTCATGATGAGCATGATCGCAGCGCTTAATCAATTATGGTTTGCCGGGCAAATGTTACTGAATTTTTTTAAACAGATGGGCATAGCCCAACAAGCTCTGGATATTATTTCTACGCCGATTACCATCACAGATGCTAAAGATGCAAAATCCCTCATTGCACCTCATGGACGTATTATTTTTGAAAACGTAAGTTTCCAATACCATCATGAACAGACGCTTTTTGCTAATAAAAATATCATAATAGAAGCGGGTACAACAGTGGGTTTAGTGGGTTATTCAGGTTCAGGCAAAACGACTTTTGTGCATTTAATATTACGATTTTTTGACCCAGGCAGCGGTCGAATTTTAATTGATGATCAAAATATTGCAAAGGTTACACAAGACTCATTGCATGAACAAATAGCCATGGTCCCGCAAGACACTTCACTTTTTCATCGTACCTTATATGAAAATATCAGTGTAGGTAATCCAAAAGCCGATGAACAAGCCATCATCGAAGCATCCATCGCTGCACACTGCCATGAATTTATTCAATCCCTCCCCAAAGGTTATCAAACCCTAGTCGGCGAGCGAGGCCTAAAATTATCCGGCGGTCAACGCCAACGTATAGCCATAGCACGGGCCATGCTAAAAAAAACACCCATCTTAATTTTAGATGAAGCCACCAGTGCGCTGGATTCTATAACCGAACAATACATTCAAGACGCACTACAAAAATTAATGCAAAATAGAACAACGATCGTGATTGCCCATCGCTTATCCACGCTGGCCAATATGGATCGCATTTTAGTCTTTGATCAAGGTCATATCGTTGAAGAAGGCAATCACAAAAGTCTACTTGCCAAAGGCGGACACTATGCAGATTTATGGCACAGGCAAGTGGGCGGGTTTTTACCGGAGGTAAATAGTATTTAGCAATCGTTAAGGCTTAGATTTGGACAGATCGACGAGCTCTATCATTTTATCTTCAACTTTCTTATTAGTCGTATTGTAAAATTTTTCACTGAGTACAGAAGCCGTTGCACTCGTTGTGCTGGCAGCTGCAACAGCCCCAGCACCAAACCCATAAGCAACCCAAGCTTCTGTTGATAATTCTAGGGTAGCCGCTAGAATAGGTAATGTTAAAGTTCCAGAACTTGCCGCAGAAATCGCGGTTACTATGCTCGCGACAACAGCTATGATGACAATTAAACTAATCATAAATAACATCGCACTTGCAACGGTACGTAATCCAGAATTACTAAATTCTTCGCTTAGCTTATAATAATTTATAATATCTTGAACAGAGGGGTTTTCAGTGATTAGCAAATGATGAACCTGTTCTAAGGCCCTAATTTGTTTGCTGTTTTCAGGTTCGGTTATTGGAACATTATTGTCTTCAATCGATGCAGATGAACGCGGATCAAGTGCTGGCACTTCATCAATCATTACAATAGAGTCTCTATTAGTAGACTGGCCGTTATCGAATGCTGTTGATTCCGGTTCTAACTCTCTGCCTAATAATATAATTTCATATAATACATTTATTGCAGCGGTTTTTTTAGGACTGTCTTTCTGTGTATTGATTGTCTCATATAATTTTGTAGCAGCTTGCTGAAATTTTGGAACTCCCAGACTTGCCATAATGAGTAATTTTGAAGAAATAAATAATAATTTTCTTTCATTTTCAGTTTGGGTATATTTGAGGTCTTTTGTTTGGCCATTGAAAATTTTTAAGCATCAATCATAGGCATAATAGCCGCAATCGGTAAAATTTAAGGGCAATTGCTGTGCGTCTATTAAATTTGGCTTTTTATGGTCCCATCTAGATGCTGCGCCCAATTCTTTTTCTACGATACCTTGTACTGTTTGGTTATTAAAATAATGTATATTAAATATTTTAGGATCATAGTAATCTGCCTGATAACTGTTCAGTGAGCCATTAGCATGATAAGAAATTTTTAAATGCAGTGTTTTAATATGACCTCTATTAGTCACATTTGGCTCGTTATCACTGTTTGTTACTGGGATTATTAAATTTACTGTGTTATTTTTTATGCTTTCAGGTCTTGTTTTAAAGACATTTATAATTTGCTCCAATGTTTTATTGGGGCCTTCTTCTATATAAGCAGTTTCTGAAATAATATTTGTAGTATCGCCTACCACGTTGCTGTGGAAGCTTAAATTCTCAGCCTCATAACCAACCTCTTCTGTCCCCGTTAATGTCTCCTTTATTGTCAGGTTGGGGTCCCCAAGTGCTTTATTAAAAAGCATGTCCAAAGAACGATTTCCAAGCTTACGCCTGGAATCGCCGAGGATACTGCTTTGGGGTGTTTTTTCAGGAAACATTTGCTTCTTCTTTCATGTTTTTACTTTGCTTATATACCAGTGAGTATTATAACATATTTAAGAGAATATTGAGATGTTAGTGATAGGTCAATGTGTTAGCGCTTGGGAGGGATTCGCATGTTATAATTAGTTTTTTACAGGAGTTGCTCCATGTTAGATACCTTTAAAACCCGAGCGCAGTTGGTCGTGAATGGGAAAACTTATACTTATTGTGATTTAAATCGCTTGCCCAAAGACAGTGGGCTGAAGCATTTGCCTATTTCTTTGAAGATTTTACTTGAAAATTTATTGCGCCGTGAAGAAGGCTTGCATGTAACTGCGCATCATATTCATGCGCTCTTAAGTCATGCGAGCGCGCAGAAGGTGGAGGCTGAAATTCCGTTTATGCCGGCGCGGGTTTTATTGCAGGATTTTACTGGAGTGCCTGCTATCGTTGATTTGGCTGCCATGCGCGATGCCATGCAACAAATAGGTGGCGATGTGAGATCTATTAATCCGCTGCAACCTGTAGAGCTGGTGATTGATCATTCGATACAAGTAGATAAATTTGGTTCTGCCGATGCTATTGAAGTAAATGGCAAGATGGAGTTTGAGCGTAATAAAGAACGTTATGCATTTTTACGCTGGGGACAAACTGCGTTATCTAATTTTAAAGTGGTACCGCCTGATACTGGGATAGTTCATCAAGTGAATTTAGAGTATTTAGGACGCGTGGCATTTGCGCAAGCGATTGGCGATGAAACTTGGGTTTATCCAGATACGGTCGTCGGTACAGATTCTCATACACCCATGATTAATGGTTTAGGTGTTTTAGGTTGGGGCGTGGGTGGTATAGAAGCCGAAGCGGCCATGTTAGGACAAGCGGTGTCTATGTTAATTCCTGAAGTGATAGGATTTAAATTAACGGGACATTTACCTGAAGGTGCGACTGCTACCGATTTGGTGTTAACTGTTACCCAGATGTTACGCCAAAAAGGCGTGGTTGGGAAATTTGTAGAATTCTATGGCGATGGTTTAAATGAATTACCAGTGGCGGATCGCGCAACGATAGCCAATATGTCTCCTGAAAATGGTTCAACGGTTGGATTTTTTCCCGTTGATCAAGCCACAATAGATTATTTAACCTTAACAGGCCGTGATCCGGATCAAATTGCACTGATTGAAGCGTATTGCCGTGCCCAGGGTATTTTTCGCGATAGCAATACACCGGAGCCTTTATTTAGCGATACTTTATTTTTAGACTTAAGTGAAATAGAACCTTGCATAGCCGGACCAAAACGCCCACAAGATCGCATTCCCCTGCGACAAGCTAAATCTATATTCTTAAGCGATTTACAACATTTCTCACCCGATACGGTATTATCTGAAGCCACCCAATTACAACACGGTGCGGTGGTGATTGCCGCTATTACCAGTTGTACAAATACCTCTAACCCTGCCGTCATGTTAGCCGCAGGATTATTGGCTAAAAAAGCGCATGAAAAAGGTCTTAAAGTACCTCAATGGGTAAAAACTAGTTTAGCACCCGGTTCGCGCGTGGTGACAGAATATTTAGACCAAGCAGGATTGACTCAGTATTTAGATGCACTAGGTTTTCAATTAGTAGGTTATGGATGCACAACTTGTATTGGTAATTCGGGTCCCTTGCCTTTAGAGGTAGCGAAAATTGTAGATGATCAAGATTTAACAGTTTGTGCTGTTTTATCGGGCAATCGAAACTTTGAAGGACGCATCCACCCACAAGTACGAATGAATTATTTAGCTTCTCCGCCTTTAGTTGTAGCTTATGCGCTAGCGGGTCGTCTGGATATTGATTGGCAAAATGAACCTTTGGGTCAAGATCAACAAGAAAAGGCGGTTTATTTACGTGATTTGTGGCCCACTCAAGCGGAAATTAATGCCTGTGTGGCCGCTAATGTTAAAGCGCAAATGTTCACCCGCAGTTATAAAAATGTTTATCAGGGCGACCAACATTGGAATTCATTAAAAGTCATTGCCGGTGATTTATATGCTTGGCAAAAAGACTCTACTTATGTAAAAAATCCGCCGTATTTTGTTGATATGCCTGCTAAAGCACCTGGCATACATCCGATTTGTGGCGCCTATTGTTTAGCTAAACTCGGTGATAGTGTAACGACCGATCATATTTCGCCTGCAGGTGATATTGCAATTGATAGTCCCGCCGGTCGTTATTTACAAGAACAAGGGGTTAAAGCCCGTTGATTTTAATTCCTATGGTTCAAGACGTGGTAATCATGAAGTGATGATGCGTGGCACCTTTGCCAATGTGCGTATTGCGCAATCAATTAGCACCAGGTACAGAAGGCGGCTGGACGCAACATATCCCTAGTGGCGAAATGATGTCTATTTATGATGCGAGTATGCGTTATCAAAAAGAATTTTTACCCTTAGTGATTTTAGCCGGGCAGTGAATACGGCTCTGGATCTTCTCGTGATTGGGCTGCAAAAGGGCCTTGTTTATTAGGGGTTAAAGCCGTTATTGCTGTAAGCTTTGAACGTATACACCGTTCTAATTTAATTGGTATGGGCATATTACCTTTAGAGTTTGTAGATGGACAAACTGCTGAGAGTTTAGCGCTCACCGGTGAAGAGCGTTTTGATATAGAAGGTTTAGGAGATGGTACTGTCCCAGAAATTACGGTAGTGGCACATAAAACGCGTGGGCCTTTACGCTTTAATGTAAAAGTGCGGCTAGATACACCACAGGAAATAGCCTATTATCAACACGGTGGTATTTTACATTATGTGTTACGGCAATTGCGTGATAAAAAATAAGGAATTTTGATAATGAAAAAATTAGCGTTCATACTGTTTTGTTGTGTGTGGAGCCATTTCGTTTGTGCGCAAAGTATGTCAATGGCGAATGCAGCAAACGCCTAGTGCACCGCCGTCAAACAATGATCTTACGATTACCGGTGCTTATGTTCAACCTTTAATTCCTGGACAAAATAATACCGCCGCGTATATGAAGATTAATAATCAGACGGATAAAACCTATGTACTGATCGGTGCAGATTCGCCCATGGCGCAAAGCACGCAATTGCATTCAGTGACTATGCAAGAGGGGATGATGAAAATGCGTCCTGTGGAATCCATTACTATATTACCTAAACAACAATTGATTTTACAACCGGGCGATTTTCACGTGATGTTGATGAATGTGAATACGGACTTGACTAAAGATACTTTGGTACAAATTTGTCTAGAATTTAAAGACAGCGATACGGAGTGTGTCAATGCGCCTGTTGAAGACAAGCGCACAGACCAGCATCAGCATCATAATCATTAACCTTTATAACGCGTGATGCCGCTGTTAATTTCAGCACGAGCGGCATCTAGCCCAGCCCAGCCAGTAATTTTCACCCATTTCCCAGGTTCTAAACTTTTATATTGTGCAAAAAAATGCTCAATTTGTGCAATTAAAATTTGATCAACATCGGTATAAATTTTTATATGATCATATTGACGCGATAATTTATGCACAGGCACAGCTAATATTTTATTATCTATTCCAGATTCATCTTCCATTTGTAATAAACCCACGGGACGCGCGCGCACCACAGATCCAGGCACCACTGGAAATGGTGTAATCACTAAACCATCCACCGGATCGCCATCTTCCGACAAAGTATTTGGAATATACCCATAATTACAAGGATAACGCATGCCAGTTGCGACAAACCTATCCACAAACAACGCCCCAGAGTCTTTATCAATTTCATATTTCACGGGATCACTATGCGCAGGAATTTCAATAATAATATGAAGATCATCTGGCACCTCACGCCCCGCACTGATTACATTAGGATTCATAGTCTAGTCCTCTGACTGGTTAAATGGTGGTATAATAAGGGGCAATTTTATCATGGAAATAGACCCAATGACAGCTTATAACTCCTGGCAGCTCTGCATAGCCCCTATGATGGCTTGGACAGATAGGCATTATCGGTATTTAATGCGCTTGATGGCGCCGAATGTGCGTTTGTATACTGAAATGGTGACAACCGGAGCGCTATTAAATAATGCGCCCGAGCGCTATTTGGCATTTTCACCGCAAGAACATCCTATAGCCTTACAATTGGGTGGACATCATCCTGAACATTTAGCGCAGTGCGCAAGAATGGGTGAGGATTTTGGTTATGATGAAATTAATATTAATATTGGTTGTCCCAGTGATCGCGTGAGTAGCGGGCGTTTTGGTGCGTGTTTAATGGCCCAGCCTGAATTAGTGGCAGAATGTGTTGCGAAGATGCAACAAGGTGTAAACATTCCTGTTACTGTAAAAACGCGTATTGGTATTGATAAATTTGACGACTATGCATTTTTACAAAAATTTATTGAAACTGTACAGCAAGCGCCGTGTAAAACTTTTATTATCCACGCGCGAAAAGCCTGGTTGAATGGTTTAAACCCGAAACAAAATCGTGAAATTCCGCCACTTGATTATGAGCGCGTTTATCAATTAAAAAAAGATTACCCGCATTTAAAGATCATTATCAACGGTGGCATTACTACTAAAGAACAAGTAGAACAACATGCACCCTATGTTGACGGCGTCATGATAGGCCGCAGTGCTTATAACGATCCATTTTACTGGGCACAAATTCCAGATTTATCGCGTATTCAAGTCGTAGAACAATTTATTGATTATATGAGTCATGAACATCAAATGGGCGAACGCCTTTGGCCCATGGCCCGTCATCTTTTAAATTTATTTAATGGCGTAACCGGCGCCCGATCCTGGCGCCGAGTATTGAGCACAAGTGTGCAAGCTAAAAATGATATTGAAACGATTCGACAAGCATTAATAGGCCATCAATTATCAACTAATTGATTTTTCAATCGCATATACTGCGGCAATCCACCTTTATATGGCGGATAGGCCTCGCCTTGAATCAGTGGGGCGATGTATTGTCTGCAATGTTCGGTAATATGAAAACCATCAGGCGTAATAAAATTATCAGGCATTAATTTTTCATGATTGGCGACGTCTTTTAAATCGGCGCTCTCAATAGTGTATTGATAAGGATTATCAGAGGTTCGCACAATAATGGGCATCACGGCGTGTTTGCCTTGGGCCGCAAATTCTACGGCTGCTTTACCTAAGGCGTAAGCTTGATCAACGTCGACTTGTGAAGCGATATGTCTTGCACTTCTTTGTAAATAATCCAGTACGGCCCAATGGTATTTATAACCTAAATTGTCTTTGACCATTTGTGCAATGACTGGCGCTACGCCGCCTAATTGTTTATGACCAAAGGCATCCAGGCTTCCGACATCACTTAAAAAATGACCCAATTCGTCTTTTACCCCTTCTGATACGGTAATGGTACAAAAGCCAATATTTTCTACAGTTTGTTTAACGCGCGCTAAGAATGCTGCTTTATCAAGTTTTTTTCAGGAAACAAAATAATATGTGGGGCGTCTAATGGGCTTTCGTGGGCTAGGCCTGTTGCCGCAGCTATCCAGCCGGCATGGCGTCCCATGACTTCCATAATAAATACTTTGGTACTGCTTTGTGCCATGGCGGCTATATCATAGCCGGCTTCACGCATCGAAATCGCTACATATTTGGCAACGGATCCAAAACCTGGGCAGTTATCAGTTAAGGCCAAATCATTATCTATGGTTTTTGGAATGCCAATACAAGTAATCGGGTGACCTAAGGTTTCGCTGATTTGCGAAACTTTATACGCCGTATCTTGGGAATCACCGCCGCCATTATAGAAAAAATAACCAATATCATGGGCTAGAAATACTTCAATCAAGCGCTCATACTGCGCGCGATCATCAATAATGCTTTTTAATTTATAACGGCAAGAACCAAAGGCACCACCAGGTGTGTATTTCAGTGCCGCAATGTCTGCATCGGATTCTAAACTGGTATCAATTAATTCTTCATTGAGCACGCCCAAAATGCCATTACGCGCTGCAAATACTTTTCCAAAAATAGTTGATTTACGTGCGGTTTCAATAACGCCACAGGCGCTGGCATTAATCACTGCTGTGACACCGCCGGATTGCGCGTAGAGTATGTTTTTTCCAGCCATTGTTTTACTCCTGTTTGATAACCAATTTCATGCCCGATAAAATCAATAAAGTGCTTGCACAGGTCAGCCAAGTTAATTGCTCGCCTAAAAATAATACGCCAAAAAAAATGGCAAAAATAGGCAGCAGAAAAACTGAAGTACCAAGGGCAATGGCGCCGTATTGTTGCAGCACGTAAAAATATACCACAAAGGCACAAGCAGTTCCTAGAAAGGCTAATAAAATAACACTCGTCCAGGCCTCTGGCGTAATATGGCTAATATAACTGATACCATCGATCCCCAGTGAAAAGGGTAATAAATACAGCGCAGCAAAACTGACTTGTAAGGTTGGCAATGCCAGCGTTCGCGTAGTGTGTAAAAACATACGGCCATAAATAATACCCATCGCATAAGATATTGCTGCAATGGCAACCCCTATTATGCTTAAGGGATCGGCAATGATTTCTTTAGTAAACAAGGTAGGTAATAAGAGCAGTAAAAATCCACAAACACCCAAAATAATTCCTATGATTCGATTCATCGTCAATTTTTCATCGTGTATCAATAAATGTGCCAATAATGTGGTTGCAATGGGGGTTAGGCCATTGATAATCCCAGCCAGCGCACTGTCAATGTATTGTTCAGCAATATTAATTAAACAAAAGGGAAGTGCCAGGGAAAAAATAGCGATGACAGCGGTATGCAAATAGATTTTAGGAGAGGTGGGCAGGGCAATGCTGCGCAGGCCTAGCAGCAGCCATAAGAAAATCGCTGCCATTGCTACACGTATAAAAGCCAAGGAAAAAGGCGGCATTCCACCTTCCAAAGCAATTTTAATAAAGAAAAAAGAAGGTCCCCACAGCACGCCTAATAATAAAATACAAGCCAGCGATTTAATATTGATCATGATCATTCTCGTGATTGGGATGACGGATATGCGATAGTGATGTTATCATAGTGTGATATGAATAAAAATGAAATCATCACATCAAAGTTGCGCGGCCAGCTAACGTCGCAAGAATCGCTTGCGCCATTAAATACGTGGCATGTCGGTGGCCGTGCAAAACAAACTTATCGGCCAGCCGATTTGCCAGACTTATGTTTGTTTTTAACGACCTTGCCCGCGGATGAAAAAATCGTCTGGCTAGGCTTGGGCAGTAATGTATTGATTCGTGATGCAGGGATTAATGGCACGGTGATTCTCACCCATGGGGGTTTAAATGAAATGCGTTGCACTGATACATCAATTCGTGTTGAAGCCGGTGTTGCTTGCGCCAAGCTCGCACGCTTTTGCGCTAAACAAGGTTTAGCAGGCGGCAGTTTTTTTGCAGGAATTCCTGGTACCTTAGGTGGCGCATTAGCTATGAATGCAGGTGCTTTTGGGGGTGAAACCTGGCCGTTAGTTAAAGCAGTAGAAGTCGTCGATCGCCAAGGACAAGTGATGTTGCGGGGAGCAGAAACCTTTACTTTTGGTTATCGTCAGGTGTCTCATGCGCCTGATGAATGGTTTGTAGCGGCACATTTGGCGTTTACTAAAACAGATGATATTGAGGCTGAACAAGAAAAAATTCGTGCATTAATCAAAGAGCGACGTGAAAAACAACCGATAGGAGAGCTCAGTTGTGGCTCAGTATTTCGCAATCCTTTGGGAGGATATGCCGCACAACTGATTGAACGTTGTGGTTTAAAAGGTTTAAAACAAGGCGATGCGATGGTGTCAGAAAAACATGCTAACTTTATTATTAATCTAAAAAATGCACGCGCAGCTGATATCGAGGCATTAATTTGTCATGTGCAACAACAAGTTTTGACGCAAACAGGTATACAATTAATACCAGAGGTACACATATATGGATAAGCAACAAGCAATAGCGGGATTGGGTAATTTAAACCGTAATCCCCAAGAATATGGAAAAGTGGCAGTATTAATGGGCGGAGAATCTGCTGAACGTGAAGTATCGCTCAAATCTGGAATGGCCGTATTAGAAGGTTTACTGCGTAAAGGTGTCGATGCACATGCTGTGGATGTTCGTCATCCTGAAATAGTATCGCGTTTATTACAAGAAAAATTTGATGCTGCTTTTATTGCGCTTCATGGCCCAGGTGATGAAGATGGCGCTATTCAAGGTTTATTAGAAATTTTACGGATCCCTTATACGGGCAGTGATTTAACGGCCAGTAGCATAGCCATGAATAAAATAGCCAGTAAACGTATTTGGCAGGCGTTGGGTTATCCGGTATTGCCTTATCATATTTTACAACCGGGTTTTGACCCCAAGGCCGTAATTGCCGATTTAGGTTTACCCCTTGCCGTTAAACCTGCAAATCAAGGTTCAACTGTTGGGGTTAGCAAAGTCACACGTGAAGAAGAATTGGTGACTGCTTTTGAAAAAGCAGCTGTTTTTCAGGGAATAGTGATGGTAGAGCCTTGGATAGAAGGCAAAGAGTTTACCGTTGGAATTGTGGGTAATAGTTTACTACCTTCTATATATATTAAACCTGCAGAAACTTATTATGATTATTATGCAAAGTATGAGTCCAATGAGACACAGTATTTTGTGCCAAGTGGTATAACACCAGACCAAGAACACTATTTAGCCGATCTGACCTTGAAAACTTTCCAGGCTTTAGGGTGTAGCGGCTGGGGACGCGCTGATTTTATGCAGGATAAACAGGGGCAGTTTTGATTTTAGAAATGAATACCATCCCAGGATTAACCGATCATAGTTTAGTACCTATGGGTATTAAAGCCTTGGGATTAACGTTTGATGACTTGGTTATAGCTATTTTAGAAAGTATTTGGTCGAGAAAGTGATTAAATGGTTGCGGCATAGTATATTATTGTTCTTGTTGCTTTTGGCTATATTGCTTATTATAGGCTATACCTATGTCAAGGATCCGGCTTTATGGCCGATTAGTTCTGTGCAAGTGACTACAGAATTAAATCATGTGCAGCCTGAAGCAGTAAAAAAAGCGATATTGCCTTATGTGGCAGCGAGTTTTTTACGATTAAAATGAATGCGCTGCAAAAAGATTTGCAAAGCTTGCCTTGGGTTCAACAGGTAAGTATTGAACGTGTTTGGCCAGGTACTTTGAAAATTGCTGTGATTGAACAAACAGCACAGGTGCGATGGAAAGAGACGGCATTTATTAATAATCAGGGTGAGTTATTTGATCCCAAAGCGTCTCATTCTATTCAATTGCCGCTTTTAAATGGCAATGATGCGAATTATGAAGAGGTATTTGCAGTATTTAAAGACTTAAATACGCAGCTATCAAAGGTGGGGTTAACGATAGTTGAATTGGAGCTCAGTCCACGTTCATCGTGGTCTGCGTTATTGGATAATGGACTGTGGTTGTATTTGGGGCAAGATGACATACAAATGCGTCTTGCGCGGTTTATCAAGGTAATGCCTAGGCTGAAACTTGAGACACAAGATGTTAAATATGTTGATTTGCGTTACACCAATGGATGGGTGTTGGGAAATAATAAAAGCTAAATGGAATTAGGACATGGCTAAGAATAATGAAAAGAATTTAATTGTTGGGCTTGACATAGGCACTTCAAAAGTGGTGGCTATTATTGGAAAAATATCTGCTGATGAAGATAAAATAGATATTATTGGCATTGGTTATCACCCTTCTCGTGGCTTAAAAAAAGGCGTAGTGGTTAATATAGAATCTACAGTTGCTTCTATACAGCGCGCAGTTGAAGAAGCAGAACTCATGGCAGGTTGCGAAGTCACTTCTGTGTATGCAGGCATTGCAGGTAGTCATATCCGCAGTTTAAATTCACATGGTATTGTTGCTATTCGGGATCATGAAGTAGGAATGTTGATATTGAGCGCGTCATTGATGCCGCAAGGCAGTGGCTATTCCTGCTGATCAAAAAATCTTACATATTATTGCCGCAAGAATTTATTATCGATAGCCAAGAAGGTATTAGAGAACCTATTGGGATGTCCGGCGTGCGCTTAGAAGCAAAAGTACATATGGTGACAGGTGGTGTGAGTGCTGCGCAAAATATTGTTAAATGTGTACGCCGATGCGGTTTGCAAGTAGATGATATTATCCTTGAGCAATTAGCTTCGAGTCATGCGGTATTGACAGAAGATGAAAAAGATTTAGGCGTGTGTTTAGTGGATATCGGCGGTGGTACCACGGATATTGCTATATTTACCGAAGGTGCCATTCGCCATACGGCAGCGATTCCTATTGCAGGCGATCAAGTAACAAATGATATGGCTGTTGCTTTAAGAACACCTACGCAAAGTGCGGAAAATATTAAACGTCAACATGCTTGTGCCTTAACACATTTGGCGGATCCTGAACATTGATTGAAGTGCCGAGTGTTGGCGAGCGTGCGGCCCGGGTTTATCACAACGCACCTTAGCTGAAGTTGTTGAGCCACGTTATGAAGAATTATTTACTTTGGTACAAGCAGAATTACAGTCGAAGTGGTTTTTAAGATCTAATTGCTTCAGGTATTGTAATAACTGGAGGGAGTGCTAAAGTAAAAGGTTGTGTGGAGCTTGCAGAAGAAGTATTCCATATGCCGGTGCGCATAGGCTATCCACAAAATGTGGGTGGTTTGAGAGATGTACGAATAATCCTATTTACGCAACAGGCGTAGGGTTACTATTATATGGATTTCATCAGCAGCAAATTCGCAGTACGGACCCGAAGTTACAGCGGCGTGCTAAAAATATGTGGAAGAGAGTCAGTAATTGGTTCGAGGGACATTTTTAAAGTGGTACAAGGAAGGGGAAAGCATATGTTTCAACTTGTTGAAGATGCATCAGAAAAGGCAGTAATTAAAGTAGTAGGCGTGGGCGGCGGCGGCGGTAATGCAGTTGCGCATATGGTCCATAAAAATATTGAAGGCGCCGAATTTATTTGCGCGAATACGGATGCGCAAGCATTAGAGAACCTGCCTGTGCAGATAACTATGCAATTGGGCGGTCATATGACTAAAGGTCTGGGCGCAGGCGCGAATCCTGATGTAGGGCGCAGGGCGGCTGAAGAAGACAAAGAACGCATATGCAAGTCTTGCAAGGTGCTGATATGGTATTTGTAACAGCGGGTATGGGCGGCGGTACTGGCACAGGTGCAGCACCTATCGTTGCTGAAATTGCCAGAAAAATGGGAATATTAACGGTTGCTGTGGTCACTAAACCCTTTCCATTTGAAGGACGTAAGCGCATGCAAGTGGCTGAGCAAGGGATTATTGAATTAAGTAAACATGTCGATTCTTTAATTACCATTCCTAATGAAAAATTATTAAGTGTATTGGGCAAAAGCATTAGCCTATTGGATGCCTTTAAAGCAGCCAATGATGTGTTATTGGGTGCTGTACAAGGCATAGCAGAATTGATTACCCGCCCAGGTCTTATTAACGTGGACTTTGCAGACGTACGCACAGTCATGAGCGAAATGGGTATGGCGATGATGGGTACAGGAACAGCCAGTGGTGAAAATAGAGCTAGAGCTGCAGCAGAAATGGCGATTTCAAGTCCATTGTTAGAGAATGTAACCTTATCAGGTGCGCGTGGTGTATTAGTTAATATCACTGCGGGTTTTGATATGTCTATAGGTGAATTTGAGGAAGTTGGCTCAATTATAAAAGAGTTCACTTCTGAAGACGCAACTGTCGTAGTTGGCACGGTTGTTGATCCAGAAATGAGTGATGAATTACGCGTCACTGTGGTCGCCACAGGCTTGTCGCAAGATTCAGAGTTACCGACTGGCGTTAAAATTTTAGAAAATACTAAAGCGGATGGTACTTTAGATTATCATCGTTTAGAACGCCCTACGGTGATGCGTAGACAAGCGGGTGTGGCTGTAAAACGCGCTGCGGTTGCCTTAGAAGCACAAGATATGGATTATTTAGATATCCCAGCGTTTCTAAGAAGACAGGAAGATTAGCCCCCAAATGACAAGAAGGGGTTTGCGAGTGGCATAACATGGCTTTTCTTCGTTGATTAGCTGTGATACAATGCTTCAATTTTTAAGGCATTATTTAATGATCAGACAAAGAACGCTAAAAAATGTGATCTGTGCGACAGGGGTAGGCGTCCACACAGGTGACAAAATTTACTTAACACTTAAACCTGCGCCTGTGGATACAGGGATTGTTTTTCGCCGGGTTGATTTAGAGCCTGTTATTGATATTCTCGCGCACCCTATGAATGTGGGTGATACCACCTTGTCTACCAGTTTAGTGAAAGATCACGCCTCTATCTCTACCGTAGAGCACCTCATGTCGGCTTTTTCGGGTTTAGGGATTGATAATGCGATAGTCGAAGTGACCGCGCCAGAAGTACCGATTATGGATGGCAGCGCAGGTCCTTTTGTATTCTTGATTCAATCTGCTGGGATTTGTGAGCAAAATGCACCTAAGCGCTTTATGCGCATTAAGAAGAAAGTGGTCGTTCAACAAGGCGATAAAATGGCCTCCATTATGCCTTTTGATGGCTTTCGTGTTGCCTTTGATATTGATTTTGATCATCCCGTCTTTCGTTCAGGTGTACAATCGATACATTTAGATTTTTCTGAAACTTCTTATATTAAAGAAGTATGTCGTGCGCGTACCTTTGGCTTTTTAAGCGATGCTGAAAAAATGCGTAAAATGAATTTAGCCTTAGGCGCCAGCATGGATAATACAGTGATTATCGATGAATACCGTGTTTTAAATGAAGATGGCTTAAGATACGAAGATGAGTTTGTTAAACATAAAATCCTCGATGCCATAGGCGATTTATTCCTTTTAGGTAAAAATATTATTGGCGCTTTTCACGGCGTTAAATCAGGTCATGCTTTAAACAATCAATTACTGCGCACCTTGCTACAACAACAAGATGCTTGGGAAATTGTCACGTTTGAAAAACAAGAAGTGGCATTGCCAGCTTATGCACAATGGGTTACGGCGGTGGGCCAAGTATAACAGGGACGTATAACATGGATGTATTGCAGGTTATACTACTCGCAGTTGTACAAGGATTGACCGAATTTTTACCTGTTTCAAGTTCTGCACATCTTATTTTAATACCAATTTTTACGCATCATGAAGATCAAGGTCTTGCCTTTGATATTGCCTTGCATATCGGGACTTTATTAGCCGTCTTATATTATTTTCGCCGTGAATTGCGTTTAATGATAAGGGATTGGTGTTTGAGCTGTATAGGGCGTGGCCAAACGCCACAAAGCCGATTGCTCTGGGCTATTGGTTTTACTACTATTCCTGTGGGTTTGGCCGGTTTATTATTTAATCATTATGTCAGCGCTTATTTCCGTGATCCAATAGTGATAGCTATTGGGATGATAGTCTTTGCATTTTTTTTAGCTTTTGCTGATAAATATGCACGCGAAACACGCAGTGAGTATACCTTGACTTGGAAGGATGTCGTGATTATTGGAATTGCACAAGCACTGGCATTGATTCCCGGTGCCTCGCGATCTGGCACTACGATGACTGCGGGTTTAATGGTTGGTTTATCACGTGAGGCGAGCTCCAGGTTTTCATTTTTATTATCGATACCTGTTATTTTATTAGCGGGCGGTTATGAGGCTAGCAAAATAACGACAGCCGATTGGGCGCAAACCAACGCAAGTTTATTTATCTTAGGCATAGCGCTTTCAGCCATTACGGCTTTTGCTTGTATACATGTATTTTTAAAATTGATTGAACGTATCGGCATGATGCCTTTTGTCATCTATCGATTATTATTAGGCGTTTTATTATTAATCTTATTTTGGTAAATGCTGAGATAGTTTTAATAAGGCTTGTTTAAGCGGTTCATATTGAATTTTATCTGCGATTTGTGCCAATAACGCGCTTGCATGTTTAGAATAGGGCGCACGTTTAATTTTAGGTGGTGTATCTTTTGTATTCATTTGCGTTTTAAAGGGTTTTATCTGTTGCTTAATTGAGGCAATACTGGCAAATTCAAGGTGTTTTCTGATCTCACTGAGTAAAGTTGGGGTATAATAACGCAGTAGTGTGGCTGTGCTACTATTAGAGACTTCTAATAACAGACAGCTGTCAACCATTGAGAGTGCACGCGTGTGTTGTGCAAGTTCAGGGGGCAGGATCGCTTGCAGCAAGAGGTGTATTTTTTTCAGGCGTAAAGCCTGTTGGGTGAGTTCAGACAACTCGCCTTTTTGTAATAATTGACCAATAGTATGATTCATAAGATGATCATACACATTAATAGATAGGAAGACAAAATTCATGGGTATTTCGCAGTTATTTAAAAAATTATTTGCTATTCCACATGAGCGTGAATTAAAACGCTTACGTCAGGTTGTTGAAAAAATACAATGCTCAAGAAGAAAAAATGATTGCTTGTTCAGATGAAGCGCTTCGCGCCCAGACCCAGCATTTTAGAGATCGTCTTGCACAAGGTGAAACTGTACAACAACTCTTGCCCCAAGCGTTTGCTCTAGTCAGAGAAGCAGCTAAACGTACACTGAATATGCGTCATTTTGATGTGCAATTAATGGGCGGTATGGCTTTGCATGAAGAAAAATTTCTGAAATGCACACCGGTGAGGGTAAAACCTTAGTAGCCACCCTTGCTGCATACCTCAATGCGCTCACAGGTAAAGGTGTACATGTGGTAACAGTTAACCCGTATTTGGCCGCGCGCGATGCAAAATGGATGGGACCTATTTATGAATTTTTAGGTTTAACCATAGGCGTGAGCATTCCAGGCATGAGTGTTGAAGAAAAAAAACAAGCCTATGCCGCGGATATTACTTATGCGACCAATAATGAATTAGGCTTTGATTACTTACGCGACAATATGGCGTTTAGTTTAGATGAAAAAGTGCAACGTGATTTGCATTTTGTCATAATCGATGAAGTGGATTCCGTATTAATCGATGAAGCGCGTACACCCTTGGTGATTTCTGGGCGTATTCAAGACAGCACTGAACTCTATGGTAAAGTAAATCAAATTGTACCTAAGCTCATCTTACAAATTGATGAAAATCAACTCGGTGATTTTGTCTTAGATGAAAAATCTCAAACAAGTGCACTTAACTGAACAAGGTCAAGCGCATGTAGAAGAATTACTGCATGAGGCAGGTTTACTGCAAGAGGGCGATAATTTATACAATTCCAGCCATTTAATGTTAATACACCATATTCAGGCAGCACTACGGGCACACAACTTATTCCAACGAGATGTGCAATACATGGTCAAAGAAGGCTCGGTGGTGATTATTGATGAACACACAGGACGTGCCATGGCAGGGCGTCGTTGGTCTGATGGTTTACACCAAGCTATAGAAGCCAAAGAAGGGCTTGAAGTTCAAAATGAAAGTCAAACGTTAGCCTCCATTACTTTTCAAAATTATTTTCGTCAATATGAAAAACTATCAGGCATGACCGGTACCGCTGAAACAGAAGCGCAAGAATTTAGGATTATTTATGGGTTGCCCGTGTTGCCGATGCCTACCCATAATGTCAGTATTCGTATCGACTCCCCTGATTTAATTTTTGCAACTAAAGCGGATAAATTCAACGCCATCGTTAAAGAAATACAAACCAGACATGCAAAACAACAACCAGTGTTAATCGGAACTACATCGATAGAAAACTCTGAATTATTATCAAATTTATTAGATAAAGCAAAAATTCCTCATCAAGTATTAAATGCAAAACATCACGAAAAAGAAGCAGAAATTATTGCTAAGGCCGGCGCTCCCGGTGCAGTGACTATTGCAACCAATATGGCTGGTCGCGGTACTGATATTGTTTTAGGCGGTTAACCAAGCAACTAAAAATCGATGTGGTTATAACAATGGCCGGTGGTTTACATGTCATTAGGTTCAGAACGTCATGAAGCGCGAAGAATTGATAATCAATTACGAGGTCGTGCGGTCGACAAGGCGATCCGGGTTCTACGCAATTTTATTTATCATTGGAAGATAACTTAATGCGTATTTTTGCCTCTGATCGCATGAAAATGATTATGAATAAATTAGGCTTCCAAGGCGATCAATCGATAGAAAGTCCGATGGTCAGCCGGGCAATAGAAAATGCGCAGCGTAAAGTGGAAGCGCATAATTTTGATATTCGTAAACAATTATTAGAATTTGATGATGTCGCCAATGATCAGCGACGCGTGATTTATGCTAAACGCAATGAATTGATGAAGCGTGATGATGTCTCTGACTTAATCGAAGAGATGCGTTATGATGTCTATTTGCAATTGGTATTAAAATATTTACCGCAAGATAGCATACAAGAGCAATGGGATATTGAAGGGCTTTGCGAAGAACTAGTCAGTGAATATGGTATCGAGTTGCCAATTAAAACTTCGATTGATGAAGAAGAA
>CAWCVU010000019.1:0-24812 GCA_963798975.1 uncultured Gammaproteobacteria bacterium
TCTTAAAATTGCCAAAGAACCGATTTCGATGGAAACACCCATCGGTGATGAAGATTCTTACCTAGGTGATTTTATAGAAGACACCAGCGTATTATCGCCTATAGATGCTGCAACTACCCACGGCCTACAAGAAGCCACAACCGCAGTATTGTCGACATTAACCCAGCGCGAAGCCCGCGTATTACGCATGCGTTTTGGTATAGAAATGAACACCAATCACACCCTAGAAGAAGTCGGTAAACAATTCGACGTCACTCGTGAGCGGATTAGACAAATCGAAGCCAAGGCCCTACGTAAACTACGTCATCCTTCACGTTCCGAACAATTACGTAGCTTCTTAGAAGATGAGGATTGATTGTAGTCACCTGATTTTGTTATCATCCCTCTTTCGGGCCCATAGCTCAGTTGGTTAGAGCAGAGGACTCATAATCCTTTGGTCCTAGGTTCAAGTCCTAGTGGGCCCATTAAAATCAATTAATTACATTTTTTTAGCAGGCTGCTCATCATTTTTAGCTAGAAACCCCTTTAAAAAGTCAGCATCATCTTCTTTAACCAATCCTTCTAACAGACGCTTAACGTAATCATTGTATGCTGGAACTTCAGATACTTGATGAAGTATGATTTTCCTTACGACAAAATTGGTAGTGTCAAGCGAAAATCTTTCTGTAGAAGATCTAGTGTTGCTTTATATCCATTGTTATCTTTATTTTTGAGATGCCCCAAAAGTTCATCGAAATAACCAGTAAGGGTTTTGGTACCGGCATTTTGTGGCCTTGCCTCTTCAGTTTGCGGAGTTGCGCGCACCATTGATTGGGTATTGGAGGATGATGAAGTAGCAGCAGGGATAGCGTTACTGTTATGACCTAACAATTTATTTAATTGAATATCATTTTTGGCCATGGGGTTCATTGTTACAGTAAAGCAGGAAATAGTGCTGCCACGCATCATCCCGGTTGAGGGTGTTATTATTTCGTGATGAAGGTCTAAACCCGGGAATTTTTTAGTTACTCCATCTTGGATAGCTTTTTGTACCAAAGAATTATGAATTGGCTGCTGGAGTTCAACTTTCCATACGGACGAATTGGTTTTAGGTATTTGAGAGGTTAATTTGTTTATGATTTGATCAACGTACCGTTGTGCAAACTCTTCCACAGCGCGTTGGGTTTGCTGATCTGAAGTTAAAGATGGTTTTGCTATTTCTTCGGAGCGCAGATCGGGAAAATTTGATTTCTTCACCCCAGATCACATTGTTGTACTCATTTGTAGATGTTTGTGTTGTTCGAAAACCAAAAGTGCCTTCGGGGCAAAATGTTCCGAGATATTCCTGTAAGTACTTTGAATTGTTGGATGGGCTTAGCACAATTGCCCATTCATCACTCTTACTATTTGGATTTTTATCGATAAGTTTTTTGATGCCGTCTTTAATAATCTTAGCGCTTTGCGATTTTTCATAAGCAATGCGCGCGGATTTATCTGCTATTATTGAGCGCAAAGTGGGATCTATATTTGTGGCATTAGAATTATAGGTGTACGAAACTGTGATAGTACTGCCCCCACCACCTAGGTAGTATGGGGGAGTGACTTCAGTTACAGTGAGTCCTAATGCATTCATGTCCATTCTTAATTGTTCACCTTCTGTGTTTGCATTAGGATCTAGGAAAGAATCAAAAAGCATGGAACGTTTTCCAGCAAGTGGGTTCTCGGCAATATCAGCGGCAATGCTTTGAATCTGTTCTTGTGTGAGCATCTTCGAAACTCCTATAATAAATAAAATGTTAGTAAACTTGCTATAATTATAGCATCATTTGGTAATTTTTGGTGCTAGGTCGTTTATTAGAACCCAAATCTTACGCGGGATTTTGTGCGGGGTCTGGTTCAGAGGTCGCTAAAGGAGCTGCGCGGGGCCTGTCCCCGCAACAAGTGCGGGGCAGGCTCCGAGATATATTTTTCGTGCTCGCAAGCTGCGTGCGAGAAAATATTCCCTGTGCCACCCGCTCCGCAACTTTTATCTTGAGAACACTTGCTTCGTGGATTAACCATTATTCCATAAAAAATCAATAAAATAAAGTTGATATTTACATGAAAATTGCGATAATATACTTAATATATAAATAAATACAAAAATATTATGCTAATCGAATACAAAGTCACCAACTACCGGTCCATCAAGGACAGCCAAATTCTGAGCTTGGTGGCGGATAAGGATAATTCGCATCAAGAGACCCATTGTGCTGCTACGGGTATTTTGGCTATCCCGTATTTGTTGCGGGGCGCTGTGTTATATGGTGCTAATGCGAGTGGGAAAAGTAATATTATTTCTTCACTTGAATGGATGCGTATGCTGATTGTTACACCTATTTCTGAGGGGCAGTCCTTGCCTATTGTCCCGTTTCGGTTAGACCCAGACATTGCCAATCAGCCTTCAGACTTTGAAATTACGTTTCTTGATAATGACATTCGTTATCAATATGGGTTTTCATTAAATAGTGAATGTGTTTTAAAAGAATGGTTATTTGCCTATGTGGGCCGCAAAGCGCAATGTTGGTTTGAGCGTGAATATGATAAAAAAACTAAAAAAGATAAATGGCATTTGGGAACACATCTTGCCGGAGGCAAGTTGCGTAAACTATGGGCTAAATCAACGCGTGCAAACACATTGTTTCTTGCTACTGCTGTAAACTTAAACAGTGAACAATTACGTCCAGTTTTTAATTGGTTTTTGAATAAATTAGTGATTGTGGGAAGCAATTCAGCTGCCCCCCTTTTATACGATGGGAATGTTTTAAAGATAAAATTAAAAAACCTCAGATTATTCAATTTTTACAAGCAGCGGATTTAGGGATCCACCGACGTAGAAATTAAAACTCAAAAAGGTCAACAATTGCAAATGCGACTTGATCTGGAAAAACCACATTCAATGGACAAACTATTGATATTCCCACTGCTGAACTTTTTCATCAAGGGAAAAATATATTTCCATGTTTTCAATTAAATGATGAGTCATCAGGTACTAAACGTCTTTTTGCTTATGCAGGTCCCATGTTGGATGTGCTACAAGATGGAAAAGTTTTAATTATTGATGAATTAGATGGTAGTTTGCATGTGAAAATGGTACGATTTTTAATTGACCTCATTCAGAGTATTACTACGAATAAAAATAATGCTCAGCTTATATTTACTACGCATAATACTGCCTTGCTTGATTATAATTTATTTAGGCGTGATCAAATTTGGTTTATTGAAAAGGATAAAGATCTTCATGCGTCTCATCTTTATCCATTAACGGATTTTAGTCCTCGCAAAGGAGAAGCGCTTGAGAAGGGTTATTTACAAGGACGCTATGGCGCAGTACCCATTTTTTCTGATTTGAATTTATAAGGATATTTTGTGCGCGCGTTTCAATGTACTATAATAACGCACGGTAGTACAAGGACAGTTTTTAAATCTAAATAGGAAAAGCTATATGAAAAAGTTACTTTTAGTTTTAGTAGTGCTTTATGCTAATGTCAGTTGGGCGTCATGTACAGTATGGGATGTACATGAAGCAGATAATCAATGGAAGAAAGCAATCGATTCAAACATAACAGAAAATGTTGTTGATTTATATGAGAAACACGGCATTTTAGTGCCTACTTTTGGTCTTACCATAATAGACAATCAAAAAGATAGATATGAATACTTTAAAAAACTTTTTAAAGAAGTAAAAGATTTAAAGGTTCATTTTGATGATTTAGAAGATAGACATGTTCAGTTCATTCATGGTGGAGCTGTGAGTTCTGGTTTTTATACCTTTACAGGTAGGGCTAAGGACACTGACGAAGACGTCGCTATTCCTGCACGTTTTACTTTTGTCTATGAAGAAATTAAACATGATGAAGATATGGGTGGCTGCCATCTCCAGCTTATTACACATAATTCTTCAGAAAAACCATTTGGTGATGACAATGATCTTACCTATCGTCTTACGCGTTTGATATCACAATAACCTCAATGGGGTCAGGCATAAAGTTTGCTTGACCCCGTTATTTTGCATCCTCGATATAAAGTCAATATAATGGACCTTCGTATATTTAACACGGAGTAACCTAGATGAACAATTACCTGTCTGCAGATACCCTAGTCAAACCTTTAGCCTGGTTTAGTATCTTTGTATGTTTAATTACCTGGGGGTGGATCTCGCAAATTTAGTCCATGCTTGTCCCTATCGTCGGGTGCAACGCACGGCCATAGGCTTGGTTGGGGTCATCTTGTTGCTGCCTTGGAAAAATATCATAACCGATTATTTTACCCTGGTCTTTGCCGGTTTTGGTGCTTATGTTGCAGCGCTGCAGATGTTTAATAATTTCTATAAAAGCGCCTATCATGAAGAATATATTTACTTATCAACCTGTGCATTTTTAATATTAACCGCGCAGTTACTAGTGACCTTTAAGCGTAATAATTAAAACTCACGGTTCTTTGTAAAAACGACTGCTTGTTACCAAAGCATAAGGCTCATTGGGTGTATGCAGTGATTTTGATACTGTGATTTTAAAACGACGGGTTTTATCGTCTTTATTTATTAATTGTTTTACATTATCGATGACACTGGGGTCGCTTTGCTGCCAGCGTCCGCCTTGTAAATCTGCAGTTTCTATTGTAAAAGAAATGGGGGTTAAGTCATGATGCTTGTGCTTTTCCCAAACCAAAGTGGCTTTGCCATAAGGTTTTAATTCACCATAATACACATGGACATTCGATTTTTTATCGAGAGTATTGATCATAATATTTTTTCGTTGTTGATAAGCTTTTTGTAAGTCTAGAATAACCCCAACCGTAGGTTCTATCCCAATAACCAAAGGTATCATCCCATTTCGGTATATCAATAGGGCCTGCCGCGCAAGTAGCGCTGGAAGAATCGCAAGGCGCTTCAATCGATTCAGGCTGCCAAGCTTGAGCACTATTAATTAATAAAGCGCGTGCGGCTATGGGATCGGTAATGCCTGCACTGGCTAATAATAAAACTGCACCTGCAACATGCGGTGCTGCGGCGCTGGTGCCACCCATTAAGCGTGTAGAATCCAGTACGCGATATTGCATGGAAGCACTGTAATTAGAAAAATAAGGATTATCTTCATTCACATAAACCTTAGGATCGGGCGCATAAACACGGGTATCATTACCTGTTGCAGCTAAATCAGGTTTGCGACGACCTAAAGGTGTGGGTCCACGGCTCGAGGTGTAATTAATATAATGTTTATTGCGATGGGCTGTTTTTACTAGCGTGCTTAAAAATTCATCTGGCGTGGCCGAATGTTTTTCAACCGTGGTGTTAATATTGGCCACCGATAAACCATTATAAAAATCAGCAGGAATGCTCAAGGTGTTTTGGTAATAACCCTCTATTAAGCCGGGCGCAATATAACCATCATTGCCCGCAGATTTAATAATTAATACGCCTTCTTGTTCGATGATGTGATCAAATATACGTGCAACAACGCTGTAATCATCTGATAGCCCACCATGGCCAAAACTATAATTAATAACGTTTGGATTTTTTGCCTGATTAAACATCCATAATAAACTATCGAGTGTTCCTATGATGCAAGGTGCGTCATAAACGACGCCTTCATCATTCGTACATTCCATGCTGCTGTCCCAGGCGTGGGCAAAGATGATAGTATTTGAACCGTGGGCGATTCCTAAATAACGTTGATGTGGATTACCGCCACTTAAAATAGACGCAACACCCGTACCGTGCGGCGTGCGCACGCCGTTGGTGTAACGATCATAAAGAGGGCTGTCTTTATATTGAATAATAATTTTATCTTTAAAACTTGGCAGTTCAACCGCTATGCCACTATCCAATACACCCGCTATTGTTTTTTGACCACGATAACCTGCGGCCCACCAACTGTCTGCTAAGGCTGGATCCCAAGTGGCTTCGTTGCTGCTTGGATAAGGCCTTGCGACTGAAAGTTTAGACAAAGGAGGCTTGCGAACTTTGAGCGCGGCAGCACTGGTGGTTAATTCTTCAATACCGGCATTTAAGGTATCGATATGATCAATAGTCGGATCGGCTTTTAAAGTCGCAAATAATTCACTTTGCGTTTCAAGTGATCCAATTAATACATTTAATTCAGGATAATATTGCGTATCATGAGATTGCTCACGTAATTGTGCATGTATACGTTCAATATGCTGCGCATCCACAGATTCTTTAAAAAACAGTGCTACGGGGGTATTTCCAAAAATAAGACCAGAGAATAGGATTAAAGCAAACCCCGCTAAAAGACGCATCATTTTAATATTACCTTCTTGAAAAACTGATAAGTGAGATATTCTCAGATTATCCACTACTTTCAATTAGATGGCAATAATCGCCTTCTTGGCTTAGCATTTATTGAAATAAAATAAACAACGGCGTGGGTTTAAATTTCAATAATTCTTCCGGCGTAAAAAGTCCTGTGCTCGGTGGTTTTAGATCATTTTTATAAAATAGTTTAATGCCGGTGTATTGCACAGGTTCTTTAGCAATAAAAGCCTGATAACTATCAGTTTTTAATGGTTTAGCGCCCCAGCCGTCCATATTCATGACAATTTGCACTTCCGGCAAAGGTTTAATATTTTGATGATTGGTGACCATATGTTCTGTGAAGCGATGGACGACTAGTATTTTGGGTGGCAATTTGTGTTCACGCACAATATTGGCTAAGTATTCTGCGGCATAATTAATATCTGCGGCATCCATTGAACCAATTTTATGACCTGGGGGTGTGCCTGCAGGCATAGAAAATTCAGGGTCGAGCGCCAACATTACATTAGGTAAGGCTAAATAGGTGGCAAGACGAGGTATTTCTTCGCGCACATTACTAAGGCCAACTTGGATATCTAAAATGGCGATACCGTTAATTTGATCAGCCATAGCAATGGCTTTGCGGATTTGTGTATCTGACATGCGCGCGATATATTTACCGTCACGACCTGGGTCTTTTTCTGCAACGACAGTAATATAATCAATCGCAGGTATCACCGGTGTTTTAGGATCAGCGGCGCGCCATTTATTGACTTCGCCATCGAGCATTTTGAGCATGACTTCAGGTGGATATTCACCTAAAACGCCCATATGGGTAGAATTAAAGTTGCCATAGTAGCCTACGATGCGATGTGTAGGTAATAAAGGGGCATCGGCCAAAGCTTGTGCTGTGAAAATAATGAGGCCTACGATTAAAAGCCAGCCCTTTTTAAATGCGTTAAAAGTATGGTTCACAGCTTGACCCTCATGTAGTTATTATTATCTTAAATTTTAGCACTGAGTCATGAATCTGTATAACGACTAAACCTAAGACCATATACTTCTAAAACCCCGTTATCCCCGCTATCGCGGGGATCCCTATCACGGAGTATTATTTAACACGTGTGATCGATTCAATCACCACAGGCGTTGCGGGCACATTTTGATGTCCCTCTTGACTATGGGTTCTTTCTTTAGCGATTTTATCAACCACATCCATACCGGAAGTCACATGGCCAAACACGGCATAACCGGGATTAGCAGCGCTGTAATCCAGTGAGGTATTATCAACTAAATTAATAAAAAATTGTGAAGTAGCCGAATTAGGATTATTGGTGCGCGCCATGGCTATGGTGCCACGGGTATTTTTTAAGCCATTACTGGCTTCATTTTTAATCGGATCATCCGTAGGCTTTTCTCTAAACGCTTTAGTAAAACCACCACCTTGAATCATAAACCCCGGAATTACGCGATGGAATAAAGTATTATTGTAAAATCCTTTATCCACATACATCAAAAAATTTTTACTACTGATGGGCGCTTTTGCCTCATCTAATTCAACAATCATCGTGCCGGCCGTTGTTTTAATTTCAACGCTGGGATTAGCCATAAGCACGCCTGACAAAAGAAAGCTGCCTATCAATAACACAAGTTGGGTAAATTTTGACATGATATTAATCCTTTGTTAATCATTCGCGGACTATAGCATTTTTTATAAATGGTTGTCATCAAGGCCTTACCTACGGTCAGAAATATTTGATTTAATTAAGTTGACCTATATACTCTTAAGATAAATTGCTATTAGGTCTAGCTTGTATGCGTCTAGACTTCACAAAACTGGAGGCATCTCTCCAAAATGGCCATGTGGGCGAAAATTAGTTTATAAGGGGTTTTTTATGATTAAGCGTATAGCGATATTCTTTTTGGTCATCACCGCAGTTCCTGCGATCATGCTTTCTTTACCGGTCTGGGCGAATGACCAGCCCTTAACGCTTACTTTCATATTTGAAGGTGAAGATGATCTAGCCACTGGCTTAACCGTACATAATAGTGTCTCTGAGACGACTTTATGGAATCTTACAGGTGCAACCATCCAAACTAATGAGGACGGTGAATTGTGGTTCGGTTCAACGCCTGAGCGTGATGAACCCAGCTGGATAGAGATAACCAATCAAGCGGGCAAAAAAACTTTCTGTTCTGTTAAAGGTAGAACTGATTCTACTGTGCCACTGACTGATAATGTAGGTGATCCAATTATTAACGTTACAGTCAGTGTTGCTGAAGGTGTAACAAAATGTACAATTATTTTGCCCCAAGATGAGAAAAAACTGCAAATATACACTTACTCAGACAGTACTTCTGCAGTCCTTCTGAACGTTTATGACTATAAATCTACAGGCTCTGAGATTGGAAGCCCAACAGAAATTGAAGTGAAAGGCGGGGCTTGGGGAACTGAAGAAATGCATGCATTTTATTTTGATGCTGCTTATGCAGAAATAGAGTATGGCAGTACGCCTTGTAAGTACTCAGATGGTACGACAGAGATTCAAGTGCCTACAGAGGAGCAAACGGTAAGCGTTCATGCACAGATTAAAGAAGGTGCTTGTATTTTATCAAATAACGCACCACCACCACCCGCGGGCGCTAAATTACTCAATGTATATGCTTATTCAGATGTTGCAATGACTTTGCATGTTCATGATTATCAGGGTTCAACACAATTAAATGACTATGAAGTCAACGTTGCAGAAGGTGACGATGGCGCATTAACAGCGCTCACGCTTGAATCAAAAGCTGAATCTGCGCAGATAGTGGATTGTGCCTTTGAGGATGGTAAAGAAGATATTCTAATACCCTCAGCAGGTGGCACAGTAAATGTTTACGCGAAGATTCTGGCAGGAATTTGTACCTTATCTTCATCTCCACCGTTAACGCCAGAAACGATTCAAATCACAACTTGCGATGAATTATTTAATATTCCCAATACGGGTATGGATAAGGACTATGCCATAGTCAATGACATAACCTGTTCGGGTAACAAAGCGCCTATTCCTAATCAGTTTACAGGAACATTAAATGGTGATGCGGGAAATGGTCAGAGGTATAAAATTTATGGATTAGTTATACAATCCACCGGTGATAATGTTGGATTATTCAATCTTTTAAGTGGTGCAAAAATCAGTAATATTGAGTTTGTGCAGAGTTCAGCATCAGTCTCGGGGACTGCTGAAAATCATCCTCATGCTGCACTAGTGGCTGGAGTTTCTGACAAGGGGACGGTCATTGAGAACATTTATGCTAATAATATTAGGGTAAATAGTGGACTTAATATTAAAGGTACAACTGGGGGTATTGTAGGACGGGCTTCAAATACCACTTTAAACAATATAACCTTGATAGGTAACTTGCATAGACTTAGCATTTCGGGGGGCTTGATAGGTAAGGTTACAGGGGATAATGTAAAGGTCTTAAACAGTGCTGTGAATTTTTCGGCGGGAAACAACGCAAATTGTTCTGAGTCGGATAAAATAAATTGTACAGTAGGGGGTGTTATTGGGCACATTGACGGTGATACTGTGATTGAAAATACAGCCGTTTATGGATACGTCGATGCACCTTACAATGGTGGTGGTGTCGTTGGCGTTATTACTGCGTGTTCACTACTGTCTGTAACAAATAGTTATTCGTTGATGAGCTTAGGTAATCTTAAAGAATGGACGGGCGGGATAGTGGGGCGCGGCTTAAGAGATTGTTCGATTGGTAATGGTGCTATCACCTTATCTAAAGTTTTTGCTGCAGGTCAGATTTATAGAGGAGGCAAACACGAGAGAACTATTGCTGGTGCCGACCACGACGCTAATAATGATTGATTTAAAGGAGACGCAACTTTTTACAATCAAACTGTAAATAATTTTGGTACAGGCGTTAATTTTGCAACTGGGAAGACCACTGCACAGATGAAAGATTTTAACACTTATGATGAAACAGTCTGGAATAGAGCTATTTGGTGCTTTACCACTAGTGCTAACTATCCCACGTTAAGACATCAACACAGTGATGTAAGCGATTGTCTTAATTAAGCAGTGCAATTAAAGGGCAGCGGATGCTGCCCTTGATTTTTTAGAACCTAAAAATAAGATTCCCGGTAATTAACTGATTATCTGCATCGTGGCTTGATGCAAAAATGGCGTTATATTCTGCAGAAACGCCGACATGGGTAGAAAACATATATTCTAGACCCGCAGCGACAGCGGGTAGAAATTCATCGTGTTTTAAATTATCCAGTTCATAATCATTATTATAATGGGGCGGGACTGATGCTCCATTTTCTGAGGTAATATTAATATTCGTTTTCACTTCATAAATATTATAAGCTACACCGGCTTTGAGCAATAAGGCAAAGGTATAGTCTTCATTAAAAGGTAGCCGTGCCACTGCCATTAAATCAAAGGCCTCAAGTTTAGTTTTGCTGCTGGCTTGTTCCAAAATTGTACAATCTACAAGATGGGGCGTACCTGGCAGGGTGCAACCAGGGCCGCCATCTACAGGTGGTATATTAGGTGGTGAGTTAATATCATCTACTTCCACTTCTGAGTGGGTATCTGTTGTATCATCAAAAAGACGATAACCAAATTCTAAACCTAAAGTTGTATTAAATTTAAAAAGAGAATTGCCAACCTTTACGGGCTCACCTTCAAATATATCCCACATATACCCAATTGCAGCGCGCCCAGCAACGACATTTGCAGTATTATCTGAGTATTCAGCAGTGTTGTAAAATGCATCATTAACAGCTTGATCCAAAGCCGTGGGGTCCTGACCATTACGTGCGTAAAGCTCAGCATAATTTAAAGTAAAACTTTCCAGTTCTTGAACATCCAGTATGCCGCCACCGACACCGAGGCTGATATAAAATCCAGAACCTAAATTTGCAAACGCGCCAGGGGCTACGCACAGGAGGACACAAGTTGAGAGATATTTATTCATAGTGATCCTTCACTTAATGAGTGGTAATACTCTTTACACTCTAGTGGATTTAGGACTTGAAATCAACAAAAACACTTGGCCCATCACAGGTTTATTTTCTTGTAATCGTAAGGTATGGGTATGATGATCAAGTATATTAAACGGTCCATCGGCTAGTTTTTTAATATAAGCCTCTTGGTGCGCAAAACGGGCGCTGGTGTGCAATAAATAATCTTGTTCATCGCATAATTCGATAGAAAATAATAATAAGCCTTCGGGTGTCAGTTTTTTTTACAGGCTGTGAAGATTTCTGTTAAATCACCAAAATAATTAAATACATCTGAGGCAATGATTAAATCAAATTTATTTTCGGTATTTTGTAAATACGCTAAAATATCGATTTGTTTTAATTCTTTATAAATGTTTTTCTTGCGCGCTTGGTTTAACATTTCTATGGCTAAATCAATGCCGATGATTTGTGCATTTAAATCATTAAAATATTTCCCGATTAATCCCGTGCCGCAGCCTAAATCTAAAATATTAGGCTGTTGGGGGAGAAGATGTTGATAGGGTGTTAATAGTTCGCGTAATTGTTTTGGGGTTTTGTACTGCAGGGTTTGTTCCATGTGTTCATCATAGGTATCGGCATAATGATTAAATAATTCTTCAACAAAGGTTTTAGGTGCGCTGGTTGGCGTTTGTTGTTGCTCAAATGCCGCCAGTAAAAATTGAATGCTGGTATCGTGTGGTTTGAGTGCATCGGCTTTTTTAAGGTAATAAATCGCTAATTTATAATGATGTTGCATTTTATATAAAATCGCTAGATTGTAATTAGCAGCAAAATGATCAGGGTTTCTATCCAGGGTTTCTTGCATGCCTAAAATTGCGCCTTCTATATCGCCTTGTTGCATGGCAATGACACCGCGATGATAATGCGCTTCTACTAGGGTGGGATCTAAAGCGATGGCCGAATCTAAGAGTTGTTTTGCAAATACCGTATCTTTTTCTTGTAATTTTAATAAAGCAAAATTAAGATGCGCGCTGGCATGTGTGGGTACTTGTTTTAATAAATATTGAAATTGCTCGCGAGCTAATTCAAGTTTTTGTTGTTGCATCAAGGTGCAAGCCAATAAATGCCGTGCATCAGGATATTCAGGCTGTAAATCCAAAGCGATTTGTAATTGGGTAATGGCCTCCAAAGGTTTTTGTTCCAACAATAAAATTTGCGCGAGTTGAAAATAACCGGGCGGAAAATCCGCTTCCAAAGCAAGCACCTGCTCAAACTGTGCTTGTGCTTTTTTGATATCGCCCATCTTAGCTGCCAATAAACCCAAATTATAATGCGAAGGCACATGATTAGGATCAGCACTGAGGATTTTTTCATAAATACGCATCGCCTCCTCATAGCGTTCATCTTGAGTAAGCTGGCGTGCGGTATTGAAGTTTTCTTGGAGCATCATAGGTATTTTTTAAATATAATTGATAATTTTATCATATATATATCAATAAATTACATATATTAATTTTTTCAGGCCAGCCTTTACCCAGGCAATAAAAAACCCGGACAAGCCGGGTTTTAGGGTTTAAACAAAAGATTTTATCTGTCTAGTTTAGGAGGGGTAAACACATTCGTATTGTTTGCCTTGAGTTCTTTTTCAGCCAAGTGTCTGCGATTTCTTTAATTGTTTCCACAGTTTTTTGAATTTGTGCTTCGCTTAGATTCACACTAACGGGCACTTTTACAGGAGGCGCTGACGGATTGTCGAGTCTTCTGGTAGCTTCTTGTTTCGCGTAGAAGGCTCTTTCCATGATGGCGGCTTTATTAGTCGTCAATTCATGTGGTGTAATTCGATTGGTTGTCGCAGAAGTCAGTGTCAAGCCAGCCTTTTTAACTTGTGCAAAAAACTTTTCTTGCATAGCCATTGTTGAAGTAGAGGTGAGCACCTTGGCAACAACATCGCTCTTAATAAAAGCCGCAGGACTCTTATGTGACACAGAAACTGCATCTGGAGCTTTTATACTTGGTACTGGATCTGACATATTATAACCTCAAAATTTAGTTATTAGACCTATATTTAGAATATACCAAGTTCCTCTAGGCCTGTCAAGCCCTTAAGAACTTATTTTTATCAATAAAAACAATGGGTTATTATTATTTTACATCGTATTTCTTTATATCGGCGTATTCATGGAAATATTAAGCCATTTGGAGGCTTTTTGTAATACCATTTGTTTCTGGAGTATACTGGGCTTTAAACAAATTCAAAATAGATGATTAAATGAAACTACGCATAGCGACCCGTAATAGCCAATTAGCCTTATGGCAAACCGATTTTGTGATTGCGCGACTTAAAAAAGTGCATCCTGAACTTGCCTGTGAAAAAGTAGAATTATTGACTCAAGGGGATAAGGATTTATCGACGTCTTTAGCAAAGATTGGCGGTAAAGGTTTATTTTTAAAAGAACTTGAATATGCCTTATTGCAAAATGACGCCGATATTGCGGTGCATTCTTTGAAAGATGTGCCGGCCCAGTTAACGCCGGGTTTAGAATTAATTACTTTTTTAGCGCGGGAAAATCCTGCGGATGTATTGCTTTCTCGCGATTATTTGCCTTTCATGCAATTGCCGCCAGGCGCTGTGGTGGGTACGTCTAGCTTACGCAGGCAATGTCAGCTGAAAGCTTTGCGACCTGATATAAATTTTAAATGGTTACGTGGCAATGTGCCAAGCCGTATTAAAAAATTAAATAATGGTGAATATGATGCCATTGTTTTAGCACAAGCGGGTTTAATTCGTTTGCAATTTGTTGATAAAATCAGCGAAATCTTATCTGAGTGTTTACCGGCTGTCGGTCAAGGCGTCATCGTGATCCAAGCACGTAGCGGTGATAAAGCCATGCAAAACTTGTGCGCACCTTTAGATGATTTCAATACACGTATTTGTATTACTGCAGAACGTGCTTTGCATGCGTATTTAGGTGGATCTTGTCAAACACCCATAGCAGGATTAGCCACACTTCATGATCAAAATATTTTATTAAAAGGTTTAGTCGGAGCACCCGATGGCCATTTAATTATACGTGATGAAATCACGGGACCTCTTGATAAAGCCGCACAATTAGGCGAACAATTAGCGCAGCAATTAATTGTAGCAGGCGCAGATCGGATTTTAAATGCCAACGAGTAAACCGGGTGTTTTAGTGTTACGGCCAGCTACTTTAGCTAAACCCTTAATTACAGCACTCGACCATTGGGGTGCCAAGGTCTGGCATTTTCCCGCGTTAACTATTGAGTTTTTAAGTGATACGCCGCAAGTACAACAAGCTATTATTCATTTAACAAAAAATACTTGGCAGATTTTTGTGAGTCGGCATGCCGTACAAGCTGTACTACCGCAAATCATAAAGACCTGGTCTATGCTAGATTTAAAGCAATTATATTGGGCTGCGGTTGGCCATGGTACGGCAAAAGAGTTGGGAAACTATATTGATAGTAATATCGTTTATCCCCAAAAAGGTTTGGGCGCAGCGGCACTATTAGCGGATGATACATTTGGAATAAATGGTAAAATAACCGTATGGTGTGGTGATGAGCCCGCAGGTGTTTGGCCGCATGATGCGCAGCTCGTCACTTGTTATCGGCGCAAGAAAAAACCTTATGCCAGCGCCAATTTTAAGCGCATTGCATGCGCAGGCAATAGATTATATCATAGTGACCAGTGGTACCAGTATGGAATGTTTAGATGTGAAACAATTAAATCAAAGTAAATTAGTTGTGATTAGCGAGCGACTGATCATGTACGCTAGAACATTAGGCTTTCAGGGCAAGATTATTTTGGCACAAGGTGCTGATGAACTATCTATTATTAATGCAATAAAAGGTGATTTAATATGAAATCGATACGGTGGATTTTTCCAGTAATTATTTTAGTAATGGCATTTATTTTATGGCGTGTTTACTTGGATATGCCTAAAACTACAGCACCAAACGTGCCGGGGCCCACGCCTGAACAAATACAACTGGAGGCGCTTACCCAACAAATTAATCAGCTGCAAAAGCAATTAGATAATACGACACACCTATTTACTTTACCTGAAGTCGATTATTATTTAAACGTTGCAAATATGCATTTATTCATTTTAAAAGATGTTAAAACTGCCTTGCAAATCATGTTATGGGTAGAAAACCGTTTAAAAGTTGTCAACGCGCCTAAAGCCTTGCAAGATGCCCTGGCTGCAGATATTGTAGATTTAAAATCAGCGGCTACGCCCCATATTGAATACATTACTCAAAAAATTGATGAAACAAATAAGCAATTAGCAAACTTGCCCTTGCGTAGCCGACAAGCCATCACGCAACCTGAGCAAGCAACCGTTGTAGGTTGGCAGGGCGCCTTACATGATGCTTGGAGCGAATTAAAAAGTTTAATTCGCATTCAACCACGTAATGCTTCTATGGATTATGTGTTATTTGATGAAACAATTTTAAGAGAAACCCTAAGGGTAGAATTGCAACGTGCGAGCATCGCTGCTGTATTAGGGCAAACTGATTTATATCAATCCAGTTTGCAGCAGGCGCTTTTAGCTTTAAAACAATATTTTGAAGCAGATAACCAAACTGTTCAACAAGCCATTAGTACTTTAGAAAATTTAAAAGATCAAGTGGTTGTACCGGACTTGCCACGGGCTGATCGCGCCTTGATGTGGTTACAAACACAGCAGCAAGGAAGCGTATAATGAAAAAATTACTGATTATTTTAGCAGTTTTAGTCGCCAGTGTTTGGGCGGCTTTAAAAATAAAAGCAGATCCAGGTTATTTAATGATCGTGTATCACGATTACGTAATCGATATGCCTTTGTGGCTAGGCGTATTAATATTTATCATCATATTTTTTCTTGCAACAGGCTTTTGGCGCTTAATCAAAGAAATTTATTTAACACCAAAATACTTGGTACAATGGTATAAACAAAAAAGTTTAGAAAGAATACGCAGACGTACAGTGCGTGGTTTTTAGCCTTGACAGAAGGACGCTGGAAAGCGGCCGAACAATTATTAAGTAAAAATATCGATAAACGTCATACGGCCTTATTAAATTGTTTAGGTGCAGCTATCGCAGCGCAACAACAAGGCAAAGAATTAGAACGCGATGAATATTTAAGACTGGCGCATACTTATCACAGTCATGCACAAATTGCTATTGGCTTAACGCAAGCACGCATGCAACAAATGCAAGGGCAATATGAACAATGCCTTGCATCACTGCGGCGTTTATTATTGATAGCGCCTGAACATGAGACGGTTTTAGTGTTATTAAAATCGGTATTAATAGAATTAAAAGCTTGGCAAGAATTATTAGATTTATTACCGACGCTCCATAAAAATAAATTAATTACCTCAGATGAAGAATTTCGTTTAAGCCAACAAGCCTATGTGGCCTTAATGATGAAGGCGAAAGCCACAGGCGGTGATGCGCTTGAAAAGTTATGGCAAGAATTACCAAAAAAATGGACGCAAGACGCGAACTATTATTACTATATATGCCGTATTTAATTTCACATGGCGAGCATGAACAAGCGGAAATCTTATTAAAACAAGGTATTAAACATCAGTACGATGCGCGCCTTGTGCGTTATTATGGTTTAATTGCGCCACTTGAAAAAGAGAAACAATTAAAAACGGCACTCTCATGGTTGAAAAGTTATCCCGAAGATCCGGTATTGCTGATGACCTTAGGGCGCTTATTTTTTCAACAAGAAATTTGGGGTCAAGCTAAAGACTATTTACAAAAAAGTATAGCGATTGCGCCCAATCCTGAAACGTATTTATTATTAGGCGATTTATTTGCCAAGCTGCAATCGAGCTTGCAAAGCCAGGAATATTATCAACAAGGTCTACAATTAGCTTGTCAATTACAATCTTAACATGGAGAAGTTTATGAAACCCGTTGCCGTTATTTTATCAGGATGTGGTGTATTTGATGGCTCAGAAATTCATGAAGCCGTGATTACTTTATTAGCCTTAGATCGCAATGGCGCCCAGTATCAATGCTTAGCGCCTCATATGAAATTTAATGTGGTGGATCACACAACCCAGCAAGCAACCGGTGAGCAACGCGAGGTCTATACCGAATCGGCACGTATCGCTAGGGGTAATATTAAACCTTTAGCTACAGCAAAAGCAGATGATTATAGCGCTTTAATTATACCCGGTGGTTTTGGCGCCACAAAAAAACTTAAGTGATTTTGCAGAAAAAGGCCAAGATTCCACAGTTAATTCCGAAGTATTAACATTTGCTAAAGCCATAGCCGCACAACAAAAACCCGCCGGATTTATTTGCATAGCTCCAAACTTAATCACAGCCATTTACGGCAAAGGCGTAACTTTAACCATCGGTCATGACCCACAAACCGCCCAAACCTTAACAAAAATGGGCGCCATTCACCAAGATTGCAGCGTGACCGAATATGTCGTTGATGAACAACACAAAGTCGTCACAACCCCTGCTTATATGCTGGCAGAATCCATAGGCCAAGCGGCTTTTGGGATAGAGCGTTTAGTGGAACAAGTTTTGGCTTTGCAAAGACGTTAGCGTTGATGAATATTGATTTACTAGTCTAGGCTTCGTTATTTTCCAAACCCAAGCCTGCTGAGCACTTGCTCTTTTGCTAATGATTCAGATAATTCATCAGTAGCATAGTGGCCCTTGTAACCTCTATAAGCATTATACATACCTACAGGCGTTGACACGGCGCCCAAGGCACAGCCAATTCCGCAGAGAAGTTGTTTGCTCACTTCTCCTACGACCGGCAGTATAAGGGTTGCACCGCCGGCAGTGGTGACTAGGCTAAAGATAGTCAGTGCTAGAAGGGCTAGACCCGCTAATATGAACAACGCGCCAATGAGGGTTTGCGTCCAACTTTGATCGTATTTTTGGCCAAAGTCTGGGTAGTTTTGAATCTGTTCCAGCGATGCTTTGCCTTCAAATAATAACTGGGTTTGCTCTATTAATTGTGCCTTATTCGTTTTATCAGATAAAAGCATCAACTCATAAAGTATGTGAATAGTAGGCGTTCTTCTTTCATTAGATTTTGGTGCTATTCTTAATGAATCATATAAACTTTGTGCGGCTAAAATAAAATGATTTTGTTGCGCATCATGCGATGAGATCATGTTCTGAAGCGCGTTAAAAATATAAAGCAATTTTATTTCATCTTCAGTCACATAATCAGTATCAAAATTAATTTCTCTTTTTTCTTTTGGGTCAAAAAGAGCGCGGCACCAGGTGTATGCCCAGTAGCCAGAGTCAGATTCATTCGTAAGCGGTTGATGTGGATCCAATACCCAATTTGGATTTTTATCTTGCCAGGTTAATGAACCTAAAGTTTGAAAGACTGTACTCTGCACGGTATTAGACGGGTATCTATTATTGTTGATAAAAGGTTTTGAATCATAATACATGGCGTTACAATTGGAAATCGAATTTCCATTCCATGTAATCTGCAAATGTAATGTTTTTATATGCCCATGATTTTCTATAACAGGAATAATAATTTCTGTTGGGTGATTGCCCAAATTTTTAATTTCTTCTAATGCTTTTTTAAGTGATGCGTCACCAGCGTTTTGCAAGTCTATAGGTGCAAGCAGTAGTTTTTGCTCTTTTTCATATGCATCAAAATCACCAAGTTTAACGGCTTTAGGATATGTTTTTGCAAATAATTGTTGCGTTATCGATAAGTCAGCGCGTCTCATATCGCTATTCGCATCTTCAAATTCATGCGAGTCTATTTTTTTACTCATGTTCGCTTGTGGATTTTGAAGTGCTGGTGTTTCTATTTTTTTATAAATTTCCTCTGTGATACACTGGGGAAGTTTGTCTGCAAACGACATTGAATATGCATGCGCGCGATCGCCATAGCCAGTTCTGATGCCGCATAAGTTCACTTGCCCTGGTTTAGTTTTTTTTACTTTTACCACTTGGACAGCGGTGGAAACATGCTGTGGTGCTTGACCGATAAGTGCTGATGCAATTTCATTAGGAGCACGTTGTTTATTAGCTTTAATTGTTTTTTCTACATCAGACTTAGACACATGCTCATAAAATTGGGGTGAGCCTATGATCAAGTAATCATCATCTTCTACTGTTTCACAAGCTACTTCGACGGGAGCAGTTTTTAAGCTAGGATCACCCGCAATGGTAACGGGATGTTTTTCTTTACTGATTTGTTCAAGCGTTTTTGATTTAGCTGAATACTTATAAACACTAGCGGCGCCACCTACAACGTATACTTGATTTTCAACTTGCACTATAAATGCCGTGGTTACGCCGGAATTTTCTATATTTAGCGCACCTTGTGCATTGGTCGTTAATTTTGTTCGTAATGATGTAATTGTATTGATGAGTACTTGTTGAACAAACTTCGCATCTATTTGATTGCTAACCATGGATGGAAAGGACAATTGCCGCACTATTGTTGGATCGTTTCCATAGAATGTAACCCCCATGTTAGGGGTATTTTCGCTTGAAGAAATTTCCGAAGATCCTGCCATTTCATCCACCTAAAGCGATTTTGTTATCAATTCTTAAGGTTAGCACGTTAATATTAAGCCAAGATTAAGGTTTTGAAATCTATACCCGCCATATATGGATCCCGCTTGGATTTGGTTTCTGCCTCTGCATACAGTTGTTTGCATTAAAAGGGGGGTGGCAATTTGCCCCTATCCTTTATGCGGTGGTAGCGTTCAACAATGTTTCCTGACTTTCCACATGCTCAGGATTCGTAATAATACATTCCACAGGACACACTTCTTGGCATTGGGGCTCACCAAAATGACCGACGCATTCGGTGCATTTATTGGGATCGATTTCATAAATGTGCTCGCCCATATAAATCGCATCATTGGGGCATTCGGGTTCGCAGATATCGCAATTAATACATTGGGTGGTGATTTTTAAGGCCATGATTTTTTCGAGGGCTTCAAGAGCGCTGTGATGTACGAAAGGTGAAATATCGCCGCCTAATTGGGCGATTTCTCGTACTAGGCTAGAGGAGATAAAGACATATTCGGGATTAGGGCTTAAAAATACGGTTTGAATATCAGGGTTTAAACGTTGGTTCATAAAGGCCAGTTGGGATTCATGTTCAAAATCAGCACTGCTGCGCAAACTGCGTATAATCGCTTGTGCTTGATGTGTACTTGCAAATTCAATGAGTAAGCCGTTAAAGCCTTTTACTTCAACTTGTGGCAAATGCTGGGTTGCCTCAATTGCGAGTTGGATGCGTGTTTCTAGTGATAATAGGGGTTGTTTCTTGGGGTTTTCAGCCACGGCAATAATGACTTTTTCGAATAATTGACTGGCCCGTGCCACTAGATCGCTGTGGCCATAGGTGATGGGGTCAAAGGTGCCTGGGAAGATGCCGGTTTTCATCCACCTAGTATACATTAATGGGAATTGTTGTAAACTTATGGTATTATGACCTATTGTTTTTATTAAGATAAAGAGGTGAAATATGTTCTACGGCTTATTAGATTTACCTTGGTGGGGTTACATCGTTGCAGCGCTGATTTTGACACATATTACCACTGCTTGTATCACCATTTTTTTACATCGCGCACAAGCGCATAGAGCTTTAGATTTACATCCCATCGTCAGCCATTTTTGCCGTTTTTGGTTGTGGGCCACTACCAGTTTGGTCACCAAGCGTTGGGTTGCTGTTCACCGTAAACACCATGCATTTTGTGAAACGCCGCAAGATCCACACAGCCCACATATTTATGGCATCAAACAAGTGTTTTGGTTTGGCGCAGAATTATATGGCGCTGAAAGTAAAAACCAAGAAACCTTAGAACGTTATGGTACCGGTACGCCCGATGATTGGTTGGAGCGTCATGTGTATACGCCTCATGATATGACCGGTATTGCAGGTTTATTTGTTCTTTATGTGTTGTTATTTGGTGTGCCGGGTATTGCCATTTGGGCCTTTCAAATGATGTGGTCACCGCTGGCTGCAGCGGGCGTAGTCAATGGCATAGGACATTTTTGGGGTTATCGTAATTTTGAATGTAAAGACGCCTCAACCAATGTGGTTCCTTTTGGTATTTTGTTATGCGGTGAAGAATTACACAATAATCATCACACCTATGGCACCTCCGCTAAATTATCCGTGCGTTGGTTTGAGTTCGATATTGGCTGGATGTATATTAAAATATTATCTTATTTTAATTTAGCTAAACCTAAACGCGTGCCGCCCACACCGCATGTGTTATTAAGCAAAGATCAAATCGATATCGATACTGTAAAAGCGATATTTTTAAATCGCTTTGAAGTGATGGCGCATTATGCCAAAGATGTGATTACCCCGGTTTTTTCACAAGAGCAGTAATTTGAGTCGTAAAATCAAACAATTATTAATTCGTGAACAAAGCTTGGTTGACGCACAAGCCAAACAACGTTTAGCAGAAGTCTTAAGTCAAAACCAAACTTTACAAGTGGTTTATGAATTTCGCAAACCGTTTCCAAGCCATTTGGGAACAAACCACCGCCAGTCAAAAAGAACTCTTAGAAGCCCTTCAAGCCTGGTGTAAAGAAGCTGAAGCCACTGGAATAGAAGCCCTAAAAAACTTCGCCCAGTCGCTGCAGCGTTATACGTTGGCGACTTAAGAAAACCAACCTTTGGTAGGTACTGGTTTAAGTGCTTCGACCTTATCCGTCAGCGCGTTTTTATAATTTGTTGGACGCATATAATGTGCGGCTGCACCGGCACTTACTACTGCAGCAGCACCATAGGCATAGTATACAGGTGCTGTAACACTGGCTACGGTCATCTCTACAGTAAATAATGCACTGATATGAAAAGCAAGATCTAAGCCCGCCCAAGTAGTCAGCGCAGCTGCGCCGCCCCAGACGATCAACATGGCTAACGCCGCGCCTACTATCAATCCCATCAAAGCGTAGGCACAGGCCCTGAGTTTAGGATAAGGCAATGCAGATAAATAAGGCTCAATACTGGTTTTATAGGCCATGGTTCTATTGAGCACATATTCTGGGCTTTTATTTTGTATATCTTTAATATAATCATTAGTTAATTGCGCAAATCGCTGACTTTGTTTATTGTTTTTTTGATTTAATAAAATTATTGAGTCTACATAAATAACAATCTATTGTTTCTAGGCCTGGCATATTTGTTTTATTAATACGTGGTATTGTTGTTACAACAGATTTATCTTTGGCAGCCGCTAGTCTTTTTTGCTCAATGAGCTTTTGAATATCTTTATCTTGAGTAAGACTCTGGGCAAGATGTCCTTGTAAATTAGCGCGATCAAAATCGGCATGGTATTTATCATTTAATAATTCTTGCACAGCCGCTAAATTATTTTCTCTACATGCAATGTGCAAGGCAGTATTACCCTGAGCATCCGTATTATTGATAAGATCATATGTGCTTAATGAGGCTTCATTGCTAACTTCCAACACTTTTTGAATAAAATCCACAGGACTATTTCGATTAGCAAGTGCAAGATGTAAAATAGTTTGTTGATCTCTATTTTTGGCGTTTGCTTGCGTCTTATCTTTTTCTAAAATTTTCTTAACCGCATCAAAATTACCCTGTTGCAATGCAACATGTATCGGAGGATTGCCGTTATGGTTTAACATACTTAATGCGGCTTGCACATTAGTGCTATCCAGTAATGCTTCCAATGCACCTGTAGCAGCAATATCCCGACGCTGAACGACTAGATGTAAAGCATTTTCGCCTTGAGCATTAACGGCAGTAATATTGTCGATGGAGTAAGTAATAATTTTATCGCATCCTTGTTACCCGATCTCGCTGCTTTGTGTATCGGGAGTTCATATGTTGCGTCTTGGGTGTTTAAGTTTGTGCTAGCGCCATAAATATCAGGGCCTCTATGGCCTGAACATTTCCGGCAGCAGCTGCAAGGTGTAGGGGCCTTTCACCGTTAGTGTTTTGAAGATTAACCTTAGTAGTAATCCCAGTCCTAAGCTCAGCATCAGTTTGCCGAGCAAGAATAGCATCCCCACTCAGAGGTACTGATGACGGACTAAAACACGTGGCAACGGCTATTACTATATTACTCGTAATAATGGAGCAGTAGACCCATATGTTTACTATTTTGTAATTTTGTTGTACATTGTCCTTAATCTGTTCATCCAGGGTTCCAAGATAAAGACTAAAAGATTTGGGTTTTGATTGGCCTTGCTGCAAGATGTAATGGCGTGTCTTGATTGGTATAACGTTCTTGATGTGTATCAGGTAGTAGCGCTGATGTTTAGAGTGCTAAAATCTGTTGCTGAAGCTGCAATATTTTGAATACTCTGGCCTTAGTCCATTCACAATAGCAGCGGGTCTCCTGACGTTTATAGCAGTAACAAGCGCCGCTTGCTTGGAATGGCTTTAGTAGCCAAGCTTAAGGCTGTTTCCCATCTTTATTTTTTATAGTTGTCAGTTGTTCGTAGCTGTACTGTGCCACAAGTGTCGTGGCTGTGAGTACCCACTGTCCTTCACGAATAGCTGCATGTATGGGTAAATCACCGGTGTTTATACTTACAGGTATTTTTAAGGCAGTAAAATTATTTTTAATTACCATTGCACCCCATAAAACTGAGAATATGGAATTAATAGTGCTGCCTTTTTGAGCTGCAAGAAAAAGCGAGGAGCAATATGCATTATGAAAAATGCCACTAAAAGTATTCTTTGAGTAGAGCAACCCAATAAGATCATGTTGATCAGCACATTTTCGGGCCATAGTTTTTTGTTATAAACGGCAGGCATAGCGGGATCTGTTAATTGTTTTGCTGGAGTTACCAGGTTCTAAATAAAAAACCGTTGTAGCGGCCTGATAAAAATCCCCAGCATTCACGCGCTAGGTGCATTTTTTAAATTTGTTAGGCCTATTGGCGTCTACTACAGCTTTAGCCATTTTGGCAAAATATTCATCCATTTTTTGCATAAAAAGCAGGCAATACTTGAACCAAAAAGTCTTGATGTTTTTGGGCATTGGGTTTTTGCGCCTGTACCATCTAGAGGACTTGGAACTAAAGCAGCTTGATAGGCAAGCATAATCTGCAGCCATGGCGTAGCAGCGTTACCTTGTTGAATATCTTTAATAATTTCAGTGATATACCCCATATTTGACCCCTTTATTTTTAAATGGATTCGTTAAACTCCAAAACTGAGTTAAGAATACCATAAAAACATACATTAACATTAAGACTATTAGTTAGTGTTTTTTATAGATATTACAAGGGGATAGGCTAGCTCTAAGAAAATGAGGGTATCATTTTACGCGCTGCTCCACTGATACCTTCAGAATGGGTCTTTATAGCATTTGCTGTATCGGCAATATCATTAGTATAACTTTTGAGCACGGTTTATCTATAGAGCAGCCTACGCCAGCACCTACGGCTGCGCTGCCTGCATAACCAGCCCATACAGGTACTGCAATCAACGCCGATCCTATACTTAAGCTTGCTTCTGCTGTAAGCAAAGCAGCGGCTTCAAAAGCAAGTTCTAAACCAAACAAAGTGGACGAGGGGCTCCACCGCCAAATATA
>CAWCVU010000020.1:0-48062 GCA_963798975.1 uncultured Gammaproteobacteria bacterium
TCGTCATCGGCGGCGGACATGCCGGCACTGAAGCAGCCCTGGCTGGTGCGCGCATGGGCGCAAAAACATTATTATTAACACACAATATAGAAACCGCTAGGGCAAATGTCATGTAATCCTGCAATTGGTGGTATAGGCAAAGGCCATTTAGTTAAAGAAATAGATGCTATGGGTGGCATTATGGCGCGCGCGACAGATAAAGCCGGGATACAATTTCGATGTTGAATGGCAGCAAAGGGCCCGCTGTACGCGCAACGCGCGCCCAAGCGGATCGCGTACTTATATAAAAAAGCTATTACGTGAATGCTGTAGAAAACACAACGAATCTTATCGTTATTTCAACAAGCGGTTGAAGATCTTATTATTGAAAATGATCGCAGTAGTCGGTGTTGTCACGCAAATGGGCATTAAATTTTTATGCCGAAGCCGTGATCTTAACCGCCGGTACTTTTTTAGCCGGTAAAATTCATATCGGATTAAGTCAATTATCAAGGCGGACGCGCTGGTGATCCGCCTGCAACTACATTGGCACAACGCTTGCGTGAATTACCCTTTCGAGTGGCGCGATTAAAAACCGGCACACCGCCGCGAATTGATGGCCGAACAATCGATTTTAGTGTTACTGGCCGAACAAGCGGGCGATACACCACGCCCGGTATTTTCATTTCTAGGAACAGCGCGAAGACATCCACCCCAAGTATCTTGTTATATCACTCAAACTAATGAACAAACCCATGAAATTATTTTAGGCGCATTTAATTGATCGCCAATGTATACGGCGAGATTGAAGGATTGGCCCGCGTTATTGTCCTTCGATAGAAGATAAAGTAAAACGCTTTCAGACCAAGATGCCCATCAAATTTTTATTGAACCGGAAGGCTTAGATAGTAAATGAAGTATATCCAAATGGTATTTCAACCAGCTTACCATTTGATGCGCAAATTGATTTGTGCGATCGATTATAGGTTTTGAAAATGCGCATATTACTCGTCCAGGTTATGCAATCGAATATGATTTTTTTGATCCCCGTGATTTAAAACGTCGCTTAGAAACAAAATATATTGAAGGGATTATTTTTTGCAGGACAAATTAATGGTACAACAGGATATGAAGAAGCAGCCGCGCAAGGATTAATTGCCGGAATAAATGCAGCACGCTTAGTGCGAGAAAAACCACCTTGGTACTCCAAAACGCAACGAAGCTTATATTGGTGTGTTAATTGATGATTTAATCACACAAGGCACACAAGAGCCATATCGCATGTTTACTTCGCGTGCTGAACATCGTTTAATGTTACGCGAAGATAATGCGGATTTACGTTTAACACCGATCGCGCGTGATCTAGGTTTAATCGATGAACAACATTGGGATTTATTTGCACGTAAACGTGAACAAATAGAACAAGAAACCGCGCGTTTAAAAGCTATTTATATTCAACCGGAGTCTGATGCCGGACTTGCCTTAGCGCTTACGCGCGGCGCGCATGGTTTAGAATTATTAGCAAGACCACAAATCACCTATGCAAATTTAATTCAACTCATAGGCGAGGAAGGTTTAAAGGATGAAGTGGCCGCGCAGCAAGTTGAAATTCACGCAAAATATGCAGGTTATATCGAAAGGCAACAACAAGAAATTGCAAGACACGCCCATTATGAAGAAATGCGTTTACCTGCAAATTTAGATTATATCCATGTGACAGGCTTATCCACAGAAGTAATCGAAAAGTTAAATAAAGTTAAACCTGGAACCTTAGGTCAGGCCAGTCGCATTTCCGGGGTAACCCCTGCTGCAATCTCCCTATTACTGGTTTATTTGAAAAAACATGCCATTCAATAATTTAGAATCATTATTAAGCCAACATTTACAACAAGCAGGCGTAGCGATATCGTCTGAAAAAATAATATTATTAGCGCAGTATATCGAATTGCTTTTCCAATGGAATGCGATTTATAATTTGACGGCAACTAAAAATGAAGAAGATTTTATTACCCATCATATTTTAGATAGTTTGATCATAGGGCCCTATTTATCTGGCGATCGGATTATTGATGTCGGTTCAGGTGCAGGATTACCGGGTATCCCCTTGGCGATTTATTATCCTGACAAACAATTTACGCTGCTTGAAAGTCGCGGAAAAAAAGTTCGCTTCTTGCAAGCAGTGTGCGCTAAGCTTAAACTAAAAAACATTACAGTGGTAAATCAGCGCGTAGAACAGTATCATGTCGATGTATTATTTAGCACGGTAGTCACGCGCGCGTTCAGTTCCCTTATAGATATGTTGCAGATGACCCAACATTTATGTCATCCTAGCGGTTTGTTTCTTGCAATGAAAGGGCGTTTACCGGTTATAGAACTTGCGCAGATTAAACAAGACTATCGGGTGAGTTTTGAGCAACGATTAATAGTTTCAGGGATGGATAAAGAACGACACATAATTGGTGTGCAACACAAGGAGAATCAGGGTGGCGAAAGTAGTTGCGATAGCTAATCAAAAAGGCGGCGTGGGTAAAACCACAACCTGTGTTAATTTAGCCGCAAGCTTGGCAGTGGCAAAAAAGCGCGTCCTATTAGTTGATATTGATCCACAAGGTAATGCCACCATGGGCTGTGGTGTGAATAAAAACAAACTGACCTGCTCCGTTAATGATCTGTTGATGAACCGTAAACAATTAAGCGAGGTGCTAGTTAAAGATACGCGCGCCGGTTTTGATGTCTTACCTGGTAATGGTCAATTGACTGAAGCGGAAGTAGGGTTGCTATCTGTGCCACAACGCGAGCGTTGCTTGCAGCGTATATTAAGTACTGTAACCAGCGACTACGAATATATTTTATTAGATTGCCCGCCTTCATTAAATATGTTGACCGTTAATGGATTGGTTGCTGCCAATAGTATATTAATTCCCATGCCTTGCGAATATTATGCACTTGAAGGCTTGTCTTCTCTAATGAGCACTTTGCAAACGCTGCAAAAATCTGTAAATCCAACACTACATCTAGAGGGGATCGTGCGCACGCTTTATGATCCCCGTAATCGTTTATCACAAGAAGTCACGGTACAATTAATTAAACATTTTGGTGAAAAATTGTATAAAACGGTTATTCCACGGAATGTTCGTTTAGCGGAAGCGCCCAGTCATGGTTTACCGGTCATTCATTATGACAAACAATCCAGTGGCGCGGCCGCTTATTTAGCGTTAGCCGGTGAGTTCTTAAAACGGCAACGCAATCAATTTGAACCCTCACAATCTTGAATATAGGAAATAATATGGTAAAAAAACCCAGTTTAGGTACACCGCTTGATTCGTTATTAGGCAGCGTATTATTAGAGCCGGAAGTAGGACAAAAGGCTCAGCTTAAATATTTGCCCATAGAACAATGCCAGCGCTCACCTTATCAGCCTAGGAAAGAATTTAAACCAGAAGCCTTGGCAGAATTAGCGCAATCCATACGTACCCAAGGTGTCATTCAACCGATAGTGGTGCGTCAATTAGGCATAGAAAGTTATGAGATTATTGCGGGTGAGAGACGTTGGCGCGCGGCGCAACAAGCAGAGCTTACTGAAATTCCCGCAGTTATTCGTGATGTTTCCGATGAGGCCGCATTGGCGATGGCTTTAATTGAAAATTTACAACGTGAAGATTTAAATCCCTTAGAAGAAGCCTTAGCACTGAATCGTCTAATGAACGAATTTGGTTTAACCCATCAAGAAGCAGCGGATGTGGTAGGCAAGTCACGTACCGCAGTGACTAATTTATTACGCTTATTAACTTTGCGCAGCGAAGTAAAAACCATGTTAGAAGAAGGTCAGTTAGAAATGGGCCATGCACGGGCTTTATTAGCACTCAAAGGAAATGCACAAATTAAAGTGGCGCATATTATTGTGGCTAAAGATCTATCTGTGCGTCAAACTGAAAAAATCGTCAGACAAATGCTGCACAGCGAAGAGTTTATTAATAAAGCCATTCAGACTATAGATCCAGATATTCAATCACTAGAAACAAAGCTATCAGAAAAATTTGGCACCAATGTTGCGATTGCGCATTCAAGAGCCGGCCACGGAAAATTAGTATTCCGCTATAATAGCTTAGAAGAGTTAGATGGAATCTTGGAGAAAATGTCATGACCGATAAACCCAATGCTCCGATGAATGAACAAGAAAAGCAAGAACTGGATGGTTTATTGCATCAGCTACAACAACAAGCGCAAGAGTTTGAAGTAACCCATCCTGAATTGGTGGATACGGTAAATCGTTTGTGTGTGATGTTGGCCAATATAGGAATATAGAAATGTCTCGCACCCCTAATGCAAGCACGCATGCGGCTTTAACACAAGAGTAACTACAACAACATGTCGCAAAGCTTATTTTACACTTGTGCTTGGCGATTTATTCATGAAGATCGTGGCATTCAAGCGGCAGGATTGACGCTTTACACCTTGTTTGCTTTAGCACCTTTAATTGCTTTGGGTTTATCGTTGATAGGTTGGGTGAGTATCGTTCCCGATCAAGCCGCGCGTATAGAAGCTTTCTTTCTTAAAAATTTCGTGCCGCAAACTGTTGGTGCTATGGAACATTATTTACACGCGTTTGCTGTTTCCAGCGCAAAACTTTCGCGTGCGAGCTTAATTATTTTTTTACTCACGTCTATATTTTTGATCAACAGCGTAGAAGCTTGTTTTAACCAGATTTGGCGCACCCCGCTGTGCACGGGGTGTTTGACTAAACGCGCCATGCATTATGCCATGGTGTTAATCGTATCGCCGTTATTGCTAGGTTTGAGCATGGGATTGAGCGTGGTTTTATTATCATTAAGCTGGTTGCAACATCCCTTGATCTTGTCAGGAATTAGTGAATTAGTGAAGTTGTTGCCCTTTGTCTTAACGTGGTTGTCCGTGACTACGATGTATTATTGGCTACCCCAGCCGAAAGTGATGTTGAAACATGTGTTTTTAGCGGGTTTTATTGTGGCTTTTTTATTTGAATTAATGAAATATGGATTTCAGTGGTATATCAGCGCTTTTCCTACTTACCAAATTGTATATGGCACCATGGCCTTATTATTAATTTTTTTATTGTGGATATACTTGTCTTGGTCAGCCGTATTGTTTGGCGCAATTTTGACAAGTGAATTGCCCAATCAGGCACTACCGAAGCGTAAAAAATGGCTGTTTTTTTAAAGCGAATTTACATCTTGGCGCACACTGTTAACCGAAGCTGTGAACATTTGTTGCTCTTCGGGGGTGAGGCTTAATTCAATGACTTTTTCCATGCCGTGTTTGCCTAATACAGCGGGCACACCCATGGCGATATCTTTTTCGTTATATTCGCCATCGAGCATACAAACGGTGGGTAATATCCGTTTACGATCATGTACGATAGCATCGACCATTTCAACGGTTGCCGCACCAGGGGCCTGATAAGCACTACTGATTTCTTTAAGTTTTAATACTTCTGCGCCGCCATGACGGGTACGATGAATAATCGCTGCAGTTTGTTCAGGGCTTAAAAATTGTTCAACAGCAATACCATTAATCGTCGTATAGCGCATCATGGGGACCATGGAATCACCATGTCCGCCTAAAACCATTGCATTTATATCTTTTGCAGAAAAACCAGTTTCCATGGCAATAAATGTCGCCATACGTGCAGAGTCCAAAACACCGGCTTGACCAAAAACACGATTGCGAGGAAAGCGTGCTTGCTTAAAAGCGCGGTAAGTTATTACGTCTACAGGGTTGCTCACCACCAGTATCATGCTGTTGGGCGCATACTTGACTACATTTTCGACAACAGAATCAATGATTTGAATGTTCGATTGCAAAACATCGGAACGTGACATGCCGGGTTTACGAGGAAAACCTGCTGTGACTACGATAAGCTCGGCATCATGCATTAAACTCATATCGCCTGAGCCAATGATGCGGGTATCAAAACGAAATATGGGTGCTGTTTGTGCTATATCTAAGGCCGTACCTGCGGCATAATCGCCCTTTACGTCTAATAAAACGACTTCTCTAGCCAAGTTTTGTTGTGCTAAAAATAAAGTCGTAGCTTCTCCAACCCGTCCCGAGCCGATAATGGCGATCTTATCCATTTGATTTCCCTATTGTTTTTCAGCAGCGGCTTCTTGTGGCAATTCTTTTTTGCCGTATTTTTGCTTAAAGCGATCCACACGACCCGCAGTATCGACGATCTTTTGCTTACCGGTATAAAAGGGGTGGCATTGGTCACACACTTCAAGGAATATGTCCTTATTCAAAGTGGAACGCGTAACAAACTTGTTACCACAAGCACAAGTCACATGTAAGTCTTTATAATTAGGATGAATGTCTGTTTTCATGGTGATTTCTCATAATATGTAGAACGACTAAGGAGACGTATTTTACCGCAAATCACACGTTAATTGCAAGGCCTAGACAGGTGAGAAGCTTGCTCTTATGGGGAAATGGTCACTGGTATCGCGGGTTTTATAATCAACGCGCGAGGTGCCCGTATGGTTTGACGTGTTATCAACACCAAGATAATCGCCACCGGGTTTAGCGTTATCAAACGTTGCGCTTTCTATTTCCTCTTGCGAGAGGATTCTTTTTTTCAAACAGGTTTTGTTACCCTGAGGATTTAAATTATATTGTGAAAAAACAGTACGGATCGAGCTTGAATTTTCAGATCGTTCAAATTTATTTTGCGGTAAATTGGTATCACCTGCAAAAATAATAACGACTTCACCACCCCCTTCGCTTGCTTTGGTCACAAGTTTATCTCGAAGTTTGATGGCTTGTTCAAGCTGTCTTTCTTTGGTGGCAAGACTGTTTGCTTGACAAGAAAGAAAACCACCCGCTTCCAAATGCATATTAATGACGACTATTCTTTTGTCATTCTTATTGATAATTGCACCCAGCACTCCTTTTTGTGAAAAACTATTTTTTCCATAACGCGCCTCAAAGGGCTCGAATTCTATATGTTCAAACGGGTATTTACTAAATATCATTAAACCGGAATTAATGCCCATTATATTTTTACCCACATTGTGAATAGTGTGAGGATAAAATGTATGCAACCCTTCGGTTAGAATTTGTGTGGCGTTTTGAGTGAAAACTTCTTGAAAACAAACGATATCATCTTTAGTTTGATTAATATATTTAACCGCTTCTTTCATTCGTACAGCCACAGGCCGCGTGCCATTAAAACGACGAAGCAAGGAGTGCATGGCAGCAAGATTCCAACTGGTGATGTTAATAGGATTATTTTGCTCTTCGGGATCTTCATATAACAAGGAGATGTTAAGATCGATGGAAGGTTGTGCTTGATAATATTCAAAATCTTTTTTATCTAATGCGGCCAGTATTTTAATAAATTGTCCGATCAGTGCAAAAGGGACACCCACAGCAAAAAGACTTAAGCCACCAACCAGTCTAAACGGTCTTGAAATGACTTCGATGCAAGGGTGCCATTGTTCCATAGCTTCATAGCGATCTAGTTTAATAGGATCGGTAAATCGGGCTAATTGATCGATTCCTGTATGACAAGGGCTTACTAATACATCACCCAGCGCATGAGCATTTTTAGCAACATTATTTGAAAACGCAGGCGCGTGGGTATTTGTTGTTGAAGGCAGCATAAATCACCTTATTTTAAGTAATGCTTAGTTTATCACGTGCTAAGACATATAAAATGATTAGATCTTTATTAAGCATGCAGCCTGCAGGTTTTTATATTACACTTAAGCGCATGCAAACCTTAGCCCCATTACTAAAACCTGCCACCTTACGTGAGGGCGATACCGTTGGACTTATTTCCAGTGGCTTTCGGATATTACAAGACAGTGATTTACAATATGCCATTGAGCGATTAACGGCGCTGGGTTTAAAAGTAAAGCCAGGGCAGGCCTTATTAAAGCAGCATGGGTATTTTGCAGGTACGGACGAAGAGCGTGCAGCAGATATTAATCAGCTATTTGCTGATTCTAGCGTTAAAGGTATTGTTCAACTGCGCGGTGGCTTTGGCTCTGCTCGGTTATTAGATTTACTTGATTATGAACTGATTGCAAAAAATCCAAAAATTTTTATGGGCATGAGCGATACCACGGCTTTATTATTGGCCATTTATCATAAAACGGGTCTAGTTACGTTTCATGGCCCCAATGCCGGCCGCGAATGGCCTGCATTCACTTGTCAGTATGTAAAAGCCGTATTATTTGAAAATAAAGCTGTAACTTTTAAAAACCCAGAACATAAAACCGATGACTTAATTATCACCGAAGATAGAATTCAAGTCATAAAACCCGGTCAAGCACAAGGTCGGCTCATCGGTGGCAATCTCACGGTTTTAACTTCATTGATAGGCTCAAATTATCTTCCTGATTTCACCAACGCTATTTTATTCCTAGAAGAAGTCGCTGAAGCACCCTACAGAATTGATCGCATGCTTACCCAATTAAAACTGGCCGGCGTTTTAGATCAAATTGGCAGGAATTATTATAGGTAAATGTATTAATTCGTGCCCCCAATCATCCCGGTAGCACCTATGGCTCGTTTCATTTGATGCAAGTATTAAGCGATCATATTCTGCCACTTAATATCCCCGCCTGGTATGGATCTATGATTAGCCACGAAAAACGAATGTTTACATTGCCCATTGGCTTACCCGTTGCAATCGATGCGCAATCGGGTAGTATTAGCATTATATAAAGGGAACATCACTATGCGTAAATGGGGCACCTTGGTTTTAACCGTGCTGCTGGTTTTGGCTTTTTTGCCGGCAGGTTTTGGTATTTTGGCGAAAAAATCGTTGGACCAATTGGTTATCGATTTGCCTGTGCCAGAAGGCGTGACCTTGAGTGTGCAAAATTATATGTTTGGTTGGTTAAACTCTTATGTGGCGATTAAAGTGCATTTGCCAAAAAATGCGCAGCGATCTCGGCAATGGGCAAATGAGGCCATCGATATTACGGTACATGGTCATATTGCACATGGGCCTTTTGTGATGACCGATAAAGGATTGCGCATCGGTCTTGCGCGTTTAGATACCCATGCCAGCTTAAAAGACATTCAAGGACTTCATCCAGTTATTCAAAATGAACTAGCGCTATTTTTTAAAGACAATGATTTGTTGCGTGCCAGCAGTGTGTTTCATTTTACCAAAGGTATGAGCATAGATTTAAAATCCAGCCCCATTCACGCAAAAGCCGATGGCGATAATATCCAGTGGAATGGTTTTAATGCGCATATTCAAATCAATAAAGACTTTGATAAACTGCATACGGATTTAATCATTAGTCCTGTTTTATTTGCCACAAAAAATGGTGCAATGTTAGATGCTGCGCAAGGGCAGTTTCTAGCGCAGTTGTCTCGTGATGAAGGGTCTGCCTTATGGGTAGGCACACAAGTATTTAAGCTCCCCACTCTTTATTTGAAAGATGAGTCCGGATCGGTATTACGCTTTGATCATTTGCGGATTATGAGTAACAGCAACATCATTGATCAATTATTACAGGCATCCCTAGATATAGAGGCCGACAATATTGAGGTTGACAATCAAGTCATCGAACAATTGCGATTTGATTTAGAGTTATCAGATTTCGCAAGTAAACCACTGCTTGCGCTGGGTCAACTGATGCATAAACCTCAGCCCTGGTTACCTGCAGATAGAAAAGAGATTTTTAAACTCACGACGCAAACCTTATTGCCAGGCGCAGATATTGAGATGGATTATATGCTCAATATGCAACAAAACCAGGTGTTTTTGCGCGGCATGTTAAATTTCCCCAATGTCAGCGATAAGGTCGATGAAAATGAAGTCATTATTGCGCAGCAATTATTACAAGATTTAAATGCACGCTTAGAATTTATGGCGCCACAAGAGGTGGTAAAAGAGCTGTTATATGATATGACCTGGTCTGCGCTCGTGCAACAAATGGGCGAGCAGAAGCCTGGTGAAAGTGAAGCTGTGCAAATAAAACAAATGACGGATAATCAAATTCAGGGCTTGGTACAAAATAATGTCTTGATAGCGCGCGATAATAATTACTATTTGATATTTGATTACCAACAAGGTCAAATAAACTTAAATGGGCAAGTGATGACCCAAGGTGAACTCTTCTTATTATTAATGTTATTATTACAAGCGACACCCAATGAAAGCCCTGCACCTTGAGCGATTAAAAAAAACCTATAAAAATGGTACACAAGCGTTAAAAGGTATTTCATTTGATATAGAACAAGGTGATTTTTTTGCACTTTTAGGTCCTAATGGTGCGGGAAAAACCACAACCATTGGCATTATTTGCTCGCTAGTCAATAAAACCAGCGGTACCATCAATGTATTTGATGTAGATATTGATAAAAACTGGCCGCTTGCAAAATCTTATATTGGCATCGTCCCACAAGAATTTAATTTTAATATGTTTGAAACCGTTGAAAACATTATCTTGTATCAAGCAGGTTTTTATGGGCTGCCACGTAAAGCAGCTAAGCAGGCTGCGGAACAAAGTTTAAAACAAGTCGGTTTATGGGAGAAGCGCAATCAAGTTTCACGCACTCTATCTGGCGGCATGAAAAGGCGATTAATGATCGCGCGCGCGATTGTGCACAAACCTAAATTACTTATTTTGGATGAGCCCACCGCCGGTGTTGATATCGAAATTCGTCGCAGCATGTGGGCTTTCTTGCAAACGCTTAACCAACAAGGGACTACGATCGTGCTCACTACACATTATTTAGAAGAAGTGGAATATTTGTGTCACAATGTGGCCATCATTAATCATGGTGAAATTGTTGAAAACACCACGGTTAAAAATTTAATCGCGCGCATGCCTACCGAGAGTTTTATTTTAGATTTGGTAGCACCCCTGCACCTGCGCCAAAAATTCAAGGTTTTAATATTAAATTAATCGATCCAACAACTTTAGAAGTGGAAATTCCGCGTGATACTTCATTAAACGAATTATTCACCCATTTATCAAAAGAAAATATTTATTTAAGCAGCATGCGCAATAAAAGCAATCGCCTAGAAGAATTGTTTTTAAAATTGGTCACTCAATAGGAAATCCCATGCGTTATTATGAAAACTTTATTGCATTAGCAACGATAGTCAGGCGAGAAATCGCTCGCTTTAGTCGCATCTGGATCCAAACCCTCTTACCGCCCATTATTACCACGGTATTATATTTTATTATTTTTGGCCATGTCATCGGTCGTTTTGTCGGGGACATGGGCGGTGTGTCCTATATGGAATATATTGTACCTGGGCTTATTATGATGTCGCTTATCAATAATGCTTATTCGAATGTAGTCTCTTCTTTTTTTGGTGCAAAATTCCAGCATCATATCGATGAATTATTAGTGTCCCCTGCAACCAATGGTGTTATCTTATTAGGTTTTTTGTTTGGTGGAATAGTGCGAGGTTTATTTGTAGGCCTCATTGTGGCCATAGTCGCCTATTTTTTTGCACCGGTCACCATACATTCCTTTGGACTGATGTTGTTAGTTGCGTTTTTATCTGCAACTTTGTTTTCTTTAGCTGGCTTTATCAATGCGATATTTGCGCAAAAATTCGATGATATCAGCTTAATTCCAACTTTTGTTTTGACGCCCATGATCTACCTGGGCGGTGTTTTTTATTCTATACATTTATTGCCACCACTGGCGCAAAAAATTTCATTATTTAATCCAATTTTATATATGATCAACGCCTTTCGTTATAGCATGCTCGGCGTCTCTGATATTGCCATTGCCCCCGCGTTGTTTATGCTCTTCGGGTTTTTAGTTTTATGTTTCATTATCAGCTGGTATTTGCTTGCCAAAGGTGTTGGTTTGCGCAGTTAAAGGTTTATTTTTTGAAAATCTTGCTAAGCCATGCGCCGATATCCTTAATTTCCTTGGCGCAGACTTGGTGGGCCATCGGATAAGTGTGCCAATTGACCACATAACCTTGAGAGGTTAGTAACTCTTCAGTCATTTGTCCGGCCTCTATCGGTACGATGGGATCATTAGTCCCATGGGCTAAGAAAATGGGTAATTGTGTGGGCGCTTGGATTGCATCTCTTAGGGATGGGATCATGGGTAAATAAGTTGATAAGCCCATAACGCCGGCCAGGGGTCTATTAAAACGTAAAGCCGAGTATAATGCCAGCGCCCCACCCTGAGAAAAGCCAACTAAGGCAATGTTTTCATAGGCTATGCCTTGTTGCTGTTGGGCTTCTATTAATTCACAAATTTGCTGATAGGCGCGTTCAATGCCTTCAATATCTTGTTTTGCGGCCGGTGCAATTTCATGAATATCAAACCAGGCGGGCATGGGCATGCCGCGATTAAGCGTGACTGGGCGTGTGGGTGCATGGGGGGAAAATAAAACGAATGGCCAGATCGTCTAATTTCAATTCCGGGATCATCGGTATAAAATCATAGCCATCAGCGCCAAGTCCGTGAAGCCAAATCACGGTAAATTGGGCGGGCGTTTTAGGATTAAGGGTTTCAAATGCTAACATGATGTCTATAATGATAACACTAAGATTATGAATAAACTACTTTACTTTATTTTCGCGTTCTTACTGCTAGCCGGTTGCGCGACACAACAGCCTATGCCGGAATCGCCCGATGAAATTGTGGTGGTTAAATCGCAGCGGCAAATGTATTTGCTTCACGATAATAAAGTTTATAAAACCTATAATATCGCCTTGGGGCAAAATCCTGTAGGGCACAAACAAAAACGCGGCGATATGAAAACCCCAGAGGGTGAGTATTATATCGATGGCTATAATCCCAATAGTGAGTTTTATTTATCGCTGCATATTAGTTATCCCGATGAAGACGATGTGGCTGATGCCAAAAGACGGGGCCATGATCCTGGTGATCATATCGTCCTTCATGGCATGCGAGGCGAAGGTTCGCGAGAAGATTTTCTAGATGCGCGGGATTGGACCGAGGGTTGTATTGCGCTCACAAATGAAGAAATGCATGAATTATTTCATCTAGTCGATGTGGGCACGCCGATTACGATTTATCCTTAAGAAGAATTTTTATGTCGGATGATAAAAAATTTTGGTTAGAGGCCACGCAAGGTGTGGTTCCGTTAAAAGCCGATAATAAAATTAAAACAAAACCAGCGAAAATTATTCCTAAAAAAATTAAAACTCCCGAGCCAGAATTACAAGCTAATTTGCAATTTTATGATAATGATATCGAGCAGCCCGAGCATATTTTTTTTGCACGTGCAGGTTTACAATACCGGGTGCAACATCAATTACGCACGGGGAAAATAAGACCAGAAGCGACCTTGGATTTACATGGCCTAACCGTTGATGAAGCGCGTAATGCAGTAAGTCAATTTTTAATGCGATCGTTCACTCAACATTTGCGTGTGGTTAAAATTATTCACGGTAAAGGTGCGGCTATTTTACGTAATAAAGTATATCAGTGGTTGCCGCAAAGCTCGGATGTTTTGGCTTATTGTTCAACGATAGCAAGTGAAGGTGGGACGGGGGCGGTTTATGTGTTGCTTCGTTCTTTGAGTTAAGGTTTCTAAGATCTCGTTTTGAGGGCTCGCGTCCAAACGGGGCCTGTCCTGCGTTTCTTTTCCGTGCTCGCAAGCTGCGCGCGAAAAAAAGCCTCCGGCCACCCGTTTGGGGAGAGATTGAAACTAAGCGTTTAAATAAAGTTTCTTTTATCTATTTCGGCTCTAAACGGGTGGCCCGCAGGGTTCTGCGCGCAGCTTGCGAGCACAAGAAAGTTTCGTAGGGTCAGGCCCCGTTTAGACGGGAGCTACGCCATCCTTCCCTATAACCTAGCGCTTCCTGCACATGTTCAATTTTAATATGATTCTTCTAGCGCCAAGTCCGCAATGGTGCGTGCAATTTTTAATATCTTATGATAAGCCCGCGTAGATAAATTAAATTGCGTGAGCGCTTGTTCTATTAAATGTTCTGTATGGCTATCCAATTTACAAAATGTTTGAAGTTGTGATCCGGTTAATTGCGCATTAGGAATATTTGATCGTGCCAATGCTTTGTTGCGCGCAGCAACTACGCGCGATTTAATTGTGGCGCTGGTTTCGCTTGGCACAGCATTTGGTTTTAAAAACGCTTGCGTGGGTAGGCTTGCAACACGTAATTGCAAATCAATACGATCTAACATTGGGCCGGAAATGCGAGATTGATAGCGCTGTACTTGATTACTCGTGCAGGTACAGGCTTGATTACTGGCGCCCAAATAACCGCAGGGGCAGGGATTCATGGCACAAATGAGTTGAAATCGTGCGGGAAATTGTATGGTTTTTGCAGCTCTGGCAATAACAATTTTTCCTGACTCCAAAGGTTCGCGTAAAGTTTCTATCGTTTTACGATTAAACTCTGGGAATTCATCTAAAAATAAAACACCATGATGTGCAAGTGAAATTTCTCCGGGTTTAGGTAGCGTGCCGCCCCCGACTAAAGCGATACCCGAAGCAGTATGATGTGGATTGCGAAATGGACGTCTGCCCCATTGTGTTAAATTAAAAGGTTGATCGCTGATTGAATAAATGGCTATGGTTTCATCGCCTCTGCTTCAGACATATTGGGTAAAATACTGGGTAAACGTTCGGCTAACATGGTTTTACCTGCGCCCGGCGTGCCTATCATTAATACATTATGTCCGCCACTGGCAGCAATTTTTCTAAAACCCGTTTGGCTTGATATTGACCGATCACTTCGGAAAAATCGGGCATAGGCTCGGGTGCTAAATGAGGCATAAGATTTTGATAGGGTTCTAGCGCTTTACGTTTATTAAAATGGGCACTGACGTCTAATAAATGTTTGGTCGGATAAATAGCGCAGCGACTTAAGCTGGCTTCCATCGCATTATATTCAGGAATAATTAGCATGCGTTGTGCTTGTTTTGTTTGCAGCGCAAAAGGCAGCGCACCATGAATGCGACGAATTTCACCAGATAAGGCCAGTTCCCCGGCAATTTCATAGTGATCTAAATCTTGTTTAGCAATTTGATGGGTTGCGGCTAATATGCCTAAAGCTATGGGCAAATCAAAACGCCCACCTTCTTTAGGCAAATCAGCGGGTGCAAGATTAACGGTAATGCGCCCTGCGGGAAATTCAAATCCACTTTGTAATAAGGCACTGCGTACGCGGTGTTTACTTTCTTTCTACTGCGGTTTCTGGCAAACCTGCTATTGCAAATTGCGGCAGTCCTGCAGAAATATGAACTTCAATGGTAACTAAAGGCGCGTGTAAACCTAAACGCGCGCGCGAATAAATAACGGCGAGTGACATCCTTGTTTTCTCCTGCAAAGAATAATTATTATTTGCAAATCATACCGGGTTTATTTTTTTAAGACAAACGAATTTTTTCTTCTAATTGTTCTAATGCGCGCTCGAGTTCGACTAATTTTGCTGTCGTGCGATGGAGTACTTCACATTGAATATCAAATTCTTCTTTAGGCACCAAATCTAATTTTAATAATTGTTCTTTGAGGCCATCGCGCATTAAATCACGCATGTCTTCTGATAGGGCAACAAGGCCAGGTGGTAGGGCTTGTAGGATTTTATCGGCCACATTTTCAAGTGCTGAGCAGTTCATTATTTTCCCCTCATCTGGAATAAGGTGTTATAATCGCATTTTTTGTTTCACAACTCAACGGGCAAATATAACCACATGAAAAATATAGAAAAAAACAATAGTTTATTTAATATTCCAGGCTGGGGCGCTGGGTATTTTTTTATCAATGAAGCCGGTCATTTGTGTGCAAGACCCCGCGCGCAAGACAGCGAACAATCGGTGGTCTTGACGGATGTAGCCCAAAAAGCCGTCGCTCAAGGTTTGAGTTTGCCAATACTGTTACGCTTTGCTGATATTCTGCAGCACCGTGCACAAATTTTAACGCGCGCTTTTGCCAATGCCAAAGCCAAGCTAAATTACACTGGGGATTATACGGCCGTTTATCCTATTAAAGTAAATCAACAACGACAAGTGATCGAACATGTGTTGGCCACGCCCGATGCGCATGTAGGATTAGAGGCTGGCAGTAAACCCGAATTAATGGCTGTGCTAGCGCTCAGTCCTCAGAATGAGTCTGTCATTATTTGTAATGGTTATAAAGATAAAGAATACATTCAACTGGCCTTAATTGGTAATGAATTAGGTCACCAAGTCTATATTATCATTGAAAAATTATCAGAACTAGAAGTGGTCTTAAGTGAAGCAAAACGCATGGGCATTACCCCTAAATTAGGCTTTCGCGTACGCTTAGCATCCATGGGCACCGGTCGGTGGCAAAACACTGGGGGTGAAAAAGCTAAATTTGGTTTGTCGAGTGAACAAGTTTTATCGGGCATCCAAACTTTAAAAGTATTATGATCTTTTACATTGTTTGCAAGTTTTACATATGCATATGGGATCGCAAATGCCCAATATTCGTGATATTCAACATGGTTTATTAGAAGTCGCGCGTTTTTATGTTGAGCTGCATCATTTAGGTGTGAATATTCAAATTGTCGATATTGGCGGCGGTTTAGCGGTGGATTATACCGGCACGCAAACGCGCGCGGATTTTTCCATGAATTATAGTTTAGAAGAATATGCCTATAATTTTGTGCGCACGTTTTCAGAAAGTTGCAAGGCGCATGATTTACCACAACCACATTTGATTACTGAAGCGGGGCGCTCAATGATGGCGCATCATGCTGTACTTATTACTAATCTAGTTGATAGAGAAGCCGTCAATGGCCATGAAACAGATGTGGTCGCAGAAGATGAGCCTATAGTGCTTAAAGAATTAGCTGATACCTTATTGGCATTGCCTACCTTGTCTCCAACAGAAGCTTACCACAATGCCTTACATGGCATGCATGAAGCACAAAATTTATTTGTTTATGGCGTATTGGATTTAAAGCAGCGCGCAAAGGCAGAGAATTTATATCATGTGATTTGCCGTAAAGTACACGAGCGACTCAATCCTTTAGTGCGAGCGCATGCCAAAGTATTGGATGAACTCAATGAAAAATTAGCCACAAAAATATTTGCAAATTTTTCTGTGTTTCAATCATTACCTGATGCTTGGGCGCTGGATCAACCTTTTCCTGTTTTACCGCTTTCACGCTTAGATGAAACCTTGCAAGAGCGTGGCATTATTCAAGATTTAACCTGTGATTCTGACGGCCAAATTGGTTTATATGTCGATAATATGGGCGTAGAAACCAGCTTGCCCTTGCCGACACATGATGAAGATAAACCTTATTTATTAGGTTTTTTCTTAGCAGGTGCCTATCAAGAAATTTTAGGGGATATGCATAATTTATTTGGCGATGCAGACTCTGTGCATGTGCAATTAGAGCAAGACGGGAGTTACAGTTTACACCATGCTAAATGTGGCGATATGATTAGCGACGTATTACGTTATGTGGGATTTGACAGTAAACAACTGTTATCGGCATTTAGACGTAAAATGGCACAAGTTGATTTATCAGCCGATAAAAAATCACAATATTTAGCACGTTTAGAGCAGGGCCTGTCAGCCTATACGTATTTAGGATAGCGATGAATAAAAATATTCTCACTCAAATAGTCACCTTAGTACTTATTGGCATTGGATTTATTTTCAAACAGCCGCTGGTTTTATCCGTGGGCTTATTTGCTTTTTCCGGCGGAATCACCAATTGGCTGGCGATTTATATGTTATTTGAAAAAGTGCCAGGCCTGTATGGTTCAGGTGTAGTGCCTGCACATTTTCAAGAATTTAAACGCGGTATACAGTATTTATTAATGCAGCAATTTTTTACCAAAGAAAACATCGAGCGTTTTTTAAAGGGTAGTTCTGATCAAGCCCCACATATTCCCTTTGATGATGTGATAGCTACGATTAATTTAGATCAAGCCTTTGATGCTTTTATTCAAGTGATTATGGAATCTTCTTTTGGCAGCATGCTCAATATGTTAGGCGGCCCCGCGCGTTTAGAAAGCCTGCGCGCACCGTTTGTTGAAAAATTACAGGGTGTCATGCAAGATATCGCCAATACCGATGACTTTCAAAAAGCCGTACAAAATAAGCTGACTCAAACTGCAACCACAGAAAAAATGCATGAAAAAATTTCTGCAGTTATTGAACACCGTTTGGACGAGCTGACCCCACAATTAGTGAAACAAATGGTCGAAGACATGATACGTGTGCATTTAGGCTGGCTAGTAATCTGGGGCGCCGTGTTTGGTGGTTTGATTGGGTTACTTGCTGGTGTAATAGAATTAAATATATTATAAATCGCTAATTGTTTTATAAGTATTTTTTTGCGCTTGTTTGTTACCAATAACTGCTTTAATTTCCGCAATACTGTTATCTTCAAACACATCTTTATCAATAAATATAGGATCAACCAGCCAAGAAACTATTTTTTTTGTGTGTAAAAACTTAGATAGCCCATGAACATAAAACATCCCTCTTTTTTCAATAGCGTTTTCTAATTCTGTAATGTGAGTTTTTGCTTTGATTTGGTTTACGATTAATTGCTTGTATGGATTGGCTGCCTCAATTAATTCAGGTGAGGTATTTTCTGCCGATAGCAAGTTCAGATATGTCAAATAACGCCCTGCCATGTCCTCGCAGGTTAATAATGTCAGCAGACCATTCGATGCTTTTGCATTTTCAGCTTGATCCCGCCATGCGTCTAAATATATTTTGGTGGGCTTATCTTGTTTTATAAGAGCATCAAGTAGTAAATTTAAGCCCTGCGTAGAATTTTCTGTGATGGCTATCGCGACAACAGGCAGAAGGTCAAAATTTTCATCACTTTCTTTTAAATTGAGAAGCTCTTTGAGCAGAAAAAACTGTTTATTGATGAGGGCTTGCTCAATAAATGCTTGTTTTATTTGAACAACATGCGCTTTATTAAAATCAGGATGATTAACATATTGCTTTAATAATTGAATCGCTAGGGTTTCTTTAGGGTAGGTTGTTTGATTATAAAATAACTCAAAAAAAGCATCGTAACAATCACGAGCAGAATTGACAGGGAATTTTTCAATAAAAAATTGGAGGATATCCAATTGCACAGCGCGTGCGCTTAATAAAAATGCAGACTCTCCGTCAACATTTTTGTAATAAATATTAATACCTTCATTCTGTGTTATTGCTTTAACCTCTCCTAATACACCCTTATTAACAGCCATGATCAATGACGTATTACCATTGCGATCAATGGCATCAATACCCGCAACGTGTTTAACGAATACGGTGTACAGTTCTAAGGAACGATATTTTGCCATGGTCCAGGCATCTATGCCCTCCTCATCAGCAAGCTTTGGATCTGCACCTGCTTGTAACAATATTGCCGCAGATTGCGGTTGGATTTTTTTTACCGCCAACATTAAAGCAGTTATGCCTTTTTTTTGTTTATTTTGATAATTAATCTGGATGTTTTTCTGATGCTTATTGAGTATTTTTCTCAAGGTGTCTGCATCATTGATTGCAATCATTAAAATGCTATTGCCAAGTTGATCAATACTATTAATATCAATAACACCTTGCTCGGTAAAGGGGGTTAAGATAACATATGATTTATTTGCAATTGCATATTTAGTGGCGTGAACATAAGCGTTTTTTTTATGTTCCGATGGGGCGGTGGGCAATAATAGGTTGACGATGGTTTGATGACCATGGAGCGCCGCCAACATCAGCGCACTGTATCCGTCATGACTTGCTGCATGCACATCAATAGATTGTGTACATAAAAATTTTACCAGTTCAACCCAACCTTTTTTTGCGGCCACTCTGAGCGCAGCCTCAAGATAAGGTTGGATAGCTTCGGGTCCTGGCCAAGCGTTAATCAGCATTATAAGACTTGCTTTGTCATCTTTTCCTGCCGCGATGGTAAATGCAGTTATTAAACCACCAGCCCTAGAAACTTTTATATTAGCACCACCGTCAATTAATAATTTTATAATGGCGGCATTGCCCTCGATAAGCGCACGAAAAAGTGCGGATAGATCGCTAATGCCGCTAAAATCAGTTTGCATGTTATCTATAAATTCTTCGGATTGTATATAAAATCGTTTTCGGTGTCCTGCACAAAATAATGTTTGGTGCCTCTGTAAGGCTTCTACTTCAAATTTGCAGGGGAAAGCTATTATTTGTCTAACGGTTTCAATTTGGTTTTTACTTATGGCGATTATCAGTGCAGTTTCGCCAAAGTAATTGGGTACATTAATATCACCACCCAGGATTTTGTATTGTTGTAACAGTAGCTCTATAGCAACGGTATTCTCTGCTAAGATGGCCACCATAAGGAAGGTATCGCCTGTATTTTCATTAACTAGATAAGGTTTGAAGTACTGGTTTATCTGTTGCGTCAATTCTTCCCTATCGGTTACTTCCCTGATGATTTTTGCAAGTAACTTGAAGCTCATTTTAAGAAATTCCTGATTAGCTTACTGTAAGTCAGCATTGTAAACTAATTTGAGCTAAAAACCTAGTTTTTTACTTGAAATTCTTCTTTGCATTTTTAAAATTCCTGCTACAATTAATTTTCAGGGAGAAGTGCGTGATTCAAGGATGGTAATGTCAGGTTCACACCGTAAGTTGTCCACAGCGTATCCCATAAAAAATGTTAGCTAAACTATTTTATAAATAATAAAATAGCGTGCTTTATATTTTGTAACACATTGATTTGTGTGGATTTTATATTTTTTAATCCCCAATTACTAGCCCAGCACGTCTGATAGGCTAGTAATATTCCTCATTTTCTCATAAGATATACACACAGTTATCCACAATCCTTAGGGTTTATACATGGTCAAAATTAAACCAGTTGTAGTTGATTTCCTTTCCTCAAAGTCCTTACACCGCTTGCACACCTCGAGCATCCGCGACCCCTTATTACGGGCAGCTGGCTTAAAAGCCAATAAGGCCTTAAAAATCCTAGATGCCACGGCAGGTTTTGGTCAGGATGCGTGTTTATTCGCCTATTTTGGCGCACAAGTTATTATGCTAGAGCGCGAGCCACAAATGGCTGACTTATTACAAGCAGGTTTAAAACAAGCACAAACTGAAGGTGAATTAACAGAAGCTGCGCAACGCATGAGCTTAGTTATAATAGATGCCAAAGATTATTTATTAAATCTAAACGAAAACGATTATCCCGATGTCATCTATCTAGACCCCATGTTCGTTCACCGTAAAAAATCCGCTTTACCTAATAAAAATATGCAATTTTTACAAAATCTAAGCGATGATTCAGATGCCGATGAATTACTAAACCTAGCCCTGACGCGTGCCCGTAAAAGAGTAGTCATAAAGCGATCAATTAACGCCCCTCATTTAGGCGGGTTAAAACCGGATATGAGTATTAAAAGTAAATTGATAAGGCTGGATGTGTTTTTATTAAACAGTAATTTTTGAAATCAATAGGATATAGATTTCTGTAAAAACATAAATTAAGAACCACTGGCTGAACCTGTACTATTGAGCGACCCACTTGCGGGTAATACACCAGCAGGAATATTAACCCAATTATTCGGTGTTGCAATCGCACTCTCATTTACCTGCAACAAAGGCGCATCACCGGTAGAAGTGCCTGCAACAATACAAACTACATCGTTATTAACAGAAGGCTTACAAGAAACACTATTATACCTACCCATGTTGGTATTCACAGCAGTGCCATAATTCGTAGTCACTATAGGATAACCAGATGTATTTTCCCCGGCAATGGCACAAAGATATTGAGGTGAGACGCCTGTTGTAGTTGTGCAAGAAATACTATTAATCGTTGTAAAGCCTGACAACGTTCGCGAAGTCCAATGCGTAGGATTAGAATTTGGAAAATTATAAGTATCATTATTGGTATATAACACAGCCCCTCCACCCGCCTGGCAAATCACTTTTTGATTTAAAATCGTACAATCCATCGTATCGATGGAGGTTGCAGTTGTAGAAGGTAGTGTTATTTGTAAGGGAAGTGTATCTATATTTGGAGCTTGGACATAATACATTGTAGGAAACGTGCCTGTTTCAACACTTTCATCTTGATTACCTGCAAACACACAAATTTGTGTGGGCGGATTAGTGTTTAGATCCACAGAAGCGCAGGCCGTTGTCTTAATTATACCACTCGCAGCGCCATAGAAAGCATAGGTAGACCACGAATCAAAAGTCCATGCAAAACCTAAGGAATCTACTAAATTTAAAGCATAAATGTTAGCTGTTTCAGTTCCACCTGCAGCACAAGCAGGACCATTACAATCCATGGCATCTTCAGAATATAGCTGCGCCCCCCCATTATTAATATCTTTAGAAGTTGTTAGTGTCCAATTAGCGCCTTGATCTTGACTGTAATAGATGTATGACTGTTCGACATCCACAACAGCCAGAGAGCAAAGACTCGCATCATCCGTACAAGACATGGTATTAATATTTGTGGCAGTATTTGATAAAACCGGATCAAAAGTAACCATAGAATCCCAATCAACCCCGCCATTATTACTCTTAAACAATGTGGGCGCTCCAGTACCCGTCAAATCTTCACCACCCACTAAACAAGTTGCATGTAAACCTACGCCACCACAACTTGCTGAATTGAACATACCTGTGGTAGGGAAACCTGAAGTTACAGTTTTCCATATGCCGTTGGCATCATGCGCTATCAAAAGCGGCGAAGTTGTTGCGTTTAAAGTGCTAGCTGCTGCTCCTGCCGCAACAACAGGAATCGATTCTGTCACCAGAAGGCTAATCGGCGCTGTTAAATCACCTTGATTAATTGCAGGATCAACGACTAAATTTGCATTGATGGACTGAGGAAATCCATCTGCGTCGCAACTTGCTGCGGTAATTTCAACATAAACATTACACATTCCATGAGCAGGAACGATCGTACAAGAAGTGGGAAGAACAGCTACCGTTGTGCTGGTGTTACTATCAAATCTAGCAATACCGTTAGTGATCGGTATATTACTAGACGTATTATTGGTGATGATAAATGTCAGATCTTGTGCGAGTGCCCCACAATCCATATTGACAGCGCCCGGACCTTCTAGCGTTATTGCACAGGCTGCACTGTCTTTGCCACAAAGCATAGTATCATTGGATACGGTGCTAGCGCTGATGAGTAATAATCCTGTAAATGCAACTAATTGTTTCAACATGATTTATTTCTTCCTTGTACTATATTGCAAAACGTAAGCCAAGTAATATGGATTGACTGTTTACGTCTAAATCATCACTTTCGATATCAAAATCTGAATCGGTATCATCGCCGATTTTAACGTCTTTAAAGCCTGTATATAAATATTCAACAGAAATCGCGACATCATCCAAAATGGCATAAGTCATTCCTCCGCCAAATTCATAGGCAAAGCTGGTAGAGTTTTCTGTGTCTAATTCAAATCCTTCTGTGCCGCATTCTAGACCAAAAGCATTGGGTTTTGCTTTAAATTCTACTTGATTCCAAGCTATCCCTGCGCCGCCAATAGCATAAATAGAAAATTTATCGATAGCAGCAACGGTGATGCCTACGTCATACATTAAACGTGTGCTGCGATAATCCATTTTATAATCTAGCGTATCAAATTCTGCGCTTTCGAATTGATGGACATCACCGTGAATGCCATCGCCATCTAGATAATAAACGTTGAGTTGTGGATTAATGAGTGGAAACCATTGCACATCACCTGTTTCTAAATCTTCGGCTAAGGGATACACATAACCCACACCGATTTGCCCCGTCCAAGATTTCCAATCGCCTTCATTGGCTTGCGTAAGTTTATCAGTTTCCCATTCGGTAATTTGCAAACTCGTATCTTCTGCATCTAGCGATACAGTCCCGCCCATGACTAGGATTTCAAAAAATGGGTTAAAGTCATCGTTAGCTAAAGCGCTGTGGGTGCTTCCTGCCAGTAGGGCGACTGCGCTAAGTGATTGATAATATCCTTTCATTTTTGGCAATCCTTTGGTGACTTAATGGATTAAGTAAAGCTGACTTCTGGCATGTGTCAAAACCTGCTGTGTTGGCAATGCTCAATTGTGCAAAATATTTTGCATTTACTAGTCGTATTATGATAAAATCACTTCCCTTTTAAAAAATTAATGGTGTTATGATGTTGCCATCTACGGTGTCCTCATTTATTTGGTATTTTGTTAAGCCTTATAAATATTGGTTTTTGGCTATTATTGGTTTGTCACTGATTTGGGCGGTCAATGAAGCTTTCTTTGCTTATTTTATCAAATGGCTGGTGAATGATTTAACCATGATGGATGCAGCCAAAGAGACGGTGTCTTTATTAGCCATTAAGCCTTTGGTTTTAATATTTATTCTGTGGACCTTGATGGATATTGCCATGCGGGTGCAGGGTTTTATGATGCGGGCTATTATGCCGCGGTTTCGTGCGCATATACGCGAGAGCGTGTTTTCTTACGTACAGCAACATTCACATCGTTATTTTAGTGAACGTTTTGCCGGCAAAATTGCTAATAAATTATCAGACCTACCCAATAGCAGCGAGCGCATTGTTGAAATTATTTGTGTTAATTTTATTCCGATTATATTTACCCTGGGCTTGGCTTTAATTTTATTGTGGAATGCCAACCCTAAGTTTGCAGTGATCATGATGATTTGGTTTTGCTTACACATGGGCGCTTTATTTGCATTTGCGCCCAGTTGTAATCGTTTATTTGGTGAGCATGCGGATGCAGTGAGTACTTTAAATGGCAAGGTCGTGGATTGTTTGAGCAATATCATGAATGTGCGTTTGTTTTCTCGCATAAAATTTGAAAAAGAATATTTTGCTACCTTTCAGCAAGAAGAAATAACAAAGGCGCGCAAGGCTTTATGGAATTTAGAACTCATGCGCGTGATTCAAGGCGCCTCCGGCTTGTTTTTAATTTTTGTGATGTTAATCACGTTAATCAAAGGCTGGCAACAAGGCTGGGTAACCCTGGGCGATTTTAGTTTAATTGGTATTCTTTCATTTAATATGTTGGGTATGATTTGGTGGCTGAGTTTTCAGATCATGCAAGTATTTAAAGAAGTGGGTACTTTAGAAGCGGCATTATCTTTAGTGGTTAAACCTTTAGAGATCGTAGATGATGTGCATGCAAAACCTTTAGTAGTTACACGCGGTGAAATTAAATTTAATAAGGTTGGTTTTTATTATCATCAAACACATTCTTTATTTGAAAATAAATCTATCACTATTGATGCCGGTGAGAAGGTAGGCTTGGTCGGGTTTTCTGGCGCAGGCAAATCAACGTTTGTGAATTTAATTTTACGCTTTTATGATGTTTACAGCGGTGAGATATTAATTGATGGTCAAGACATTAAAAAAGTAACCCTAGATTCACTGTATGAAAATATTGCCATGATTCCGCAAGACACGAGTTTATTTCACAGAAGCTTAATGGAAAATATTCGCTACGGTCGCATTAATGCCACGGATGAAGAAGTCATCCATGCTGCAAAATTAGCACACTGTCATGAATTTATCACAAAATTACCAGAAAACTATGCAGCCTTAGTCGGCGAGCGCGGCGTAAAATTATCAACCGGTCAACGGCAACGTATAGCCATAGCCCGCGCCATATTAAAAAATGCCCCCATATTAATTTTGGATGAAGCCACGGCAAGCCTAGATTCTGTCACTGAAGAACTCATACAAGACAGTCTAGAAAAACTGATGGAAAATAAAACCACAATAGTCATCGCCCATCGATTATCAACGCTATCCCATATGGACAGAATCCTAGTCTTTGAAAATGGCGAAATCATCGAATCCGGCACCCAAACCGAACTACTAGCAAAATCCGGCCATTTCGCCAAACTCTGGCACATGCAAGCCGGCGGTTTTTTGCCGGCTTAGGAGTATCTTCTTGATTTTAAAGCGATTTAATCTTATGCACATAATCCATAATTCTATATTATGTGCATAAGATTTTTATGGACAATCTTATGCACATAATATAGAATTATGGATTATGTGCATAATAGGATGATTAGATGAAAACAATTGCTTTTGTAGGTAGGCAAGCAGAACTGGCTAGACTTCAAGACTTGCGTAACAAACGCAGTGCGAGCTTAGTGGTGGTGCGTGGCAGGCGGCGTATTGGTAAAAGTCGTTTGGTAGAGGAATTTGCTTCGGGGCAAACGTTTTTTCACTTTTCTGGGATTTCACCGGTAAAAGGTACATCTAAACAAACACAGCGTGATGTATTTGCACAACAATTGTCCCGGCAATTGGCTTTGCCTCAAATGCAAGCCACGGATTGGTCAGAATTATTTTCGTTACTTGCGCGGCAGACCCTTCATGGCCGTATGGTTATTTTATTTGATGAAATTTCCTGGATGGGTGGAAAGGATCCTACTTTTCTAGGAAAATTAAAAAATGCTTGGGATCTGGAGTTTAAAAAAAATCCGGAATTAATTTTAATTTTATGTGGTTCAGTATCAACATGGATAGAAAAAAATATTGTCAGCAGTACCGCTTTTTTTGGAAGAATTTCTTTGTATTTAACACTGGATGAATTGCCCTTAGCTGATTGTAATGCCTTATTATCAGAACAAGGCTTTAGAGGATCTGTTTATGAAAAGTTTAAATTACTATCTGTGATGGGCGGCATCCCCTGGTATCTAGAAAACGTCCAACAAAATCGTAATGCAGATGATAACATCAAGCGATTATGTTTTACCAAAGAAGGTTTATTATTTCATGAGTTTTATCGTATTTTTCATGATTTATTTCAAAAAAAAGGCGAACTTTATAAAAGAATTGTAGAGATATTATCTGAAGGGGTTTGTGATTTTAATACCATATGCGAAAAATTAAATTACAAAAAAAGCGGGATCATCAGCGAATACTTAGATAATTTAGTGAAGTCTGGTTTTGTTTCCAGAGATTATACTTGGTTAATTCATTCAGGAAAAAATTCCAGATTAAGTCATTTTCGCTTGAGCGATAATTATTTGAGATTTTATTTAAAATATATTCTTCCCAATAGTGCAAAAGTTTTAGCAGAAAACTTTTCTGAGGATTCTTTTTTGCATTTGCCAGGCCGTGATTCTGCCATGGGATTTCAATTTGAGAATCTTGTTTTAAAAAATAGAAAAACAATAAAACATCTGCTAAATCTATCGCCACAAGACATTGTAACGGACAATCCATTTTTCCAAAGAAAATCATCGACCCAGCCAGGATGTCAAATTGATTATTTAATTCAAACTCGATTTAATACTTTATTTGCCTGTGAAGTTAAATTTTCAAAAAATGAAATAAAAACAAATATCATTGAAGAAATGCGGCAGAAGCTAGCAAACCTCGTTTTGCCAAAAGGATTTTCATGTTTCCCCGTTCTTATTCATGTCAATGGGGTAAGTGAATCTGTCATCGATAGTGATTATTTTTATAAAATTATCGATTTTGGAGAACTGCTTTTAAAGTAATAAATATAATGCAGGTTATCGACATATATACCCATTACACTTGAACATGCGAACTCCGTCATCGCGAGCATAGCGAAGCAACCCAGGTTCGATGCAAGATCATGCGCAGAACCTGGGTTGCTTCGCTATGCTCGCAATGACGAGGTAAAATCTAAGTTCGCATTTTGAAGTACGATCGGTATATGTCGATAACTCGTATTATATATCTTATGCACATAATCAAGATTTCGATATTATGTGCATAATAGGATGTTTTCAGAATTTAGCCCCAAAGTTAACTTTTGGCCGTATTCAGGCTAACATTTGTCCGTATAAACAAAAATGGCCGTATTAATGGCTTGGATGTAAGTAGAACTGCTGGTCTTGGTATTACTAAAGAACAGCTTTATGCCTGGCTAGATTTAAAAAAATCCAAGTAATCCATAATAAACCTTCCCGGCTTTTTGATTTTTTAAAAGCCGCAAGCTTTCTGGAAATATAATTTTATCCAGTCGTTCATTATGTTCAATATAAATTTTCGCACTACCCGCTAATAACTGCTGTGAAACTAATAATTCTAAACACGGGCCGAGTAGGTTTTCTGCGTAGGGTGAATATAGGAAAATAATATCAAAAGGATTTTGGGAAATTTAGGCCAGCTTAAGGCATCGCTTTGAATAAATTCTGCTGCAGTAATATTTAGCGCCTCACTATTTTGTTTTATGTTTTTTAAAGTTCGATTATCTTTTTCTATAAATATTACTTTTTTTGCGCCTCTGGATAAAGCTTCAAAGCCTAAGGCGCCGCTGCCGGCGAATAGGTCTAGGCAATTTGCTTTTGGAATATCATCACGTAGCCAATTAAATAAAGTTTCTCGGATGCGATTGGGGGTTGGACGGATATTGGTTTCATCAAGTACATTGATTTGGCGGGATCTCAAGGTGCCGGCTATGATGCGAATTTTATTCATCTACGCCCAGGGTGACGGTGACTAGATGTTGTGAACCGACATGGGTATTAAATACTTGTTTAATATTATCAACGGTCACCGCATTTATTTTGGTTAAATAATCATCGTAATAATTAAGCGGTAATTTATAAAAAGCCAGCATGGCGACATGTTGTGCGAGTGCAGCATTGGAATTAAAGGCCATTAAAAACTTACCCGAAATATTTTGTTTGGCTTTTTTTAATTCTTGTTGGTTGGGGCCGTTTTCAATAAATCCTTTTAAATGATCTTGGACCAAAGCCAAAGCAATATCGCTGGCATCATTACGGGTTTGTAGGGAAATGGTAAAGGGCCCTTTTTGTTTTAAGGGTGAAATTTGACTGCGTACAGAATAAGCCAGACCTTCTTGTTCACGGACCACTTCGAATAATTGTGAAGATAATCCTGAGCCGCCTAAAATTTCATTGCCGACATAAAAAGCAAAGAAATCTTCATGACCTTTTTCTAAACTGGGCAGGCCCAATAAAATATGTTTTTGTGTGGATGGAAAATCCACATGTTCAATTAAAGTAGCTGCCGGCAGTGTAACTGTTGGAATTTCTTCGGCGGCTTGTCCAGGACGAAGCGCTGCGCTTAAATTTTCAGAGAGTGTTTCTGCTTCTTCACGGGTTACATCACCGGTAATAATCAATACCGCATTATGGCGATTATAATAACGTTGATAAAAGGCAACAAGATTATCTAAGGTTAAGCCTTCTACACTTTGCGCTTCACCCAAAGTGGGTGAGGCATAAGGATGAGCGCCATAAACGGCTTGGTAAAACACATTGCTGGCTTGTGCTTGCGGTGATTGTTCTTGCGCTTTGATGGCGGTTAATAATTGTTCTTTTTCTAAAGATAAAGTATTTGGAGTGATATAAGCATCGGAAAAAATATGGGTAAACAAATTGAGCGCTTGGGTGCGTTCTTCATCAAAGCTCAGGGTACGTAAGGTCACCATAGCAGCATCACGCGTAATCCCGGTGCTAAATAATGCGCCCTGAGATTCAAATTGTTCAACGATTGCATCGGTAGATAAATGTTGCGTATTTTTTCCTATCATTTGATTGGTGAGCTGGGCTATGCCGGGTGTTTCCCCGTCATAAGCACTGCCTGCAGCAAAGAGTAATTGGATATCAACGATTGGTAAATTATCTATCGGTAGAAAAAAAGTATTCAAACCTAGCGAAGTTTGCCAGGATTGAATATTCAGCATATGGTTGGGGGACGCCGGTGCACTTTGATCGGGTAATAGCAGTTGCTTGGGATTTTTATTGATAAAAAAATAATTTGCGCCAACGCCTAAGGCAAGGACTATCGCTAAAATCCACCAGATATTGGTGAAAACAGGATTACGACGACGGCGGTGCATCATGGAGTGACTCCATTATCATGTAAGGGTTGTGGCTCTAAAATAGCAACAGTCATGTATTGTGGATCAAAATATTTTTGGGCGACTTGTTGGATTTGTTCGGGCGTAATAATCAGCAATTTTTGTAAAAACTCATTGCCCATATCCCAAGGCAAACCAATGCTTTCTAGACTGCCAATCTCATAAGCTTGGGCATCGATAGAATCCAGTTTGTAAATCTCATTGGCCATTAATTGCTTGCGCGCCCGTTCGAGTTCTTCCGGTGTAACTAATTCTTGTTTGAGTAGGGTTATTTGTTCAAGCACGGCTGTTTCTAATTGAGCAGGGGTGATGCCTTGGGCTGGCACTGCGCTGAACGTAAACAAATTGGCATCACGAAAAAAGGGATCATAATCTGTGCTGGCAACGGTCGCTATTCTTGAATTGCGAATTAAATTTTTAGAAAAACGTGCACTTTCTCCGCCATCTAAAATACTTCCCAATAAAGTCAGCGCAGCAGGCTCCCATAATACATCGGCATTATTAAGCACCGGCACATGAAAACCCATTAATAAAAAAGGCAGGGAGGCGGGAGCTTTTACGGTAATGCGTTTTTGGCCTAAAGGTTTTACTTCATGTTGGGGCTTTAATACCGGCAAAGTTTTCTCGGGTATATCGCCAAAATATTGTTGAGCTAATTGATACACTGCCTCTGGATTAACATCGCCTATCACAACAACGATGGCATTATTGGGTGCATACCAGGCATCGTACCAATTTTTAACATCGGTCAGTGTTGTTGCGGCGATATCATCCTGCCAGCCTATGGGCATGACCCGATAAGGACTGGAATTAAAGGCGGTGGCTAAAAAGCGCTCATAAGTAAGTACTATAGGTTGATCGTCGACACGCATGCGGCGCTCTTCAAGGATTACTTGCTTTTCTTTTTCAAAAATAGTTTCATCATCGACTATCAAATGTTGCATGCGATCGGCTTCTAAATCAAAAATGGTTTCCACGTATTGTGCAGGCAATGTTTGCCAGTAACCTGTATAATCAAAATAAGCAAAGGCATTTAACTCGCCACCCAGGGTATAAATAGTATCCGCATAACTGGTGCCGGGATGACGGGTCGTCCCCTTAAACATCATATGTTCAAGAAAATGGGATAATCCGGTACGGCCATTGGTTTCGTAAGTTGAGCCCACTTTATACCAGAGTTGAATGGTGGCTATGGGTGCCCGGTGATCAGGGCGTACAATCAGGGTTAAACCGTTGTCGAGTTGATACTTATCCGTATTAATAGGGGCGGACTTTGCAAACACAGGCCATGAAGCGATGAAATAGCGAGTAAAATCGTCAATAAGCGTGTAAACATGGATGCTATATTAGCTTTAGACCTGCTAAAATGCAAGATTTGGAGTAGAAACATGTTTGGTTTTAAAAAAACTGAAGGCGAAAAGCCAGCGAGTTTATTCACGCGCCTAAAGCAGGGTCTGAGTAAAACACGTCAGCAATTGACCCAAGCCATAGCCAATAGCTTGCTCGGTGAAAAATTTACCGATGCGCAAATCTTAGAAGAAATAGAAACCCAATTATTGATGGCCGATGTGGGCGCTAAAGCCACTGAGAAAATCATTGATCGTTTGATACAGGAAAAGGCCCGTCATGATTTACATGATGCGCCGCAATTATTTGAGATGTTAAATAAAGCCCTAGTGGACATTTTAAAACCCTGTGCACAACCCTTGACCCTATCGACCCAGCTCCCCTTTATCATTTTAATGGTCGGCATTAATGGTGCAGGCAAAACCACAACCATAGGTAAATTAAGTAAACGTTTAACAGGTGAAGGTAAAAGCGTATTACTTGCCGCAGGCGATACCTTTCGCGCTGCAGCCATTGAACAATTACAAGTTTGGGGAGAGCGTAACAACATTCCCGTCATAGCAGGCCCGCCGGGTGGAGATAGTGCAGCGATTATTTTTGATGCCTTGATCGCCGCAAAAGCGCGCAATATTGATGTGGTGATTGCCGATACGGCTGGACGTTTACACACCCAGCAACATTTAATGGATGAATTAGCAAAAATTAAACGCGTGATCCGTAAATTTGATGCCAAGGCGCCACATGAAGTGATGTTAGTGCTGGATGCTGGTATTGGCCAAAATGCCTTGCAGCAAGCGAAACAATTTCAAGCTGTGGTAGAGGTAAGCGGCATTACCTTGACTAAACTAGATGGTACAGCCAAAGGCGGCATCGTATTTGCGATGGCGGAAGAGTTGCAATTGCCGATACGATTTTTAGGTGTTGGCGAAGCCATTGATGATTTGCGTTCCTTTGATGCAGAAGATTTTGTGGCAGCCTTATTAACTTTACCTAATAAAGGATAGGAATTCATGATCAGTTGTCAGCATCTGACTAAATCATACGAAGGGGGTTTTACCGCCCTTAATGATATTGATTTTGAATTGGGGCAAGGAAAAATGGCATTTTTAACCGGTCGCAGTGGTGCCGGCAAAAGTACTTTATTACGATTAATTGCTTTAATTGAGCGTGCAACGCGCGGCAAAGTCTTTGTAAATGGTTTTGATTTGAGCAAGATTTCCGGTCATCAATTGCCGTATTTTCGTCGCAGCATCGGCGTGATTTTTCAAGATCACCGTTTACTGATGGATAGAACTGTATTTGATAATGTGGCCTTGCCGCTTATTATTGCTGGATATTCTCATCATGAAATAAAAAAACGGGTTTCTGCGGCTTTAGATAAAGTAGGCTTATTGAAAAAGGTCATGTGTTTTCCCGTGGCTTTGTCTGGCGGGGAACAACAAAGAGTGGGCATTGCACGAGCGGTGGTCAATAAACCAGCCGTATTGCTCGCCGATGAGCCCACAGGTAATTTAGATGCAATGATTTCTGCAGATATTATGAATTTATTTGCAGAGTTTAATCAAGTGGGGGTGACGGTGCTTATAGCCAGTCATGATTTAGCCTTAATAGGGCGGATGTCACGTCCGGTATTAAAATTAGAAGATGGTCGTTTATGCAAGGACAATTAACCACTTATCTATTACAACATTTACAAGCCATGGTGAGTAGCCTCGGCGCGCTTTGGCGCACGCCTTTTGCCAGCATCATGACGCTGATGGTAATAGCCATTTCACTTGCCCTGCCGGCAGGCTTATATGTTTTTGTAAATAATATTCAATCATTGACTCACGAATGGGAAAGTGGCGCACAATTGTCTTTATTTGTAAAAGACAGCGTGAGTGATGCACGTGCTGAAAAATTAAGCCAAGAAATTAAAACCTATCCCGGCATTAAAAATATAGAATTTTTAAGTCGCGACGCTGCATTTGCTGAATTTAAAGCGTTATCGGGTTTTTCTCAAATGCTAGATACTTTGCCGGAAAATCCTCTGCCACCGGTCATTATTGTCCATCCAAGTTTTACGGACCCGGTTGTGCTCGAAAAATTACAACAAGAATTACAAAAAGTCCCTGAAATTGCTTTAGTACAATTAGATTTAGCCTGGGTGCAACGTTTATCAGCGCTGTTACAATTAGGTGAAAATATTGTCTGGATATTAATGTTATTTCTAAGCGTGGCCGTCGTATTAATTATCGGCAATACCATCCGCTTAGCGATTTTTAATCGTCAAGATGAAATTGCCGTAATTAAACTCGTTGGTGGCACCAATGCTTTTATTCGCCGTCCCTTTTTATACACCGGCATCTGGTATGGTTTATTTGGTGCGGCATTAGCCATACTCATCGTGCACAGCGCACTCATTGCACTCAATGATTCCATCCGCTTGCTCGCAAGCACCTATCAAAGTCATTTCCAAGTCCTAGGTTTAGGCGCTTCCCGCGGCTTAGATCTATTATTCCTTGGCGCACTTCTAGGCTGGCTAGGCGCCGGCATTTTTGTCTATTACCATTTAAAACGCATTGAGCCTTGAGCGAGCTTAATTTCAAGCTTGACAACTAATAAAATAACAAATAAACTAGTATAATAAACTAGTTTATTGGAGCGAAAAATGGAAAGAATAGGCATGTTTGAGGCTAAGACGCATTTGCCTGAAATTATTCGTAGCGTGCAAAACGGACAAGAAATTTGTTTGACCAATCGCAACAAAGCCGTTGCTTTTATTATTCCCGTGGAGCAATATTATCAGAATAAAAATAAAGACATCATGGCGCAATTTAAAGCATTAAAAAAACGTGCGCCTTTGGGTGCTGCGCAAGATATTATTAACATGCGGGATGAAGGTAGAAAATGAATAGTTGTTTAGTGGTTGATACATCTTTTATGATGTCCGATCTAATGCCTGATGAACAGGGCATAGAAGTTGATTTAGCGTTATATGATATCTATGTGCCGGCCTTATTTTATTTAGAATGTACCAATGTGCTTAATGTAGCTTTAAAACGCAAAAGAATAAAAAAGACTGATCTCCAAGAATACCTCAAGCTATTAAATCAATTACCTATAACAGTTGATAAGTTTTGTGCAACACCCGAATCATTGCAAGTGATTAGCAAATTATGCCAAGAATTTGATTTAACAACTTACGATGCTGCATATTTAGAATTAGCGCTTCGCTTGGATGCTAAACTTGCAAGCTTTGATCAAAAATTAAATGCAGCGGGTATTAAAAATAAAATTGCAACTATTTAGGCCAAAGCCTGTGCGATTATAAATAGGTTAGGTATGAAGACGGTGATAAAATTAATGCGAGCGGGGCTTATTTTTATAGTGCTATTGCTCACGCTTTCCTGTAGCGCTCCAGAGCCTGTGCAAGATGCGTGGGATGATGAGATAGTGCAGCTGATTCGGGATGCCTATGCGCATGATAAAACCAATACCCTGGTTGGACGCATCGATTATTTAACTCAGCAATTTGTTATGCGGGCAAATCCCTATGTGTTTGAACCGCTCGGTGAAGGTTCGGGTGCAAATTTTAATCAAAAGCCTTTGTATCGATTAGATGTATTTGATTGCATGAGTTTTGTTGAAACGATGCTTGCCCTGGCGAGTACGCCATTAGCCAGCGATTCAGCGGAGCTCTTAAACTCTTTTCAAGAAAAAATAAATGCCATTCGTTATAAAGACAGTATCGTTTCTTTTTATACGCGCAATCATTTTCCTGAAGTAGATTGGATGCCTAATAATAGCGCTGCTCATCACTTCATTGATATTACCCGTGAAGTTGCGTTAAATAAAAATGACCTAGAAACGATGCCCGTATTTATTAATAAAAAAGTCTGGTATGACTACTTAACGATAGATCGAATTTATCTTATTGATGAAAATGCAGAAAAAATAAAACAAAAAAAACTTGATCATTTAAAAGCAACAGGCTCAAGACTAGCCCTCAATGAGGGCGTTGGTTTAAGTTTTATTCCGCCATGGGAATTTTTTGGGGCAGATGTGAATACGAGCGCACAACTCCATGCCTTGCCCCATGGATCCATCGTCCAATTCATTAGACCCGGATATGATTTAAAAGAGTGGGTAGGCACCTTTATTGCCCATCAGGGCATTATCATTCACCACGATAATCAAGTTTATATTCGCCATGCATCCACCTTACAACAAAAAGTAATAGAAGAATTACTGACAGATTATATGGAATATTATCAAGTGCTCAGCGACCTGTGTGATCACAGCTGGCAGCATTATCCGCAAAAATGCATGCGTGGAATTAATGTGTTAATGCCACAATAAGGAATGACAATGATGAGAAAATATATCTGTTTATGGCTGTTTGTAAGCCTTGAGGTTATGGCACAACCTTTTACTTTCGATAAAGTGTCTGTTGAGATGTTGTATCCAGAGTATTGGATTAATAAAGATAAAAGTGCGCATGAAGTCGTAATGAAACCCGGTGATATTGCAGAATATAACAAAAAATTAACACAGTTATTGCCGGAAGTGATGGTGGATATTACGGCTTATCAAGACAAAGATCACAAAAAAATACACTATGGTTTTGTGGTGACCCCCAGTGATTTAAGGACTTATCCGAGCACAGAAAAATTACATAAAACCGGTAATATAGAATTTGATGCATGGCAAGAGACACGTATAGATGCAGCCACACCTGTTTTAATATTAGCGAGCAGTGAAGATAAAAAATTTTATGATATTCAAACGTCTAATTATAGGGGTTGGGTTTTGGCTGAGCATGTGGCGATATCTGAAGATAAACAAGCGTGGCTGGATTATCAACACAGCAAAGATTTTTTAGTGATTTTGGGCAGTGAATTAAAATTAAATTACAATCCTTATACGCCAGAACTTTCGGGTTTAGTGTTATCCATGGGGCAAAAATTACCGTTGGCTACAGGTGATATTCCAAAGCTGATTGATAATCAAACGATTGCCGGGCAATATGTAGTGATTATACCGATCAGGAATAGCCAAGGAAAAACAGAGTTTAAGTCAGCATTGATTCCAATCAACGAAGACGTAACCCTAGGTTATTTACCCTATACAAAGGCCAATGTGATTAAGCAAGCCTTTAAAATGTTAGGGCAACGTTACAGTTGGGGTGGCGCAAATGGCCGTGATTGCTCCTCATTTATTCAAAGTATTTATGCCAGCATGGGCTTGCAGTTACCGAGAAACACATCCCAGCAACATTTAATTCCCCAGCAAAATGCCGCTCAATCAAATGACGGCAGAGGATTTAAAAAAATTAAAATCGACCACATTATTATTTAACAAGGAACATGTATTATTATATTTGGGCACGGATCACTATAAAAATGAACAACAATTTTATGCCATTCATGATACCAATGCGCAAGGTTTGCCACATGACCCCAATCGTAAGATTATCAATTCGGTCGTTGTCACCACTTTGTCCTCTTATGGCAATAAAGAAAACACACGGTTTGAGCCTTTTATAAGTGCTAATGTATTGGTGATTTTTGAAAGTAATATTTAATTATGAATAAATGCATCCAGCTCTTGTATATGGTCTTTAAATAAGCTGAATATTAACTATAATAATATTCATCCAATAAAGGAAACGCTATGTTTACCAACATCTTAAAAGAATTCAAAGCCTTCGCTATGCGCGGCAATATGATAGATATGGCTGTTGGGATTATCATTGGTGCTGCATTTGGCAAAGTGGTTACTTCGCTGGTGAGTAATATTTTAATGCCACCCATCGGTTTTTTATTAGGCCGTGTAGATTTTTCTAGCTTGGTTATCACCCTACATGAAAAAACGGCTGATATGCCTGCTGTGGTGATTAGTTATGGCGTATTTATTAACACACTTATTGATTTTATAATCGTCGCTTTTGCAGTTTTTATCGTGATTAAACAAGTCAATCGTTTTGCCCCAGTTGGCAGCTTACCGGCCGAACCCACTACCAAACCATGTCCGTTCTGCTGCACAGATATCCCCATTAAGGCAAAACGTTGCCCACAATGTACCTCACAGATATAAAGAAATTCACTCTGATTCAATATCATGCCCGCAAGCTAAATTCATGACTAGGGCTAAACAGAGTGTCAAAGGCCCACATGGGCTAGCCTACCCAATATAACGTTTGTTGTAGGATACCTGGATTTATGGACACCCATTTTAACTAAAATTCCCATTTTTTTCTTAAAATGTTAATATGAATCCATGAATAAACAAACACTCCCCACGATTCTATTAGGCATTACCGGCGGTATTGCGGCGTATAAGACACCGGACTTGGTGCGGCGTTTGCGTGAACAGGGCGTTAATGTACAGGTGGTGATGACTAAAGGTGCGCGCCAGTTTGTGACCCCTTTGACTTTGCAAGTGGTCTCAGGCTTAAGAGTTCGGGATGATTTGTGGGATTTGGATGCTGAACAGGCCATGGGTCATATTGAATTGGCGCGCATGGCTTCGCAAATTTTAATTGCACCAGCTACGGCTGATTTTATTGCACAACTTGCGCATGGGTTTGCGAATGATTTATTAACGACGATTTGTTTAGCAACAACGGCGCAAATTTATATAGCGCCGAGCATGAATCGGGTGATGTGGGAAAATTCTGCCACACAAACTAATATTGAATTATTAAAAAAACGTGGAATAATTATTATTCCACCTGCAAGTGGCGAACAGGCTTGTGGTGAATACGGCGAAGGGCGTATGCCTGAAGTTGATGAGCTGGTGCAAGCTTTATTAGGCTCACGTGCGCTTTTAGGAAAAAAGATTTTAATTACTGCAGGTCCTACGATTGAAGCCATCGATCCTGTGCGCTTTATTAGCAATCATAGTTCAGGGAAAATGGGTTATGCGCTTGCGCAGGCTGCAAAAAATTTAGGTGCAGACGTGACATTAATTAGTGGACCGGTTCATTTAAGCGCATCTGTCAAAACTATTTCTGTGACCAGCGCACAAGAAATGCATCAAGCTGTTTTAGAAAACATTAAAAATCAAGATATTTTTATAGCTACCGCTGCAGTGGCTGATTATCGTCCTGAACAAGTAAGTTTACAAAAAATTAAGAAAAACCAAGATAACTTAAATTTAAAATTAAGTCGCACACCCGATATTTTGGCAACGGTCACACAATTACCCAATCCGCCGATAACCGTAGGTTTTGCTGCGGAGACGACAGATATTATTAAGCATGCACAACAAAAATTAGTACAAAAAAATATTGATATGATTTGTGTAAATGACGTCAGTTCTACTGACGTAGGTTTTCATAGTGATGAAAATGCAGTGACAATATTAACAAAAAATAAACAAATTGGATTAGGTCGCGCGTCTAAAACAGTGCTAGCAAAGGAAATAATGCAACAATTGGTGGAGTATATAAATGAAAAAGATTCAGCTTAAAGTTTTAGATCAACGTATGGGCGATGTTTTCCCTTTGCCTACTTATGCTACAGTTGGCTCGGCAGGCTTAGATTTACGGGTCTGTTTAGATGCGCCTTTAACATTAGAGCCTGGGCAAACAACACTATTACCCACAGGTCTTGCGATACATATTGAAGATCCACAATTAGCGGCAGTAATTTTGCCGCGCTCAGGTTTGGGTCATAAACATGGCATCGTCTTAGGTAATCTTGTCGGACTCATTGATTCTGATTACCAAGGCGAATTAAAGATTTCCTGTTGGAATCGAAGTCAAGAAAGCTTTGTGATTAATCCTGGTGATCGCATGGCGCAATTAGTTTTTGTACCGGTGGCTCAAGTGGAATTTGAAACAGTTGATGATTTCAATATCAGCGATCGAAGTGACGGAGGTTTCGGTTCCAGTGGTCACCAGTGATATTTTCAGAGCCTATGATATTCGCGGCATTGTTGATGAAAATCTAACACCTGATATTGCACATACAATAGGTTTAGCATTAGGCACGCGTGCACATGCGCAACAAATAGAGAACTTTATTGTTGCTCGTGATGGTCGTTTATCGAGTCCAGCCTTAAGCGCAGCATTAATTAAAGGTTTAACTAAAGCCGGTATGCACGTGATCGATATTGGCGCGGGTTCCTTCAGGGGTTTTATATTTACTGCTTGTTACTATTTAAATATTGGCGCAGGGGTAATGGTCACCGGCAGTCATAATCCAAAAAATTATAATGGCTTTAAAATTTTATTGGATTTTATGTCGCTCAGTGAACCCGCTCTACAACAAATTTATCAAATCACAAAAACACAACAATTTCATTATGGCGAAGGGCAAGCCATAATGAAATTGTTGGTGTTTTTGTGATTTGATAAATTTGTTGTAGAGCGGGTTCACTGAGCGACATAAAATCCAATAAAATTTTAAAGCCATTATAATTTTTTGATTATGACTGCCGGTGACCATTACCCCTGCGCCAATATTTAAATAGTAACAAGCAAAATATAAAACCCCTGAAGGAACCGCGCCAATATCGATCACGTGCAGTACCGGCTTCAGTTAAACCTTTAATTAATGCTGCGCTTGACGCTAGACTCGATAAACGACCATCACGAGCAACGATAAAGTTCTACCGTATTTTGTTGCTCGTGATGGTCGTTTATCGAGTCCAGCCTTAGGCGCAGCATTCATTAAAGGTTTAACTAAAGCCGGTATGCACGTGACCGATATTGGCGCGGTACCTTCTGGCGTTTTATGTTTTTCTTGTTACTATTTAAATATTGGCTTAGGGACAATGGTTAAGCCGGCAGTCATAATCCAAAAAATTATAATGGTTTTAAAATTTTATTGGATTTTATGTGCCTTGAGTGAACAACGCTTGCAACAAATTAATAAATGCGCGAAAACAAAAATTTTCATTATGGCAAGGGCCAGTGTGAGTTCTCAGCGATGTGACTGCATGCTTATATTGATACGATATCGTTGCACGTCGTAACCAATCCTCGCGTAGTTTAAAAATAGTCATCGATTGTGGCAATGGCATCAGCCGGTCAAATTCCGCCGATATTATAAAAAATATGGGTTGTGAAGTGGTATCGCTTTATTGTTAAGTTGATGGCGAATTTTCCTCAATCATCATCCTAATCCTAGCGCTGCCTGGAAAATTTACAAGATTTAATTCGCACCGTAAAGCGTGAGAAAGCCGACCTTAGGTTTAGCCTTTGATGGCGATGGTAATAGTTTAGGTGTTATCACCGCAGAAGGTGAAGTGATTTGGCCCGATAGACAAATGATATTATTTTCGCAAGATGTGTTAACTCGGCATCTAGGTGCCACTATTTTATTCGATGTAAAATGCTCACGTCATTTAGACATAATGCGATTAAAGAATCGGGTGGTGATGCGCAAATGGTCCGCACCGGGACATTCATTTATTAAAGCCGCGTTCAAAAGTACTGGCGCAATTTTAGCGGGCGAGATGAGTGGTCATATTATTCTTTAAAGAAGATTGGTATGGGTTTGATGATGGGCTATACACTGGAGCGCGGCTAATCGAATTATTAACTCGCAAAACCGATGAATTAACAAAAATTTGGCAAAATTACCGAATAGGTTAATACGCCAGAAATTAATATTCCTATTTCAGATGATGAAAATTTATTTTCATGGAAAAATTATTAGCCCCTGCCCATTTTCCCGATGCAAAATTAATCACTATAGATCGGTTGCGTGTAGAATTCCCAGACAGCTGGGCCGTGGTGCCACATCAAATACCACCCCGTGTTTAGTTGTACGTTTTGAAGCAGAAAATGCAGAAAGCTTGCAGCAGATACAAAAGCGCATTGGACGCGTATTATTGCAAATAAAACCCGAACTTCAAATTCCGTTATGGGTGAGATAGCATTTGCAATGGTCACTCAATTTCCTATAATTTTGTATGGGTTTTTGCTACCAGTAAATACATGGCAGGTAAAACAAATAAGGTAAATAAGGTACCTATAGAAATGCCCTGGCCACAACTAATCCAATATTAAAACGTGATTCAGCACCTGCGCCATGGGCAATTAATAAAGGGATAACACCCAATACCATAGAACCTGTTGTCATTAAAATAGGTCGGAATCGAATACTTGCCGCCAGAGTAATAGCTTCAAGTTTAGTTTTACCTTCGATTTGTAATCATTGGCAAATTCGACAATCAAAATTCCGTGTTTACTGATAAGTCCAATAAAAGTGACCAACCCTACTTGGTATAAATATTTAAACTGGCATCACCTATACCTAAATGTAGAAATAATAATGCGCCAAAAATCGACATCGGTACACTAATAAAATAATTAAGGGATCCCGAAAACTTTCAAACTGTGCCGCCAACGATAAATAAATAATAATTAATGGAAAAAGCAAAGGTGAACATCAATGCTGAACTACTCTTGTTGATAATGGCGTGCTTCGGCTGCATAATCATACTCATAACCCTTAGGGAATATTTTTTCAGCCAAACCCTCTAACACATCGAACGCTTCACCCATAGTCATTCCAGGGATAAGGACTGCAGAAATAGTGGAAGAGTTAAGCTGTCATGAAAATGATTAAATCGATTCTGGCACGACGGTTGTTTTTCAATGCTGGCAAATGTTGATAAGGGTATAGTCGGTACCGGATTATTTGGTAGTGTGATATAATAATTAAGTAATATGTCATCGTAATTTAAGCGCTCTGTGCACGCGTCACTTGCGGAATAACTTGATAAGCCCGACCATAAAAATTAAAAAAATTAACGTAATTCTCACTCATGATGAAGAGTAGATATTGCTGATATCTGTCATAGTTAAATTTAAATTGGCTGCCTTTATACGATCAAGATGATATTGGTTTGCGGCTTGTCGAGTTTGAGATTAGTGTCTATAGTAAGAAAATAAACCATTTTTCACGGGCTTCTTCTAAGCAACTGTTGGGAAACTTCATATAACTTTGTATAACTATTTGGTGGTAATTATCACAAACTGAATGGGTAAGCCCTTCCACCACCAGGTAAGGTGAGGGTTGTTGAGAAAGCGGTCTACAGCGACCCGCGATCTGATCAAGTTAAGCTGCATCAAAGGCATGAGTTCATTGATGGTGTGTTTACGTTCATCCTAGGGTTTAAAGACGATACCGCAATGGAAGTATTGAGTGTCCCAATCGTTCCATTGGCATTGAAATGCCATCAAGTTGAAAAATATTATTCGTACTTCGTAAAGGGTTAAAGATTTTAAAATTGATAGAATAAAGTGAGCGTTTGCTTAAGCGCTGGCATTGGGTGATGTCGTCAATATCGGCTAATAATAAACCTTGATCTCTGGGTGCTAATTCGGTCTTTAGTAGTGTTGCATATAAAAAATAAATACTCGATCAAAATAATAAGGCAATAAACACCTGTGATTGCATTTAAATTCAAATGAGCATGATAGTATGTTGATAAATAGCGCGTACTTTGTCAAAATGCTCTATCAATAAACTAAAAATTTATGTTTACGATTGTTTGCGGTGTTTAGAGTATTTTTGAACACATCATCGGCGATAGCGTTAAGGCAATAATTGCCGAAATTGCCACTGCTCCTGCCAAGGTAAATACAAATTCGTTAAAAATATGCCAGTAATCCTCCGATAAAGCCAATGGGTAAATACACAGCAACTAAAACTACTGAGATTGAAATCAAATGGCACTGTGATTCTCTAGCCAATTCAATGGCGGCATTAAAGGAGTTTCTACCCAGCGTATATGCCTGATAGATATTTTCTACCATAATAATGGCATCATCAACGACCAAACCTATCGCAAAACTAAGTGCAAACAAGGTCAGCAAATTAATGGTATACCCCAATAAATACATGATAAAAAATTACCAATCAACGATAATGGAATAGTGATAATGGGAATAAATGCGCTGCGTGCGCTGCCTAAAAATAACAAGATCACCAAAATAACAATAATAATAGCTTCGAGCAGTGATTTAAGACAACTTCTGAAATAGATGCTGTATGTATTGCGTGGCATCATAAACAATTTCCGCTTCTAATCCTTCGGGCAATGCTTCTTGCATTTCATTGACGACATGTCTGACATCATCTATGACGTCTAGTACATTGCCATCAGATTGGGACGACTTCTATGCCCACAAATACTGCAGTTTTATTATTATAACTGACCGTAGAATCATAATTTTCTGCACCCAGTGATACGTTAGCGATGTCTTTTAACTTTTCACCACACCATCTACAAAAGACACAGCTAAATTTTTAAACTCTTCTAAGGATTTTAAATTCGTATTGATATACAAATTGACCGCTATCATTTGTCCATCGGAACGTCCTGCTGCTGAGAGAATATCGTTGTCGGCTAAAGCATTATAAATGTCATTAGGTGTTAAATTATAAGAGGCTAATTTATCTGGATCTAACGAGACCCGTAAGGCAAAGTGACGCCAGCCTAATAATTCTGCATCAAGCACTTGATTAACAGCTCTTATTTGCGGTTGAGCAATACGAAGGATGTAATCGGTAATTTCACCGCGAGATAATACATCGCTGTAAAAACCAATATACATTAAATCAGTGGCTTCGCCGACATCGATAGAAATTTCTGGCAGTTGGGCTTGCGTCGGTAACTGATCAATGACAGAACTTATATTAGTCGTAATTTCTGTCATGGCTTTATCCGTATCATAATTCAGGCGCAGGAATACGGAGATAGTACTCATCCCTTGTCCGCTGACAGAAGTCATATAATCAATTCCATTAGATAACGCTACTGGACCTTCTAAAGTGGTAGTGATAAAACTTTCAATGTTCTCTGGGTTGGCGCCAATGTAAGGTGTTTCAATGGTAATAATGCCATTTTCTGTAAAAGGGAACTCTCTCACGCTTAATACAAAAATAGATCGCAGGCCGACGACCAAAATCAGTAGGCTTACGACGCATGCGAGCACCGGTCGTTGTACAAAAATATCAGTAAATTTCATAAATTTTTCTACCCATTAGACTCATTATCAACCTCAGGGTTGGCATCATTACTTGGTTGTATTTTGTTATTAATGACAATGGGCGCGTTATTTCTTAATTTTACTTGACCCGCGCTGACAATCTCATCACCCTCTTTTAAACCTTTAGTAACAGCAACTTGATCGCCGCGTGTTTCGCCTAAGGTAACAAAGCGTTGCTTAACATATAAGCCATCGCTCTTTTTGTATTCTTTATCTTTCTTATCATCATTTTTTAATACGATATAGACATAATTACCATAAGGATTATAACTAAGGGCTGTTTGCGGAATAGTTAAACGTTTTTCTGGCTCACCGATGATGACCTCTACTTCGGCATACATGCCTGGAAATAATTCTAATTTTTCATTTTCAATGGATGATTCTAATTGCACATTATGCGTATTGCTATCGATTAAAGGATCAATGGCCTTAATTTTTCCAGTGAAGGTGCGTGCAGGGTAAACATCGCTATGAAGTTTAACAGCTTGGCCTATGGTCAGTTGCGGCGTATATTGTTCTGGCAAATAAAAATAAACAGAAAAATCTGCCAGTGAGTTTAAGCTAAACATCGGCGTGCCTTCTTGAATCAGTTGTCCTGGGCTTAATTTGACGACTCCGATGGCCATCAAAGGCGGCGCGTATAGTTTTAAGTTCAACCAAGGCTTTTTGTTGTTCTACTTGTGCATCCAGGATATGCATATTGTATTCATCTATTTCTAAATCTTCTTTGCTGATGGCATTGAAAGCGAATTGCACTAAATCGCGTTCATAAATAAGACGTATAATTTAGCTTGCGCTTGTAGCGCAGCCAGGGCGGCCACATCGGGTTCTGCATTCAGTTGTATCAGTTTATCGCCTTTTTTGACCCACTGATTTGATTCAACATGAATTTCTCGAATTAAACCATCGACCAGGGTAGTGACTTCTATCCCATCACCAGGAAATAGATTGCCTATGGCTGAAAGCGTTTTTTGCCAGTCTAGGTATTCTACTTTTACAGTAGAAACAGTGATAGGTGCCCGTGCTTCATCTTCTAAATTAAGTTTTTTAATGGTGCCAGAAATCAAATGATACATGAGTATCAAACCTAATAGCGCGCCCATGAAGATGAGCATATTGCGCATGGGTTTTGTAATATTTATTTTTTTTTGCGGAATAATCTTCGTCTTGATCTTTCATCTTCCTCTTCCTTTGTTTCATTCCACCATGGGCCGCCTAAGGCTTGAAATAAGGCCGCCGTGTCCGCATAACGCGAAGCCTGCGCAGCTATGCAATCCAAATAAGTTTGTTGATAGGCCACTTGCGCATAAACTAAATCAATAAAATCAGCAGCGCCCGCTTCAAATTGTTTCTCGGTCATGTCCAGCAGTTTTTTTGTGGCAGTTTCTGCTTCGGCTGTTTTACTTAAAGTGCGGGCATCACTTTCAAGGGCTGTCAAACTATCAGCTACGTTTTGTAAACCCATGAGCACCGCGGCTTCATATTCAGCCAAAGCCGCTTCAAATGCAGCAATTGCTGACTCGCGTTGCGCTTCCAATGCACCGCCCGCAAATATGGGTTGTAAAACAGAGGCTTGCCAATCCCAATAAATATTATTCGCATTAAAGAAATCATTGAGTGTATCTGAATTAGCACCATAGGTAGCAGTGATGGGGAAGGTTGGTAACATATTAGCTGTTGCTACGCCTACTTGTGCACTGGCTTGATGCAATAGAGCTTCTGCAGCTTGTATATCTGGACGTTGATTAATTAATGCAGAAGGAACACTGACCGGTCATTGTTCCCGGTAAATGCAAATCATCTAAATAGAACTCAGGTAAAGTACGCGCGCCTGGATAAGCACCGACTAATACCGCTAACGCATGCCGTGTTTGTGCCAGCGCATTTTCTAGAGGGGGTAGGGTTGCAAGGGTTTGCGCCAAAATTGTTTCTTGCGCTAAGACATCAAACTGTGAAGCACGACCAGTTTGAAATTGTTTCTGGGTAATATCCAGTAATTTTGTTTCTTGAGTAATCGTTTCTTTTGTCGCTTGAATTTGTCCGCGTAGACCAGCTTCTAAAATGGCAGTGGTGACTATATTCCCGGTCAGTGCTAAGTAGGTAGCCTGTAATTCATAACGCTCAAAATCTAGACCAGCCAACGCTTCTATCGCACGACAACCCCACGAATCCAATACATACGAGACTGCGACATTGGCATTATATAAATCTAATAATTGCACTGGAAAATCGGATAATGTTGACCCCGGTGTGCCTTCTAAACTATCGAATGCAGATAATTGTTCTCTGCCTGCATCTAATTCTAAACCCACGCTGGGATATCAGTTTTGGCCTCTCAATTGCACGTAAATCATCTTGTGCTTGTTGCAGTGTTGCTTCGGCTGCTTTAAAATCAGGGTTATTTTTTAAACCTTGGGTAATCAAATCGTTTAGTTTGGGGGACTTAAAAAGTTCCCACCATTATTAGGGATATCTTGCCCTACTTTAAACACTTGCGCATGACCGCCTTTGATACCGGGTGTCTCTACCGTTTGGTGAGGCAGAGTTTCTTCTGTATAAGTATCTGTTTGGGGCGGGTCGGGCTTATGAAAATCAGGCCCAACCATACAGCCTGCTAAGCCTAAAATTGGTAGACAGATAAATATATTGGTTGAGGCATTTTCTGGCATCCCCTCATCATCCTTGTGCGTTCTTAAATCTAGATGATGAGAGGGACTGAGTCAAAGGACTTGCAAACTGAGAATCATTGAGATTCATAGGAAAAAGCTTATAATGACTTTCTTCGCTTTGAGATTGAAAACCAATGACTAGCTTAAAAAATGATCGTTTAATTCGTGCCTTATTTCCGCCAAAGGTTGATCGTACGCCCGATTTGGATTATGCGCCAGGCGGGGCGTTATTGCCGAGTATCGCGCTATTCGGCAAAAAATAGGTAGGTTTATGGATTTGGTGCAAAATCCGGAGTTGGCCTGTAGGTGACCTTACAGCCCATCGATCGCTTTAATTTAGATGCAGCGATTTTATTTTCAGATATTTTAACCATTCCACACGCGATGGGTTTAGGACTGGAATTTATGGCAGGCGAAGGACCTGTATTTGCAAAGCCTATTCGTAATGCGCGCGAGGTTGCACAATTACCCAATACCTGATCCAGGTACAGAATTAAATTATGTATTAGATGCTATTAGTTTGATTCAAAGAGAACTGGTAGGGCGTGTGCCTTTAATTGGTTTTGCAGGTAGTCCTTGGACTTTGGCCTGTTATATGGTTGAAGGTAGCAGCAGTAAAGAGTTTGCTTTGATTCGTGCGATGCGTTATCAGGAACCCAAAAACGCTAGAACTATTACTCGATAAACTGATTCAAGCGACGGTTTTATATTTAAACGCACAAATTGCAGCTAAGGTGAATGCGGTAATGATTTTTGATACTTGGGGTGGGATTTTAAGCCCCGAAGATTATGTAAGATTTTCTTTAAATCCATGCAAAAAATCATCACCAGCTGAACTTGAATAATAATCCTGCGTTATTACTTTTACAGAATCGTGGTCAACATTATAAAAGTCATGGCCAATTCAGGCGCAAATGCTTTGGGCATCGATTGGATGACTTCATTGGCGGATGCAAACGTTCGGTGGGTCATAAAGTGGCCTTGCAAGGTAATTTAGATCCCGCAGCTTTATATGGTTCACCTCAATCAATCATTGACTCTACTCAGGCTATACTCGAGGTTTTTGGCCAGGATCCTGGGCATGTATTTAATTTAGGTCATGGCATTTACCCAAATATAGATCCAGAACGAGTGGCGATTCTTGTCGAAACGGTGCATAATTTTAAAGGCGGTTTTTAAGCACAGGGAATACAATATGTTTCGGCTTTTAATTCTATTGACGGGTATATTATCTTTAATCGCATGCTCTAGTGAGGGTGAGCGCTTTCAGGGCTATGTCTATCAAGAACCTATT
>CAWCVU010000021.1:0-56233 GCA_963798975.1 uncultured Gammaproteobacteria bacterium
TTTCTAAAGCGGCATTGCCGTGTGCGATAGTTGTTTCTTCGTCAACGATTTGGAGTTGTACGCGTTCTCTAAGTTGTTGAATTTTTTGGATGTCATCGTTTTTAGAATCTGCAGGATACGTTTACTTGTCATTTTCTTTGTCATTTTCTTTGGGTTTTGCTCTTTGTAAAGTTGTTATAAGAAGAGTAAGAGCGTCGAATTCACTATTTAAAGCGTTTAAAGCGGGGGTAATTTGACTCGCCACGAGATAAGAGGCTTCCTGTGACTGCGGCTGGAGCCGCAGGGCGCCGCTCGTCGTTTTGCTTTCAGGTACAGTTGTGCCGGCTGTAACGTCGGTTCAGTTGCTCAGAATGAACTGCTGTAAGGTTAATTTGTTGTAGCCGAGTTGCATGAGCCTCGCTCGCGCGAGAACAATCATCACTCGCCGCAACAATAAGACGCACTAATTCTTGACGAAGTTCGATAGTTTGTTTCGACAATTGTGCTAACTCATCTTTGTCTATTGTCTTGAAGAGTGAGAGATCTCTATCGTTTCAATATGAAATAGTTCTTGTTGCAATGTGCTGCTCTAGTAATGGACTTCTAGCGGCATTGATCTTGAGTCTGTTGCCTTCGAGTCAGCTGCGTGAGTATAGCCATGAAGAGCTGTTTTGCTTCAATCTGACGTGTTGCACATGGGTTACAATTGCAGACTTCACCGCTTCAGCTGATTTATTCTGTCCCGAGCGCAGTGCAGGCTCTGTTGATAAGCGTTCTAACAGGGTTCTAACCACAGAAGCTTTTAGTGCATACCACTGTTTAGCCTGAATCTTTTTTTGTTCCCTTATTTGTGTTGTTAAATTTTGTTTTCGAATGTTTTTATTATTTAGAATTTTTGTGAGATGTTGCTCCAGTACAACAAGAAGCTTTGTGAATCTTGATACGCTTCGCCGCTCATTCGCTAGCACCAGAACTTTTTCTTTGAGATTTCCTTTAGGTTGCGACAAATTTTTACTATCGTCAGTAGTTTTTTGAACGAGCAATTGAATTTTTTCTAATTTGGTTATTGCGGGAATAGCGGGATCATGCGGTTCTAAAAGAGTTAAAACGGCATGTACTGCCGGGTCGATGCAGCGTAGTGCCCATATATCTATGGATTGTTTGTACGCGTTAATCTGGTTTTCAAAGGCAGAAAGGTTTATGCCGTATTCGGGGGCTTTTCGGAACATGTCATGTTCATAGCCGCATTGTTTAATAAGATTTGATCCTTGCTCAAGTATTAACTTAGCGGATGCAACATCGTATGTTAAGGCATGCTGAGTGTGTTGAATATATTTTTCGGCTTGAGCTATAGATGTTGAAATAAATTTTCAAACCATGTTTCAAGAGCTTCTTTTTCATCTGCAATAAACTTACGTTTATGTGGCAGTTGGGCCTGTTCTAGTTCTTGTTTATGTTTATTCAACGGTACTATCAAGTGGGTAATTAGATTAAGTCTGACTTGATTCACCTGAGAACGCAGATGGTCTACAAGAGCGCGTGTATCATCCACTACGGGTATTTGCGTTATTGCCTACAGAAAGATTATTGAGAGCGGTTAGCTCGTTATCGATATCAGTTTCAGCCTCGGAGATTAGTTGCGGCGTAATAGATGCTTTCAGTTTTTGCGCTGGTTGTTCCGTTTTAGCATCTTTTGGCATCGGTTTTTGCGATAGGTTCTAACAGAGTTTCCTGTAATTGTTGGAGGTTATCCTTGTGAACTTTGACTAGAGCGCTGAAAGTCTCATACACTGTGTAGCGAGTGTTTTAGCAACGTGACCAGGTTGCTTAAATTGTGAAATGAGACTTTTCAGAGTTTTTAGATGCGTTGGTTTATCTGCTGGATTTTCTGCATCTTTTGTATCCTCTACCGCTACTGCAGATGTCGGTGACGCCCCCTCTGTAGAGCTTTTTCGCTGCTTGGTTTGCCGATTGTGCTGGCGGGGTATTTTGTGTTTCTGCAGCATTTTGTGTTTGCGCGGCTTGGTCTTGTGTGAGGGTAGCGGCGGTGACACTGGGTTTTGCATAATTCAAAGGCCTCAAGAATAAAAATAGTAAGTTCGATATGAACAATGAAACTTTGTGTGTTTTTGAAAAGATTAAAAAAACGATGAAGAGAAATTAAAATCAGCGAGTGAACGTATTCATTTCAGGTACTATAGCTTTTTACCAAAAAATGTTTGTCGTGTCACGCTTAAAGTGAAAAATAATTGCTCATCTACGCTAGGCGCTAACCGAGCCACGACTGTCCGCGCGAACCACTCCCCAACCGAGCCGCGACTGTCCGCGCCGAACCACTTCCCAACCGAGCCGCGACTAAGTCAAGTTACCGTGACGCTCTTCGTAGGTAGTGTTGTCGGACATAGATTGTCGGTGGAAGCGCGCGCAATCGCCTGCGACTGGGATGCCTGTTCCATTCCCTTTAAGATTTAGTAAAATCTAGCGATAAATATTGTTAACACTAGGAAACACATATGTACCCAGCAGACGTATCTTCGTCCCCGACGCGTGCTACCACGACGCGTGCAACTACCACCACCCAACAAGCACCTGCTTTCGCGCATCATGCTGCCATTATTCAACTGCAGCATTATCTTAATCAGCGCATTATTGGCCAGCCGGCATTGATCTTACGCTTGCTGATTGCTTTGCTTGCGGATAGGGCATTTGCTGGTTGAGGGCACTGCGGGTTTGGCTAAGACCAAGGCCATCAAAGAATTGAGCCTTTGTATCGAAGGTGATTTTGCGCGGATCCAGTTCACGCCTGATTTGCTGCCCGCAGATTTGACGGGCACTGAGATTTATCGCCACCAAGAGGGAACGTTTGCTTTTCAGCAGGGCCCGATTTTCCATAATCTTTTACTCGCTGACGAAATCAATCGCTCACCGGCCAAAGTGCAATCGGCATTATTCGAAGCAATGGCAGAGCGGCAAGTGACGATAGGGCATGTTACTTACAAACTGCCGCAATTGTTTTTGGTGATGGCTACACAAAATCCGCTTGAGCAGGAAGGCACTTATCCTTTGCCCGAAGCTCAGCTCGATCGTTTTCTGCTGTATTCACGCATTGGTTATCCGTCTGCAGCGTCGGAGCATCAAATTTTGTTATTGGCGCGTGAAGAGGCTGGGGCACAGGTGCAGCAGTGTGTTGACCCTGTTCCTGGTGAGCCAAAGCTTGATATTCAAAGTGAGGCAAGAGCTATTGGGGCTGCATATGAGTGCGCCGTTAGAAAATTATTTGGTGCGCTTGATATTGGCGACACGTGATCCAAAACCGTATAGCGCCGAACTGGCGCGTTGGTTGGGATTCGGGGCTAGTCCGCGCGCGACTATCGGTCTTGACCGTTGTGCGAGAGCGCATGCGTGGATAAACGGCCGTGACTATGTATCACCGGAAGATATACACGCACTTGCTTATGATGTACTGCGTCACCGTGTCTTGTTGACCTTTGAGGCTGAAGCAGAGGGCATTACCGCGGATCATTTTATTACTGAGTTACTCAATTTGGTTGCTATACCGTAAAAATTTGAGGAGATTTTTTTGTGGGATTAAATATAAATAGTGGCCCTTTTATTCAAAGACTGAACTTAGTTTATGAAACCTGTCTCATGCCAGCCGCAAAGAGAATGAGCCAAGGGTAAAAACCTTCAGGCTGGCATCTAGAACAGAATTTGCAAGTGTTACTCAATATCTTGGATGCCAGCCTGCGCTGGCATGACAGTTCTTCCTAAAAGCGTTGCTTGTATGACAACGCCATTATTGTTACCTATAAAAGGCATTCATGCTTCTTTAAATCAATTGATAGCCTTGCGCGTTCAGGCGAGAACATTGAATTTATCTAGCCGCAAACAAGTCGCGACTTTTGCAAATGGACCGCAGTCCGCACATTTTCGTGGTCGTGGTGTTGATTTTGATGAAGTACGTATTTACCAAGCGGGTGATGATATTCGCAATATGGATTGGCGTGTCACTGCGCGTTCTAACCGCCCACACACCAAGCTCTTTCGAGAAGAGCGCGAGCGTCCCGTATTTTTGCTGGTGGACCAGGGGCCTAGCATGTTTTTCGGGACTCGCGTTGCCTTTCGATCAACGTGTTACCGACCATCTTGCTGGCGTGGGCTGCCTCTTATCGCGGGGATCGTATCGGCAGTTTAATTTTTTCAGGTGCACAGCAGCATGAATTGCGACCGCAAGGTGGAACTTCCGGCGTGCTGCCGTTGCTGAAATTACTGACGCAGAGTTTCACAGCAACCCACACAAACTGCTGCACCATCCCAGCCTGCTGTGGTGGAATCTTTGGCTTTGGTGCAGGCACTGCCAGCGTTTGCACCGCCTTGCCAGACCCCGGAAGTCTGTTGTTTTTAATCAGTGATTTCAATGGATTGACAAAAGCAGCAGAGTCTCTTTTAAGTCAGCTTGCGCCCAAACACGAGGTGGTAATGGTTTTTATTTACGACCAACTGGAGCAAAATCCGCCGCCGCCTAATCGCTATGTCATTAGTGATGGGCAGCAGAGATTCTCCATTGACAGCTATAACAGCACTTGGTGCGAGACGCATCGAGCCCGCTTTCAACAACATTATCAAAAGCTGCAGCAGTTTATGCAAAAACGAAATATGACTTTTATTCCTTTGGCCACGCATGAAGTCGTGGCAGATGTATTGCGAATGCGACCAGCAAAAAGTAACTACCATGAATGAAAATCCTCTACAAAACTTGCGTGATATTCATCTGCCAGCTCCGATCTCATTTTGGCCGCCGGCGCCAGGTTGGTTTCTGTTGGCATTCGTGTTAGCTATCACGACCGCAGTGATTTTTTATTGGCAATGCCAACGTTGGCAGCGTTTACGCGTAAAAAACACTGCATTGAAACGCTTGCGACAATTACACGCTTTGCAGCAGCCACCGAAGAAGTCATTTTAGAACTTTCGAGTTTATTACGTCGTGTTGCTCTGGCACGCTTTGGACGTCGACAAGTAGCAGGACTCACGGGTGAAGCGTGGCTTATTTTTTTGGATAAGACGGGTTCTACCCAGGTTTTTACGTCAGGTCCGGGGAGAATATTTATTACAGGCCCTTATCAACGTCAAATATCTGTAGACATCGAAAAATTATATAAGCTTGTTAAACAGTGGATTAGGGCCAGTTGACCTTTCTACAAAAATACGATGAGGTTTAGACGTGTTTAATCTAGCGCAACCCTGGTTGTTATTACTATTAGTTTTGCCTTGGGTAGTTCGCTATCTCATTCCTGCTGCAACAACAGGAGGTGGCAAAGCTCTGTGGGTGCCTTTTTTGCAGCGGCGGCGACATCTACGCATGAATTAAAAAGCCAGAACAGAAGCTTGTCACTGTGGCGTAAAGCGGTGGTTTATGCAATATGGGCCTTGCTGGTTTTTGCTGCAGCAGGGCCACCAATGGCTGGAGGCGCCGCTGGAATTGGCTCGCAGTGGCAGAAATATCATGCTTGCTATCGATCTTTCTGGCAGCATGCAAATCCCCGATATGGAGATTGAGGAAGCAGACAAGCTGACAGTTTGAGTGTGGTAAAAGCGATGGCGGATAATTTTATTCAGCATCGCGTTGGAGATCGTTAAGACTTTGTTACTGATTCTGAATTACAAACGCCACTGACATTCGATCACGATACGGTTTTAGCGATGTTAAATGATGCGACGGTTGGATTGGCCGGTCATGAAACTGCTATCGGAGATGCAATTGCTTTAACGATAAAGCATTTACAGGATTATCCAACAGCTGGCGGTCGAATTCTAATTTTGTTAACGGATGGTATGAATAATGCGGGTGTTAGCGTACCGTTAGAGGCTGCTGCACAGGCTGCTAAAGAAGGGATCCGCATTTATACCATTGGCCTGGGTTCCAGCAGAGTGGTTTTGCAAGGATTGTAAAGCCAATTTTATCATCATTCTTGCTAAATAAGCAAAAGTTTATGGTAAAATTGGGATCTTATGCGCTATCTTACCATTGAACATTTATCCCTGACCCAAGTACAAGTGTGTAAGGGCTTGGCCATTTTATTTATAGTGGTCCACAATTTTTTATCTAAACTTAAAGCCGCGCCCCATCATAATGAATTTGTATTTAAAAGCGAGCGCTTCTGGCAGGCCGTCTGATCATTGAAAATCAATGGCTAGAATTTATCCGTCTTTTATGGTTTCGGCCATTATGGCGTGCAAATATTTTTGTTTTTAAGCGCCTATGGCCTCATGCGCTCAAAATTATTAATACCCAACCCAATGCTTGGCCCAGCTTTGTTTTAAAAAGAGTACAAAAATTACTGCTGCCCATGATTTTAGTCATGTCTTTTTACCTACTGCTTGATTATTTATTTAATGGTATTTTCAGTGCTCGCATGGGCGAGCATGATTTTGGTGACGTGATTTTGCGCCTATTATTTATTTCAAACTTTATGACCCAGCAAGCTTTTTTAGTGATAGGACCGTGGTGGTTTTTATCCGTGATCGTGCAATTTTATTGCTTGTTTTTATTACTACATGCCCTACAATTACGCTTTGGTAATATAAGCTTATTGTTTTTATTATTACTATCCATCATGCTCATGATGATGACATACCCTTAGCTAATCTATGCAACATCAATTTAATCTTAAATACTCAACTCTGACAGGCCATTTGCCGGATTTAATCTTTAGCATGTATGTCGGCAGTTTAAGTAAGATTAAAATGCCAATCTGGCTAATAGTGCTTGCAGGCATAGGACTGATCTTAGGCAATACCCTCCACTTTTTTTGGTATTTTGCCTCGCTGTGCGCAATTGTTGTGATTATGGTTTTATACGTTTATTTATTAAAATATCTTTCTACACAAGGCCTTATTTTTCGTACTTTAGAATATATGGGTATTTTATCGATGTATATGTTTCTACTCAATGGCGTCAATTAGAGAACCCTTTATTCCCTGGGCAAAAGCAGCTAATGATCCCCTTATTTCACTGGGCTATACAGCCATTATTACACTTTTAACAATAATCACTAGGCAACTATTTTTTTGGTTTGAACGGTATTTAAAAAATAAATTTCTTAAAAAAACCCCGCAAAATGCGAGGTTTTTCAAGCTAATTAGCTATAACACTTACTACTTAGCGGCAGGCTGTACTTAATAATGTCGTACAGTCATAGGGTACAGAAATGTGAATCGCTTGTTGAATGGCTAATACCGTAATATGCAGTACAAGCTAAATGAAAGAGCGCTAATACAACAACCAAGATCCCTATGAACTTCCCAAATGACGAACCATTTTTCTTGGCTTTGATATATAACAACATACCGGCCACTAAAGCGATTAACATAATTCCAACTGCAATATGAAATGCAAACATCATCATAATCTATCTCCTGTAATTTATCTTGCTTAGATTATAGCAAAAGAAAAATAAGGTGCTTTACTAGTTATAATTTATATACATGAAATGATTGACTAATTTAGCTTATCACCTTATCATCTGACTTACCATCCAGGTCTATTTACTAGGTATATAAGATAACCAAACAATAGCGCTCTCATTGATAAGGAACATCATGGGTCTTAATTTACAAACTGCAAGATTATTGAAGTTTTACATCTTCAACAAAATTTATCTGTAGCAACTGCAAAATTTGAACAGGCCCCCATAAATAACTTAAGTGATTTAGCTATTTTTGCTGAAGCCCTTAACAGTAACCTGCCCAATGCAACGACACAAGAACTTGACCAGATAATAAAGCTGCTAGCTACCCCTTTAGCTAAAATAAGAGCAGCTACTGAAATCAATACTAAGAGCATAAAAAAATATACACTGGGACTGGACGATACAGCGAAGGTATTTTTTTACAAACTTATAAAGCTGGATACTGCCTAAGCCAAGTCTTCCTGAACCCAAAGCGCAAGACCTACCTATAAATAATTTATACGATGCCTATAGTAAACTTAAAGGAGCGACACCTGAGCAATGCATGACAGTCTGCAATACTATAGGCGCTGATAAATGGAATCAACTTATCACTAAAGCAGAAGATTATTTTCGCTTAATACGGTACTTAACAAAAGCCCAACGCGAAAAAATTGCCAGCGCCTTAATTCAAATAGACTCTAGATTTATAACGCTCATGAATGATGAACGGTTCGTAAAAATATATAAAGATTTAGAATATAAGCCAAGTGAAGTGACCGAAGGTATATTTAATCAGACGTCGTATTTTCTGAGGGTGAATAACAAAGCATTAAATGCATTAACTAAAGTTACGTCAGTAAAAAAAACAAACTATACCCCAAGAAAACTAGTCATTCACTTCATTATCTGGTTTCACCTTCGCCTCGTAAAAGATTATTTCCAAATCTAGTTGAAGGCTTATCTGCGGAAGTCAAAACAGCTGATGATTTGAAGTTTATCTTATTTAAAACAGCACAATATGAAGAATTTTTTAACAGTATCAATACAGGACATTTTTTTAAAAATGTTCAGGAATTTACTCGATTTCTTCTATCCTTATCCAATCAGGACGTTCGCGAGCAAGCTTGCGAATTATTTTGCTACAATATTTTAAGAATTATTAATACCCAAGCAGACTATGAGCAATTATTTTTTAAACCCGTATTAGATCGACGGCTTATTTATAAAGCATTAGAAAATGCCATTGAGCTTGCTGTAACCATATTTAAAATTTTAGAAAACCAGCGCATTACCCCATCCATATGGAAGAATACTGAATCTGAATTACCAGGCAAGATGGATGCAAGCCCACAGCTTTGCGAAAAAATGATTCATCTATTTTGCGGCCATCACTGCAAATCCAACGGGACTGTTTGTAAAGCCTGGCAGCAAGTCCTGGATAGTAATGGAGACATTAAATCCCTGATTATTCTTGTGCATTTAGATGCCTTTGAAATTGGCCTTTTTAGCAAAGCAGAATTTTTTGGCCAGAAATACACCTCACGACAACAGCTAGAAAGCGAATACCAAAAACAAGGTATGATGATATTTGATACCCAGCATGACCCTTTGCTCAATACTATAAAAAGACAGTTATTACCCTTGGATCCAAAGGCCAACAGAACAGTACTGCTCATGTTACTCTTGATATGCATCGTAAATAAAGGCTGTTGACTTTCGAAAGCCAAGGCTTTACTGTGTGTTTGAGTGCGCCTTTTATTCACTTGGAGTTTAATCATGAAGCTACAGCGTCTGTTTGCAATTTTGATGGATACAGCTAAAACGGGTAAAAAAACGAATCTGTGACCACAATTGACATTAGAGAACTAGCCAACATGCGGTGCTACCAACTACGGGTGATACATTCTTACATATCGCACTACGTAAATTAAATAAATTCAAAGCTCGCCCTACTGACCCGGTCAGAGCAAGAGAACTGGATCTGTGCGTGCTGGTCATCGAACAATTACTGTTAAATTTAAGCCCTGTTTTCCTTCAAAACCGCAAAGGGGAAAGTGCCTACGATTTAATGCAGAATAACCCGGTGACATGGACCTTAAAAAAGGGTATTGCTGAAATAAGCAGAGAAACTGATACTATACCAAACTATATTTACAAAGACGACGTCGTACCGCGCGATAAATATATTCTGGATCATTACTCCGATAATACCAATCGCGTTGCTAAAGGATTACTCGATGATGAAATAGTTGCACCTGAATTTGTGGTTAGCCATGAATACACTCTGCCTCACTTTAAATTTGCAAGCAACGCTGTCTCAGCGCTTGAACTTGCTGATCAAAATGGACATCATGATTTTTTTAGGCAACAAGTCTTGGCCCATGCATTTATAGCCGATCCGATACAGGTAAGCACGGTCTCTAATAAAGCACTATTACAAGAACGCATGGCCATGAATGTTGACCAATTATTAGGGAAGTGGTGGTTTGCTGACAGTGCATATACAAACACCGAATGTGCTTATATGTTTAGTCTGAAAAAGGAAATGTTACGTTCAATACTGAAGCGTTGCAAAACACAATCAGCCCAAGAAGTAACTGATTTGATTAATACCCTAACAGGCTTACTCAAACGTGATTCTGATGCTTACCGAACAGTTACATTTATAGAAAAATTTGATTCTTCAAATTTTAGCATCTATTCAGCTACTGAAATTTTAATTACAAAAGTATTGGCAGAGTTTAAACCTAAAATTTCAGCGCATAGCTGGAAAGCTTCACAACAGTCCAGACAAGCGCTCATAGTAGATGAATTAAGCACCGTTCAAGTGAATGCCTTAAATCAACTGGCCGAGCACGTAGGTTTGTCAGCGCATTATTTTTATCAGGGCGAACAACTTGAAGAAATCGCCAATCATATTTCTGCCGAAGTTGCACAACAAACGGCTGAAGGTTTAAGCATCGATGAATATTTCCCTGACATTGAAGTATTAACACCTGAAGGCAATATTGTTTTACTCTCAACACTTATCACAGATAACACAGCCCTGGTCTTTCAACCCGGGGCAGGTCATAAAGATCAATGGAAAGATCGCGACGCTGCTTTAGCAAAATGGAAACTCATCAGCCATCCAGATGCAGCAGATAATTCTGTAGGTTGCGCAGCCGGATGTACAGGACAGATTGATAATTATATTAAAGCTCATGCAGCATACAAAGCGGTATTTCTCAATCCTCTCATTATTATGTCTAATAAAACAGCTGAACAACTTGCAGATATTAAAAAAACGAAAAATCCCCCCTTCATTATTTGTTCGTTAACCCCACAATCACGCGAACGCTTAGAAGAACTTGGCATTTTGGGCTTTGAATTTGAAAACCAACGTTACCTCTATCGCGATACTTACCTTATTGAAAAAGATAGAAAAGTCCTCGCGCATTTTGATAGAAGCAAAAATCTAGCACCCGTAAATGCCAATGAGATGGATGAGACCTTAAAAGGTTTTCAAGCTATCCAAGGGGTAAAAAATATCCAGCGAATTTTAAATCAAATCTAGTAAATCTCGCTCTTTTATCCCTGCACAAGCAGGGGTAAAGATAGAGTTATTTTTTATGAACGTATATAAAGCCGGCGGTATCTGGCTCACTATTTGCAGATGTGCTTGATTGATTCGTCCATGCCGGTCTTGCACCCAGGCCGGTCGATGCGCTAGAAGTTTCTGCAGTTCTCACATAAGTATTTAACAAAAATTCAACATGCTCAGGAAAAAGCTGCTTAGCTTTAGCAAAATCTGAAGAATATGTTTTAATATAGAAACTGGGTATAGACGCTGGGTCTTTCAAAGTGACACTAAATATCAGGTCTTTGTGATGAGCAAACATAGCAACCGCAAGCGATAATGAGGTCATAGAATCAATAAATACAGCTACTCTTGAAGGTAAACTAAAAATATTATCTTCAATAATTTTCATAATTCTATCTTTATGCTCAGGCATTTGTGCAAGTAGTTTATTTAATTCATGAGGGGATGAAATCAGAGCTAAAAACCAAGAAATATCTGTTAATAACACTTTAAATAATACTTCTTTTTTTCCAGGGAAAAGAACAGTCAGCTTTACTAATTGATCTAAAGATCTAACATGAGTCCGAATCCACCCAGGATTATTAACCGTCTTATTACATAGGAAATCTTTTTTAGCTGGGAAGCATTTGATCAATGGCTCTAGAGTATCAAAACCATACTCCTTATTCATATTTTTAATAAACCACTGACTATTTTCAAGGGTTTTTTTAAAAATTCTTTCATGGTGTTCAATAAAAGCATTGGCTAAAAATTGCAAATCTTGAATATTATTTACATATTTTAAAAACCAGACATCATTTTCTACAAATTTATCAAATAAATATAACCTATTTTCCGGGAAACTTTCAGATAGCAAAATCAGTTCTCGCAACCAAATATTCTGGGCACTTAGCCATGCGGGATTAAGTATCGTATCTTTGCTAAGCAAACTTCTTTGCTTAGGGAAGGCTTTAGCGATACGATTCGTAGCGGACATGTCATAACCTTGTTTCATGTGCAAACTAAACCATAGTCTATTGCCAAGTGTTTTATTAAATAGCTGCTCATGGTATTCTGGAAAATGCGTAGCTAAGTTTTCAACAACATATAGTCCGTCAACCCCGGCATAAAACCAAATATCATTTGCAAGATATTTTTCAAATAAGCAATTTTTATATTCAGGAAAGATTTCTGCTAAATTACATATCCTAGACGGTTGCTTAACAAAGGTGGTGAGCCAATGATTATCATTGATTATGTTATTAGCTATTACATGATTCTTTTGAGGGATAGTATTTACTAAGCTCTGTAAATGATAGATTTCAACTTTGGCACAAAGTAACCACACTGGATCTCCAAAAGTTCTATCAAGAAAAAGATCTGCATTTCCAGGGAATTTTTTTATTACAATAATTAATTCGGAAATAGTTTTAACAAAAGAATAAAAATATTCAGGATTCTCAAGCAATTTTCTAGATATTACTAATTTTTGCTCAGGATAAAACTCCTCAATTCCTTTTATGTCACCCTCTGTTCTAATAGTAAATTTTTTAGTATTGATAAAATGTTTATAATAGGATTGGAGAATTGCTTGATTGTACTCAGGAAATATGCACAATGCTTTTTTTAATTGATCAAAGCTTGTAACAACAGAAATTAAAATATCAGGACTAGCAATGGTTTTCACAAATAATTCTCTTATGAAACCTGAAAATATTACAACCAAGATTTCCAAGTCCACCAAGGACAATTTTCTTGAATCCTTTATTAAACTATCAAAAATTGTTTTATCATTGTAGTAATGATTAATAAATGTTTTCGAAAGCGCATCATCAGCTTTGTAATGACCCCATGAATTTTTTCTATCGAAGACAAGAATTTTAAATAAGATTCCAGCCGCTGCAATTTCTTGGCCTTTTTTTAAACAAAAATCACTTATGAAAGTTCCAACTGCTGAGGGTATATATTCGGCATTATCAGTCATATATTTTTCTGCAATAGAGTTAAGGATTATTTCAAGATGAGTTCTCAATAATTCTTTTAATCTATCAAAAGTCATTGATTGAACGTCTTCGTCTTTATCTGCAAGACAAATAACAAGGCGGTTAATGATTATTGGTGTTATAGATGCTATTTTTGTTATTACCTTGATTGCATTATATCTAATTTTCCAATCAGGATCTAAAAGGTTATCAGACAGTATACCTACTACTTGATCATTTTTTGAATCATTTCTAACGAGTGCTAGGGCACGTGCTTGACGAACATAGGGTATTGCATCAGACAGAGTATTGTCCAGACAGGCTAACTGGCTCGCATTGAGCCTAGGTTTTCTGCTTAATAATTTGACAGCTTCAGCGCGTACTCGCCAATTAGGATGCACAAGATTCTTTATTAAACAATCAAGGATATCCTTATGTTCCATTAATTGAAGTTTAATAGCAGCATTTTGAGCTGCTAAACGTATGATTGCATAAGGGTGAGTAAGGTATTGAATGATAAGACTTACCTTTTCACGATTGCCAATTTTCAAATCAATCATATTTGATATTTCGGTTATGGCTATTTGAATTTCTCTTAATAATTTATTTGATTTCTCAGATCGTATATTATTGTTTTCATCATAAAAATAACTATATGAAGAAAATATGTTACTGTTACTGCTCGTGTTTTGATTGGACGGTAAAGAGGGCAGCGCCTTGGCTTCAAAGATAAAGCACTTTTCCATATTAATGTAGAGTAGCTCATCAATTTCAACGTCTAATGATTGCGCGTTATTAAACAGCTGCAGAGCATTACTATTACTGATGCCCATAGCACTTAACAATACAGCGGCATCCTCTGATTTGTTGCCCCAATTGCCAGCTATAGTATTTCTGAAAAGTGAGAATATCATTGAAGCATCAAATATACATAAGGTAAATATTATTTCTTCTAATGCACTTTTTCTTAATGATTTACCTTCTCTTTTATTTTGCAAATGATTTAAGCTTGGTAATAAGTTCACATCAAAACTAATCATCAATTCAGATGCTTGATTACTAATCTCTACATCATTACTGAAAAAATTATCTACAACCTTATCTATTATTGTTTTTATATAAGATACGCGCATTGCGCCACATATCATATGAGCTATAGAAAAATACTGATTCCATACTTGTGGATTAGTATAATCTCGCTCACCCTTACACTTGGTGTTAATTAAAAAATCAACGATTTGAAAATGATCTTGTGAACTTGCAATAAAAATGGAATTGTTATCGGCATCAACTTGCACATTGCGCATGGAAACCAAATGCTTTACTATCGATAAGTGACCAGCTTTTGCTGCAATATACAAAGGAGTATGGCCTTGTGCATTGGCTAGCTTAACATTAGCATCCGTATCCATTAATGCGAACACATGCTTTAGATCACCGAGATTACAGGCTGAAAAAAGTGCATTTTGCTCGGGGCTAAAAATCTGTTGACCGTGAGAAGTTTTTTTCTCCTCTTTAGGTATTTGTAAAATGCGAGTCCCTTTTTGTTTAAGTAGGGGATAACGATTTTGCATTAATATTAAATAACATTCTTCTGCATTTTTATATTCTTTTTTATCTATATAGGCTTTAGCATAACGATGTAGGTTAGCGTAAGCCTGATCTTCTTTTTCTTGTTTATAGCTCGAGTCATATATTTCAAGTGAACGTTGATATTTCCCTAGACCATCTTCATACTTATCTTGCCGACATCTCAAAAATCCCAGATAAAAAACTATGGCCACTGTATCAATATGACCCGCTACGCCATAGACATTATTATAAATTTTTAAAGCCAACAACACTTTAGCTTCGGCATCCTCAAGTTTTCCTAAATAAAATAGCGTGCGCGCAGTATTATATAGGCAGATAGCGATATCAATATGTTTTTGACTGAAGTAAAAATTTTGATAGACTTCTTGTGTCTTGTCAAAATATTGTAGTGCAGTTTTATAGTCTTTTTGTTCATGGTTTACTAGAGCTAGATTATGATACAACCTAGCAATTTCCTTGTGCGCTACATGCTTGCCAATTTTATGATACATTTCTAAAGATTTTTTATAAGCAAGTTCTGCCTGGCCTGTTCCTTGTGCCAAACTAATATTACCTAAACCACACCATGCTTGCGCTTGATTATAACCATCCGTTTGTGCATGAGTGAGCACCTGACGATATTGCGCTTGTGCTTTATCATATAGTCCTAACAAATAGTAACCATTGCCCAGTTGGCAATAAAGTGTATCAACAATAAATTGAGAAACTTCACCTTCTTTACCTCTTTTGATAAATGCCAATGCGGCTTCAAGCTCTATCATTGCTTGCTTTGTTGATCCCAGACTCATGGCCAGGTAGGATTTTTCTCTTAAAAGCTCGACTTTTGTTGTTAAGCTTTGCTGCGCTTGTGTATCTAGATGTAATTTCGCTAGACGCTCGAGTAGTGTTTGTGCTAATTTAAAGTTTGCTTTTACGTCAATTAAATATTGAACCAGCTTTAATAACAAACCATGCGTTTTGGGGTGTATATTGTTTTGAGATAATTTATCGATGTGCACAATTAATTGATCATAAATTATTTTTTCTTTTTGCCTGTCAATTTGCTCATGCGTTTCTAGGTTGTATCTTTGATAATTAAATACCTCATCGAGTGCAAGTATCAATTGATTTAATTGTTCTTCATTATTGCTAGCGACTAATTGTAACTTAATGACCGTATGGGTCAGGCTATGGATGGATAGGGTTTTATTGTTAACTTGTATTAAGGAATAACTATTTAATTGATCGATTGCTTCATTTAAAACTAAAACGTCAGGCATTGGTGCATAAAGCCTACCTAGATAAACTTGTAATAATTCCAAAGGTATCTCATTAAAATCTAAATATGAACAAGCATTCAATAAAGACCGAGCATAATGACGTGAGGGGTCGGATTTATCATATTTTCGTTCAATGGCGTCTAAGGATAATTGCCAAGTGGTTGTTAAAGTTAAACGGCTTTTATCTTCTTCTTTTACAACTGAAAGTTTATTAGTGCCTAAAATATTACTTTGATACTGTTTAAAGAGTGTTAAATACTGACCGGCATCCATATGGGGTGCATGCTTGATGTAGGCAACCGCTTGTGCAATGGCTAAGGGTAGATAACCTAAATCGTGTACTAAGGCTTTTATCTGTTCTTCTTTGTCTTTTTGTTCGCCGCGTAGTTTTTTGTATAAAAGTATGGCTTCGTTTTCTTCCATATGGGCTACAGAAATAATTTTCGCTTGCCAATGCGGTTGACGTGAGGTAATGAGCATATCACCACCTTCGGGTGGTAAAAGATCTTCAAGTGTAGATACTTCATCTGCATTGTCTAGCACTAATAACCATCCAGGATGTTTAGCTAAAAATGCAAAAATTTTTCTTTTGATTAAATCATTGCTTTCATGACCCTCAATGATATTTAATTCTTTGGCTAACAGTTGATATTCTAATTCTAGCGATGCACGAGAGTCTGCTGTAAACCATAATCTTGAATTATATTTTTTTTGCGGGTGGTAAAAATAGCGTTTGGCAAGTTCAGTTTTACCAATCCCACCTAAACCTGCAATAACCACCGATAGTGCAGTCTCTGCTTTTTCAAAGACTGCATTAATAGCATGCATAGTTAGGGGTTCAAAGAAATATGGATTTTCTAAAGGCGGTGAACCCCAAAGCGTCGGTAATTCATTTGCAGGTGAAGATTGAACGATAATGACTTGATTTGCTGTTATATTGGTGCCGATACTTAGCTCGCCTCCACTTTCTACTTTTATTGTAGAATTAACTAATGTAGAGTCTTGTGCACTTTGAGTATTAATTTTTTTCATGTCTAATATTGTATAATTTTCAACGAAAACTGTACACCACGACTATTAGACATGATTGATATTACTCCCACTCATTCATTACAGACAACGGATAGTGAGCCACAAAAAAGTCCATAGCCACCAAATTTACTAGGTAACGGCCCTTCACTATCAATGGGATAATACCAACTACCCTCGTGAGTCACATCCTTATTCATAGCAAGCATGGGATAATAATTGCCGTTTTCAGCGGTGTAATAACCTTCAGTAATGCACATACCTACTTCATTACAGGTCACGCCATAAAAACTTCCGCCATTTAGATATTGGTTAGGTAGCGTAAATCCTCTGCTGTCTATCTCATAACTCCAACTTCCCACAGCGCCTTCTTTCGTGCTCACTGCAAGCAGAGGATAAATAATTCCATCATCAGCGTCATATTGCCCCGCAGCTGCACAATTGCCTCCCGCGCAACTGACTGCATAAAAGCCACCATTACTTGTGTAACAGCTAGGCAAAAAGCTACTGTCAATCGCATAATCCCACTCGCAGCCTCCAGCACAGACATTTATTGCAAGCATAGGATAATGAGTACCTCCAATGGAATATTCTCCCGCAACTGCGCACTGATCATTATCACAACTCGTCGCATCGATGATGCCAGCGCAATTAGAGAGGTCAGCTAAACAATCAGCTGGCAAATCAGTAGTGCCATCTATCCTGTATTGCCAGATACCACTTCCATCCACATTTGAATTGACTGCAAGCATTGGATATTGATGTGTGGGGGATGTGGGGTTATTATTATAGCTTCCCCCCGCAATGCAAAAGTCTTTAAAGCAAGCAACACTCTCAAAACTATTCAGGGTTCCTGAAGAATGAAAATCAGCTGGGAAAGTGTTCACAAAATTCCACGTACCACCCATGCCGACACCTGTATTGACAGCAAGTACCGGATCGGAATTAACGCCACTGTCATATATATTTTGTCCACCGGCTATACAAATGTGCTCCGAGCAGCTGACGCTATTAAAGTAAGCATTAATATTCGAGCCAGGAAAATTCGAAGTGACATTAATAAATCTCCAACTACCGATCGCACCCTGTCTTAAACTCACAGCTAGCATAGGATAAACATTATTATTTGCATCATTTGTAAATTCTCCTACCGCAGCACAGATATCACCTGAGCAAGAAATAGCATAAAATTGTGCATTGCTATATCCCGTTGGTAAAACGGAGGATTTATCAATGGCATAATCCCACAAGTGGCGTCCAAAACGCTCCTTGCTCACGGCTATCATGGGATAAGTATCACCAAACTCATCACTATACGCCCCTACTCCAATACAAGAGTCTGCTAAACAAGTCACGCCAGGAAAAGCACCATTATAACTAAAACCATGGGGCAAATTATGAGCACTGTCTATTGAATAGGTCCAGCCATGCTCATTGCCTCGACGTTCAGTATTCACTGCAAGCATAGGAAATTGAGTACCATTCGTACCCATATGATATAAACCTCCAGCCGCAAAAAGAGGCTCTGGTGGCAATGATGATGCACCACCAGATAACGAAAAAAGTACTAAAACAGGTGCAGCGAGTAATGTAATTTTTTTAATAGACATGGTCGGTCTTCCCTAATAAGCATTGAGTTAATATTAAATTAATATTTCTATAGTGTAGAAGAGATTTGCTTAAATATTAAAATTAGCATGCTTCACAAGGTTACTATACGAAGCTGAGCGGTCTGATTCTAATTGTGCTATAGCTAGTAACATACATATCTATTAGCTAAAAGGAGCGCATTATGATAAATCCAAAAAATCTAGGATTAGCCGCAGGAATATTTTGGGGTGTCTCAATGTTCATTTTGACTATTCTTTCTATGTATACAGGTTATGCTAATGCATGGTTAGTATTAACAGAAAGCTTTTATCCTGGTTATACGATTTCTTGGTCAGGCAGTATCCTGGGTTTAATTTATGGATTTCTTGATGGATTTATTGGGCTATATATTTTGGCATGGCTTTATAATAAATTGAATGCTTAAAACCTTTTTATTTTAGTATGTTGCGACTGTAGTGTTGTCTAATGCGAGTGTATGAGTAGAGCTAGTGCTCAATACTTTCTTTAAATCTGCAGCAGTTAATTCATCAACACGCACGGGTGCTTGGGTAAATTGTATCACCATCACTTCAATGGGCGCTTTACCCAAATTTTCATCGGTATGAAAGCCATTCTGTGTATCTTCTGGTAAATAAAGTGGCTTACCTCTGTTTAAAACATAGTCCGTAGTCCTGCCATCTGCATCGCGTCTCTGCAACACACCTTCTGTAAGCGGAATCAATATGCGCGCATATTCATGGCGATGCAAGGCAATACCCGGCGTATGTTCTTGCTGCGGCGCAATCACTGTTTTCCAAATCATCAAATCGTGACCTGCTACATCAACTTTCATTTCAAGGTCACGGTAACCTGCCGTATTTGATGGATTTGCGAATAATTTAAATCCATAGGGAACTCCAATGCCTAATAGGATACCAACAGTAATGAATAATACGGGCTTAAAAGCTTTTTTCATGGTTATCTCCTGTCAACTTAAAAGAGTCAGGCCTGTCATTTAACATCTTACATCAAGCCAAAGAAACTATGTTAAATGGCAAGCCTGACCCCATCATTTTTCTACAGTGTAGAAGAGATTATCGTCAATGGCTCTATAAAAAATAGAATTTTTAAAATGACCCATTAACGATTCAAGCTACCTAAAACCTTTTTACTCCAAAAAGACATATACCATTCTAAGCCTTGCATTTTGACCCAAAGTAGGTTAGACTAGGTCTAGTCATAAATAAAGAGAAATCATGTTACACACCATTAATATCTACGAAGCCAAAACCCATTTTTCTAAATTGGTAGAATCGACCATGCAAGGTCAGGAGTTTATTATTGCTAAAGCCGGTAAACCGGTGGCACGTTTAACGCCTATAACAGCCTCAACACCTGTGCGCCGTCCTGGTGTTTTAAAAGGTAAAATAAAAATAGCTGCAGATTTTGATGCCCCCTTGCCAGATGATATGTTGGATGCTTTTGAGGGCCGTTAAATGCGTATATTGCTAGATACTCATATTTATTTATGGTTTGTTAAAGATGATCGAAAACTTTCCAAGCACGCGCGAACTTTAATTAAAGATGCAACCCATGTTTATGTGAGTAGTGCCTCCATTTGGGAGGCGGCAATTAAAATAAAAATAGGCAAGCTTGCAGGTAATATTGATGAATTAATTGCAGCTGTCGATGAAAGCGGTTTTGAATCTTTGCCTATTAATGTCCAGCATGCAGCGCATGTACATGAATTACCCGATGTACATCGCGATCCTTTCGATAGAATCTTGCTCGCACAAGCCATGAGCGAACCGTTACGATTTGTAACAGCGGATGAAATATTAGCGCAGTATTCGAGTTTAGTGAATCTGGTTTAAAAAATGTTTGTTTAATATACCCCTTGCACTTCAAAATGCGAAAATGGTTTTTACCTCGTCGATGACACACAGTAAATTGATAAAACAATAATAGACAGCAGTATTTAGTTTTGTTAACATACTAAGCACTATGATCAAAGCACAAGATATTGCAGCCGCAGAGGAACTCTGGAACGCATTACAAGATAAGTTTAGCAACTTAACTCCAGGGAATGTGACTCGTATATTTATGCAACACGGATTTAGCATAAATTCAGGTAGCGGTTCACGGCACTATAATATGCAGCCACCCGAAGCCATTTCAGGCTTGGGGAGCTTTACGATGACACCCTTTTTAAGCAAATACTTGCTTAAAAAAATGTTAGAGAAAAATTTTGATAAATTTTTTGAACGATTTACCGAGCAAGAAAGACTATCTTTACAACCACAAGCAAAAACAGTATCTAAAGCAACATCTAGCACTCCCACAAAGCAAGCTGACGTAGAACACACTGAAGCTAAAAAAAATGCATCGCAAATTATTATTGCGCGTGCTTATCGTCAATTTGCTCAGAAGAAAAAGAAATACACACTGTATAAACAAATTATAGCGCTCGACAAAGCACCTGACCTTCATCAATTAAAACTATCGATAAGCACATTAGAGTCCCAGTTACGCGAGTACCCAGATTTATTACCCATACTGTATATAAAATCCCTAGATCTTTTTGAAAGTATTGAGGAAAGTGCAGCAACGCTACAAAAACTACTTGATTTAAGCATGACCCAGGTTATACAAAACATGGAAAATTCGTCGGAAATTATTTCTTATATTATTTACCATCATTATGCAGAGCACCTTGAGAAATTCAACCAGGGTTTGCAAAAAAAAGAGTCGGCACCTAAAGAATATTTTCAATTAATGCAATCCTGCATAACTTTACATCTACATGTTTTATCAATGTTATCACCTCCCTTTGAGTTATGTAAACTGCAATACCCCATTCCTTTGCTTAAAAATATTGATGATAAGTGGCGCTTTTACATTACAGCGAACGGACAAGCTTTTATTACCTGCGCAGCTAAATTGTTTGAAGAAATATTTGATAAAGCCCAAAAAAGCGAAGGGACATATTATCAATTGGCACATAAAACTACTCATGCAGCATCATCGGCTTCTTCATCAGCTTCTTCAGCAGCTTCTTCGCTAGCCAGTCAATTTAAAAATCAATCATTAAGTCTGATGCAACAAACCAGTGAAGTATTTAAAATCCAGGCCCCCGCTCGGGTAGAGCACATACAAACATTTGATTTTGACTGGCATATTTTCGCTTATTTTCTCTCTCAGATGAGAATTTCTCAAAATGACCAGCTTCTCAAGCACACGCCAGATCGACATAGTAAAGAACAGGAAATATATTTTTTAGAATCTGCTATTGAGTTGCTAAACTATTCAATAACCGGTTCTCATGAGCATATTATAAAAATATCACCGATCGAAGATATAAAAAATGAAGTGTTTTATGTAAGCCTGGCTCTTATTGATACCTTGATTAAGCACAACAATATTGACAAGGCCTGTCGAACTTTTACTCAAACATTGCGCTCACCTGCTGTTTACACGGGTGGCGATACAGAAGAATTTAAGAAAATGATTTTAGGGGAACTTGTTGGAAAAATAAACTTGCTCACTGCGCATCTTTTAGATAATTTTGAAAAAAATGATAATCTACATTCTTTTTTTGAAATGAACAAATTGTTCTTGTTGCATTATAAAATATCTGTCTGCCCAAAGATGGAAACGATAAGAAAAATAATACGTATGCTGCAAACTGCTGCTAATAATATCAAATATTTATCTCTAAAGTTAAACGCAAAAGATCTAGAAGCACTGAATGCTTTCCTATTAGAATCAGAAAAATTTATGACTGCCAAAAATAAAAATACCAATTCTTTAATCACAAAAATACTACCCATCATCAGTAACTTTGACGCGGTGCTTAATCAAAAGGGATGGAAGCCTGATGCATTACAAAAACAAGCACTGGCAAAATGGCAAGATATAACGAAAACACTTTCTAGTTCAAGTTCTAGTTCAAGCAAGACTCGCTCATTCAAGAACTAATTCTAGTGCGCGGGTATGAGTGGGTCCAGTACTCAATACTTTCTTTAAATCTGCAGCAGTTAATTCTCACGTATTTAAAAGTAGGTATCCTTTATTTAAAAATTATGATAATATAAGTTGTTCAGATAACAATAGGGGTTATTTTATGTCATTTATCAAAGCATTACGTTACTTCCCTGCCCTTTTGATGGCTTTTTCAGTGAGTGCTGTTGCAAGCGAAATTATTTATATTGAAAATTGTGAGCAGCTTAAAGGAATCGGTACCACCACCGGTCCACTCGATGGGATCTACTATCAGACTGCGGATTTAGATTGTTCTAATACTGATAACTTTAAGCCTATCGGTCAGCCCACTACCGGTCCTTTTACGGGATATTACGATGGTCAAGAATTTACGATTGATGGCCTATTTATTAATTATGCCAATCCTTATGAAAACCTTGGCTTATTTGGTTATGTTGTGGGCGCAACTTTACAAAACATCACCCTGAACAAACCTTATATTGCTTTTTTCAGTAACGTGAATCCGCCTGATTATGCAGGTGCGCTAGTCGGACAAGCATCTCAATCCACGATTAGTAATATTGTCGTTAACGATGGGTATGTAAATCTTTATTCCGGCTATGCGAGTGGCGGCTTGATTGGTGCTTCGGATGCAAATATGATTACTCACATTGTTGTTAATACAGGGCAAGTGCTTGCACGAGGCACGGTCGGTGGCTTGATCGGAACAGATGAGTATTCTGATCTTGTGCACTGCCATGCTTCAAGTGATGTGATAAGCGGTGGTAATTTTACTGGTGGATTGATCGGTTATACCCTCTACACCACTATTGAAAAAAGCCATGCTGCCGGAGATGTATTCGCAGATAATATGTATGCCGGGGGCTTAATTGGTTATTCAATTTATGATCTTGCGGTGAGAGAATCTTATGCTTCTGGTAATGTTGTTGCTAAAGGATCAGTCGGTGGTTTAATCGGCCACATGAGCGGCGGTTATTTGTACGATGGAATTATCGAAAATAGTTATGCAACCGGTCATGTATCGGGCGAAACCAACGTTGGCGGATTAATTGGATTGATTGATTACACCCGTCATATTGTTAACACTTATGCCACGGGATTAGTCAATGGAACAATTGATCCCAACACAACCGGCGGCTTAGTGGGTAAGCAACCCACCCTGAATCCTTCTGAGATTATCGCAAGCTACTGGGATACAGACACTTCAGGACTAATGACTTCTCACGGTGGTGAGGGGCGTACAACTGACGAAATGCAATTACTAGAAAATCCTCAACCCATTTATGAAAATTGGGATCCTGAACTTTGGCATTTTGAACAAGGATTTTATCCGACCTTAAAAAATATTGAAAACCCAATATGATTCGCTATCCCATGATGTGACTTCTTTAAATACAAAGCGCATGACAATGCTTGTCTTATTTCCTATTCAAATAGGCATCCTACTATTGATAATATGCTACTAACTACTATGCTGATGATATAAATACTTTAGGGAAAATATATTATGACTATGCATAAAAAGAAAATAATGATAAGACTTTCTTCCGCTTTGGCGCTATTAGCCTCTAGTGCAGTTATATTACTTGGTTTATCGGGTGCAACAGAATTACCTGCCTATGCGCCAGAAGTCGTTACAAAAGAAGGCGTCGAAAAAGGCTCCGGAAAGGTATATGCACGCCCAGATGGCAGTGCATCACATGCGACGTCCCTAACTTCAGGATTTATGATTCCAGATGCAGATCCTGCCTTAGGCGGCAGAGTATATGCGTTTTGGAGCAGCCGTAATTATGATGGTGAAATTTTATACAGCTATTCAGGCGATCAAACGCGTGACGGTGGTTGGGTAGAAGAAAAGCATGTGATTGCAGGCGGTAAATACATTACCACCAGTCATGGTGTTGAAGTGGTAACCTTTAAGGTATTAGAAGGCACACAAGCGAAAGACAAAGTTTGTTTATTTGTTAAAGCCGACGGAAATGAAGATACTGGATCAATTCAATATACCTGTGGTGATGCGCAGATAGAATCAGCAAAATATTTGGTCTTTTCAAAATTTACCTGCTTTATCAGCCTTCAGACCCAAGGATAGAAATGGTAACGTGATGACACTCACCACCGTCACGAGCATGGTCTCTGCAACACCTGCGCTCATTTTTGAACATCCGATTACTGGCGATCTTGTCCCCCCAGGTACATTTTATCTTGCCTTGTCTTATAAAGTTGATAAAGGGGATTATTTAATCAATGACTTTATTTGTAATCTAGATGCGGCGGGTCTTTTAAACTGCGAGCAAAAGATTAGTAATCTTATAGGCGAAGATCCAACAATTTATGCTGTCGATCAAAAAGCAGTAGGCGATGGCCCAGAATCAGAAGTTAGGGTTATCTTTTTTCATGATAGGAAAAAAAATGATAAAATTTATTATGTCACCAACCATGAACTTATTCCAAAAGCTGTCATGGGGGACAAAGAAAAGAATACACGTGAGACTCAAAAGCGCCCTGCTATAAGTCGAGCAATGGGAGAAGATGGCACGGATTGGTTTTTTCTTGCCTGGAAAAATGAGAGTAATAAGGGGATCCGGGCTGCAAGAATATCTGTTCCAGAGCTTCTAGGTTTTAAAGAGAATTGGGAATACTGTCAGCTTGAACCAGGCAAATATGGTATTACAGAATATCTCTATCAAACTGAGGTTGCCCCTTATCTGATTGCTTATCCAACTATTGTTGCACCTAGTGTATATTATCAGCAAAAAGGACCAGGCTTAGTATACCTTTGGTGGAGAGCTTCTGATAATGATAACAAATATTCGTACGCAATTATTTCAAATTTTTCAAATGAAGCTTGTAAACACTATGACTTGTGATTGAGTCAACCATTTTATAATATTCCCATCGATACCCGAGGTGACGGCGCTTTGCGCCTAAACCTCGGGCTAAAATCTATCAGGCCTTCGGCCTATTATTTAAATATTTTTTGTAATATCATACCGTCAAGGGTCTACATGGCGTTTCATCGATTGCCACCCTCTTAAAGGAACCCCAGCAGGAACACAAAATAAATAACATAAGGAGATGACCATGACTAAAGCACCATTAACACTCCCAGTAGATTATACCGATTGGCTAGGTAGTCTCAAACAGCGAATCAATGATGCACGGCAACGTGCCGTATTTGCTCTCAATCAAGAACAAATTCAGCTCTACCATGATATTGGCAACGATATCTTAGAACGCCAAAACCACCAAAGCTGGGGAACTAAAGTAATCGATAAACTTTCATCTGATCTGAGGGCTGAGTTCCCCGAAATTAAAGGATTTTCTAGCCGTAACCTGAAATATATGAGGTTTTTTGCGCAAACAGGCCCTACCCTCCTAATTGGGCAGTAGCCTGCTGCCCAATTGCCTTGGTTCCATATTGTGACTATTTTAACTAAAATTACCGATCCTATGGAACGTGAGTGGTACGCCGTCCAAGCCGTAAAAGAAGCCTGGTCACGTACTACATTAGAAATGCATATCAAAAGTAAGCTACACCTTCGCTTAGGGTCGGCGATTAATAACTTTAAACAACATTTAGCCGAGCAACAGGCAAACCTGGCTAACCTGGCTAACCTGGCTAACCAAATTCTCAAAGACCCCTATCATTTCGATTTTCTAGGCCTTAGCGATGAAGCCCATGAACAAGATATCGAATCTGCCCTAATCCGACATATCACCCGATTTTTATTAGAACTTGGTGCGGGCTTTGCTGAATATGAATTAGTGCGCGCATTGCCAACGCCGTTAGATGTTAATCTGCCGAGTATTGAAGAATTGGAGATGGCGCTTTCGGTAGAGCTGACCGAGGAAAAAGTATGAAACGACGGGGTCGCCCATTAGCAGCCTGCTTTATGCAGGCCCCACTTTGCAATGTCTATGTAAAATTTCTCTAAATTTTATTATTTTTTTCAGATTTTTCATGCGGTTTTTTATCTAGAATTATTTCTAAACTTTCATTCACCGCATGCCAAAGAATGGTTGTTAATTTTTTACACGTTAAAAGAGGTTGCGTCAGGTTAGATGTATTTTCTAGATCAAGTCCGCTCAAGCTTTGCTTCGCGTCATCTGAAAATAAAGTATAAGACTCATTTCTCAACATATTCTTGTCATGGTTTTTAATATTTTCTTCTAATTGTTCAAACATATATCCTAATAGAACGATATTCAGCGCATCAGTGTCATTCAAACCACGCACCAGGTCTGCCAAAGCATCTAGTGTGTAAGCAAATGTTTCTTTCATTTTTAACATTCCAAATATAGGATTATATGCTTGTGGAATGCAAACCCTTATAAATATATACAACGCAACTGAAAAGCCCATCACTGATTCTTTATAGGCTAGATCAACAGCCGTTTGCAAAGCTTCTTTAGTATTAAAACGCGACACCACAGTATCCAATGAAGGTTCTGTGATGGAGCATGGCTCTAATATATTTTCGGTAAGATATCGGTCAAAGGCCTGAAAATTTGGAGCGAGCATGGCTGCGATATCAAAAGTATAACCCCGGGCTAAACCATAAGCACTTTTCATTTGGCCAAAATAATAACTATATTGATTGAAATAACATTTCTCTAGCGCATGGTATATCATCTGAGCCACTGATGCACTGCCATTAATCAGTGGCATCGTATCGGCCATACTAAATACAATTTGATGAATGTAAGTGACTTTTTGCATGGGCGTTAATGATACATCTGCTTTTAATTGCGCAAATGCTTGGTTTGCCAAACTCAAACCTTGAGAAATATTTTCAAGTGCGACGTGTGTGAAGATGAAAACTCCATTTTGCAAACGGATTTTAGTTCTAGGGAGGGTTTTGTTATCATCAGATTCAATCTTGCCAAATAGTGTTATCGTGTCATTCTTATTATTTTCCTGGACTTTTAATCTTGAGAATTGCTGATGTAATTCTGGATAACTGTCAGCAAATTTACCTTCATTTGAAATAAAAGTTAATCCTTCGTGTGTGGGAAATTTTGAACGAAGCCAACCCATAGAATAGTTATGATCTAAAATAGCACCAATAATAGATCGGCCTTTGGCTAAAAATTCTAACAATTCATCCGCGGTTTGAAATTTATTATGTTTTAACTTTTGAGCTGCCAGTGAAATAAAAATGTAAGTCAACATTTCCCATTGCGTTTGTTTTTCTTCGCCCCAACTCTCCTGTAGTGAGTGGCTAGCAGCGCGCATGAGCTTAAGCGCCGATATGGATTGAGTGGAGGAAGTGGTTGTTACACTGTTGTCAGTCAACATGGGTGTATTTATCCTTTATGTTGGAAACACAGCCCTCTGAAATAGTTTCATGGACACCCTCTCAACTCGGTTTATAAAATTTAGTTTCTAAGTGCGATTCTATTATCTTATTGTCCTTATCTTTACCCGCGTCACATCCAACATCAACAACATCATCATCGTCATTATCATCTTCGGTCCTGGTTCTTTTTTTATTCCAATTAGGTAGCACAGGAACGGGAGCACCCTGATGCTTATTGTTTTGTATATTTTGATTCAAATTATTATTTACATTTGAATCAATACCAAGACCTTTTTTTGCTTGTGCATTGTTTGGGTCTAAAGTAAGCACAATATGATAATCAAGCATTTTTTTCGAATGATCATTTAGCAAATTGAATACACCCGCCCTATTTAAATAAGCTGCAATGATTTTATCTTGAGCTAAAAACACATCATGAGCTTGGATGGCTTTGGTGTAAAAATCGATTGCTTGTACAAACAGACCTTTTTCGATCAAACCAACATAAGCATGTGGAGAACTGGGTTGTATCTAATCACCTGTTGATAGAGCGCCAGAGCTTCCTCAACCTTTTTTATTTGAAATAGTGAATCAGCGCGAAAAACTTGTGCTCGAATAAAAAATGGAAAAGAAGGATCACGCATTTTTTCATAAGCGATAATGGCTTCATCGAATTGACCTAAATTTTGTAGTGCCCTACCTTTTCTATATTCAATGAGATCTGGATTAATGATCTTAATTTGAGTGCCCTCAAACTTAAGCTCACTCGCTTCTTCAAATATTTTAAGTTCCGCTATGTTTCTAGTAGAAACCTTTAATATTTGATTAGCTTGCAAGCCTAAATTTTCACTTTCTTTTGCATATCTTTCTTGGTGTTTTTTCGCTAGATCCAGTGCTCTATTAGCAAGGTGAGCGTTACCCATTTTATGTAATATCTTTGCCATGGCGCAATAGGCTTCTGGGAATATATCTCGTTGATCTATAGCCTGCTTAAGAAAAGCAAGCGCTTCTGGGTTATTTCCTATATGAAAATATAATTCTGATAAATTGTAATAACTTTGACCAAGAAAGTAATTTGCATTAGGATAATCGGCTTGCAATTTGATGACCTGAGTAAATGCAACAATAGCTTGTTGATACAAGTTTTTAAGTTTGTTTACTATATCATCATTCTTATTTAAGTTTAATTGAGACACCAGTGATTGTGCTTTAGTTAAAAGTGCCTGACCTTGTGCAAAGTATTGTTCAGCTTTCATATTAAAAGTCTTTCATGGTTAACAATAAAAATTCAGTCTAGCAACAAATTGTGACCAATGATATTGTTTAAATCTTGAAGGCCATTTATATCTGTGCGAGCATGATAACTGTAATGAGTGATTTTGTCAACACACCGAAATCTGCCTTACCTTAATCCAGGCGTGCTCCTTTTTCCTTCCTCAATAAGTCTTGAAAATTATCCCAATATGAATATTTCTAAAGAGGGGGTCAGGCTTGACATTTAAATCAGAGAAATTGAAATGTTAAATGTTAAGACTGACCCCGTCATATTCTGCTGACTATAATTTTGGTTTAGCAGGCTTATATTTAGCTTCAATGGCATTGTCCAGCAATTGGATAATTTGAGCTTGATTTTTTGTGTCTACCATATGCTCTTTTGCTATCGCAAGAGGTAAGAGCTTGTTTGCATTTGGTAATTCAGGATCAGCACCTCGGAGCAATAACATTTCAACGCATTTAGAAGCGCCACTCTTGATGGAGGCTGTTAATGCAGTCTCAGGAAGATTATCATAAATAGCATTTGGATTCACTCCAGAGATCAATCAATCTTCAGCAATCAAAACAAAGTCACGTTCAACCACCTCGTTCATCCGTGTATTTTCCTTTAATACGAGCACTGATTCTTTATACTTCGTAATAAAATAGTTTAGATCTGAATCTATATTATAATCGTTGATGGCAGGACTTTGATTGGGTTCAAAAGCTTGGAGCTGAAAAATACGTTTTTCTAGCAAAAAAAACCGATAACAATCTTCTAAGGTAATGCTCCCCTTACGTTCAATGATCAATTTGTTTGCACGTGTTAATTCATGATTATACCAATCTCTGTTAATACCAGAAATATTCCTCACTAATTGAGTCATGACTAAAGAATCTGTGAGTGTATTCCCATTCGCTGGCTTGTAGTTAAAAAATGATGGCATGTTCATTATTCCTTAATATTAAATTAGACCTTTGCACCAACGAGCAGCATGTCGAAATTTAAATAGGTTGTCAATTAATATTGTCACTTGAAATGAATTGGGGTAGGCTTAACATTTTAAATTCGAATCTAGGCTTGTCATAACAACTAGCAAAATTGTTAAATGTTAAGCCTGACCCCGTTATAGCTGTTATTTGCATTTAAGGTAAACATGGTCCGAATGCTTAGATTGTGATGCATTATTATTCAATGCTGAAGATATACTTTTTGGATTTACTGAATTTAGCATGCACGCTTGCGTTGGTTTATTGTATTTTTCTTTTTGAATTTGCTGATAATGATCACAAAGTGGCGTAAATTCAGATTTTGAAATTTCAAACAATATTCTTTTATTTTTACAAATGCTTTCTATGTATAATTTATTGTTAGTTTTATTTAATTTTACATGATGCGCAATGATACCTACACTTAATAACATTTCAGAATAAATTTTTATAAATAATTTATCTTCCCTTTCCTTCACTTCATGACCAAGAACATTCATATCCACTTTACCATTTTGTTCAACTCCATAAAGCCCATCAATATGTGCATTAGCCATCAATATGCTTCCTAGTTGAACCTGCGCATTTGCGATGTTGGATGCAAGTCTCATTCTTATAATGAGCTGTTGTCGGTTATCATGAGAAAAGACTGGTAATAAAACATGATCATAATCATGTTGAATGGTTAACGAAGGACCTAAATAGCTACAATGTGCTTTATAACGATTTCCTTTAGCACCTGGCAAATAAGCTTGTAAAGGTCGTGCGCTCAAAAATGCAGCACCATTAAATGCTTCATAGGGCAAATAGCCAAAGGCAAGTATAGGGATTACTTGATTTTTTACCATCGCTACAACAGTGCAAAGAAGATAAGAAGAAGGATATTGAAAGTGAAATAAAGTGTTAGCATCATCAATCCATTTATAATGAATTATTGAATCTCGAAAATCTCTAAGAGTGATTTCCCTTTTTACAATAAAGTTTGATTTGATTTTCCCATATTGCGTATTTTGAATATGATCAAGCGTCAATGCAACATCTGCGTAAATGATTTGATGTAAGCTGGTTTTATCTAAACAGACTGGAAATAAAGTAGTATGATATGATCTCAATGGTGTTTCTTCTGTTGCCATATAAAGGCTAAACACTTTTTCTCCAAATTGTATAACACTTGCCTGCCATACAATAAGCGTATTTAAGATATCAATAGAAAGTTTATCTTTGTCCACCATGCCAAGTGCTACGCCTAACCATTGCGAAGTTTTAAACAGCGTTAATAATTTTTTCTTTAAAGATTCTAAATCATCTAGTGTGATTTGATGATACGCTTTAACAAGTACATCATTAATTTCTGAAATCTCTTTATCAATTGCTGTGCAGGTATTTGGATCATCAGGTGGATTAAGAAAATGCGTATCTTCTTCTATCACAAATGCAGTTAAAAACCAGCGTTTCAGCGCTTTAATATTGTTAGCAAAAGGTTGTTGCGATAAATGGTAGAGATCAACCCGTCGAGCTGGCGTTATTTCGTCATCTTTCCCTAGCAATTGTTCTTCATGACTTGGAATTCTGGCCGCCAGCTCCTTACCCCATTTAGGATTGTTCTGAAAGACAAACCGTTCTGGACCGAATTTAACGCGAGATTTAGGCATAAAAGCGTCCTACATGTGGGTTTATACTGGGCTGTTTGTGTGGATTTGCTAATACATTAACTAGCTAAATTGCCATAAACGCATGTCTTAGTCAACAGCAACGCAACCATATAACGGAGTCATGCTGACACACACCTTGAAAAAGCATTTGAGTTTATGCAATGCTGAAAAAATACGATAGTTATTTTATATCACTAACGCCAGGGTCGATAAGATTAAATAATAATTAAATCAATATGTTATATTCATAATAGGAGAAGGAGCCTTGAATTTAACTCAAAACCAGGGTATAAAACTTATGACGACTAGGACAAGCCTGATATCCAATAGGGCCCTACTGCTATTTATGGGTAAAAAATGAAACTAATTGACAACCTTTTTGCACTCATCGAATTGTTTGATAAAAGATTCGTATTATCTTCAGCATTTTATAGATTATCTTCGCTTGCTAAGCGAATAGAATTTATTTTAAAAATTATATTATTAAACGCTGAACAAATAAGAAATTTTTCTTCCACAATCCGTAAGTTAGATCAGCCCAATTCAGTAGCATTGAATGATCAAACAATCATTGAATTGTTGAACCATCCTCAGCATATTGAGTCTTTAAAAGAATGGTTAGACAATTTTGTTGTTAGAAATAATAATTTCATATCTCCGCTTACTCTTACTGCGGACATACCTCCGATTGTTATCAAGTTGTTGAAAAAATGTCCAGAACATGCAGAAAATATCTCGGATGCGCTATATGCATTGAAAAGATTGGGTCTTTTAGAACCGGAATACGCCGATAGTACTGTGACTCATATTCTTGAATTAAACAAACTAGAAAATGATTCAAGACGGCACATACGTATTTTTGTTGATGTAATTATTAGACTAAAACTAAATGATGAATCCGGCATTAGCCCTAGTGATCAATTTAACAACATCATGACATTGACCAAGAGAGATGATTGGGAAATATTAGGGCCACTCATAGAGAAAAATCGTGCTACACCTAGCATGATTGCAACATTGATAACACTTCCAGCACCTTATGCCAAAAAATATGCTGAAGCCATCAGAAATTTAAAACGAGAAAATACTCAAATACCAGAGGCTCAAATTGCCAATCGTTACATTCATTTACTTTCAGGCAAAGATGCTATTCAATATGCCAATACGCTTGCTTTGGGAATTAATTATCTGATGCATGCAGAAGTGGATACACCCGACAACATAAAATTATTATTCGATAATAAAAGTATCGCTGATAAAATCGGGCAATCTATTGGGTCGCTGATGATCGCAATCAAGAACTGTAATTTACTGAATCAACATTTAACAGAAATAAGACGCGTTTGCCTTGCTGACACAGTCAACATGGTGCCCTTAACTGCAGGAATTATCACACTTTATCAAATTGCCCAGAGGCATTCTCAATACCAAGAAAGTTTACAGAACAATATTTTATTCATGCAAAACAATGCTCAATACGGTCATGACTTTGCAGATTGTATAACCCATATGACTGCATTAAGATTGAGTATTCCCGATTATTTTCAGTTTTTTCTTGATAATATTCAATATACCCCCCGCTTAGCCAAGGCATTAAAAGCCCTTAGCAATTGCAGAACACTTACGACAGAATATTTTGATTTATTAATTGAGCACAAGGAATATTCAGATAAACTCATTGCGGGCATTATTCTTTTATATTATAAAGATCAATTAACAGAAGTATCTAAACAATTATTAATCACTCATCGTGAATGTGCGGATGACTATGCCAATGGTATATTGGCCATTTTGCAATACGCAGAGGATAATGAGGGTCCAGAATACTTACCTATTATTCAACTACTAAAAAATAACGTACAATACGCGCATAAACTTATTTTACTCATAAAACAGCTATCAAAAGATTTGAATATTGGTCGATCTTTAATCGAGCGACTAAGACCGCACATTCATTATACCAATGAGCTTTTTCAAATGTTTAAAGTATTATCCAAAGATAAAAAAATAACATTAGCTACGCTACAGCTCATAATTCATTTTCTTGAGAAAAAAGTTTCTACCTCACAAAATGAGATCACTCAATTACGTAAAACCCTTAATACATTGACTTTTGCATTCGCAAGTTTTGCCAGTCAAAGCACATTAACAACGCAACTAATTCATGAATTGATGTCTAACCCACATCACGCTTTGGTCATTGTAGGTAAAACAGTATACCTCGATGGAAAAGACCCCATACCCAGAATGATGATTAGCATGGCGAATGCATCACAAAGTGTCATTTGGATACACCAACATAATTTGCTTACTCAACCAATTCTACGAATCATTCTTTTCTATCTTTACGCAGCCGAAGATAGCAATTCTGTGGATAATGCATCTAAAAAAACATTTCTAACCGCCGCTTTAACGCATGCTAAAAATCATCTTTTATTAACTGATAATTCGTCTTTTGTATCAATCTTACCCAGAGTCACCAGGCATAAAATTGGCTAGTGTGGGTGCTTTACCGACTCTACAAACGTAGATTTAGAGCTGCTTAACGCAGTAAAGGCTGCATTAAAACTGAAGTTGTTTCAGGCCCTGTCGCAGATGCTGTCGCAGCAGTACTTGTCCAGGTGCCGTGTTTCCATCGATGATAAGCATGCCCAATAAAGTTACAGCTTGAATCAACAAATCTTTCCCGCTCTTGAAGTGAATATTCTGAATAAAACTTAACTCCACCCACTACAGCCGCACCAATTGCACCGCTTTTAAAGGTTTCCATCACAAGGGATACCTCGGTATGCCCCAAAGAAAAGCTACCAAGGGTTGAACAGGGTATTGCACAAAAAATACCTATTTTTATAATGTCATCATAAAATCTATTACCTATAATAAAAGGATCAACAAAGGGAGCTATACACTTGGCTACTAGTTCTAGCATAAGTAAGCTCGCTACTGGTATGCAGCCGCCCACTAGGGAGAAGATCAAGTTATCCATCAGTTCTGGATATAAGTCACTGCTTTCGAATGGCGTTGCAGATGATGATGAAGAAGATGCATTTATATCATCTTGATTTAACAGCTGGCTTATTATTCTTGTGAGACTGCCTTTAGTCATCACACCGACGTCAGTTGTTGCCGCTATTGTTGATAACATTATTGTTATATTTCTAAGGGTATAAGCCAAATCTTTGAGTTGTTCACCTGTCATAATTTATCCCCGCTGTAAGTTATTTAATTTAACATAATAACTAACTGTCTGTCAATTGCCGGGATGTTATTATCTTGGACTAGACAACATGCAGTGGGGATTGCCAATCTAACTAATTGATAAACAAAAATAAATATGATTAAACCTGACCCCAGCATTAGCCTAATTTTTTCAATTGATAGTCTTGAGAAGCATTCATAGTCTTATTCTCAGAATCAGTTTTGTCAGATGCGACATCCCATTGTAATGTTGATAATTTATTTTGGCCCAAGGATTGCGGATTTTCTCCACTATTGTTCTTTGCGTCAATTTGCTCTTTCATTTTTTTGAGTTCTGACTCTTTAGTTTCAATCTCTTTATCAAAAGAATCAACTAAACTCTTAAACTTTATTGCTAATTCGCGATACGGATATATTTCTTGATTATCTGAAATGCGCATTGTTATTTTACTTTGACTCTGTGTTGCTAAAGATAGTTCATTTTTTAATTCTGCAGATGCGGCTTTTAATGCATCCAAAGGTTCTATACAGTTTTTAATGGCGACACGTAAATCACTCTCATAGGCAGATCTAAAGTTACTTTCAAATGATTGCATTTGAAAGTTTAAAACTTTTGTTTGTGCTTGAAAAATACTTTTATTTTTAGTGATTAACTTTGATTTTTCATCATACATATTTGCTAAGTAGCGTTTAATTCTGTTTTCAAGCTGTGTTGCTATTCTTTTAACTTCATTTCTTGCTAAGATTTTATTATTTTCGGATAAGAAAAAACTTGAGTTATCAAATTTACTATCACCTTCTAGTGCTTGCGCCTTATTTAATAAGCTACTACATAATTCTGCAAAAGCAATAGTGTTTTTGTTAATCTTTATGGTTTGCTGCCAGGAATCAAATTCACTTACGGTACTATTTAGCCTAAATAAATACAGTGTAGAGATTAAAGAACTATCGGAATATTCTTTCCATTGACTTTCAATTTTTTCGAGGTATGTTTTAAATTTTTCAATTTGTGCGCTTGTTTCTGTATCATTTGACAACTCGTTTAGAATGATCGCGCATTTAGCTTCAAATTCTTTTTTTAATTCATCATAAGTCATGGTTTTTCTGCCCTTACTTTATTACTAATAATTTGTAGCATATGAATAAGTGTATTATAAAGCAAAATGACTATATTTGGTAGCACTATTTTGAATAATAGCCAACTCTATATCATTGATATTTATATAATTTTTATTTTAAACTGGGGATATTGTTATCTACCCTATCTGGGGTCATAAAAAAAGAATAATTACAGACTACTATATTCGCAATAAGACGCCTGATTTTTTAGTAAATCTTCCTAGATTATGCACAAGATATTCTAGACTATAAATAGTTAATGCTAATATTTTTTTGAGGGCATCACACTAATGAAAAAAAGTCTTTTTCCTATCTGGACTGGATTAATCTTTGCCCTTGTCTTTTTTTTGGGAATGATTCCTAGGGCCTTTGCGCAAAATGAAAATTCTGCTGAAATTTATCAATATCAAGATACGCGACAACTCGTAAAACTTGTAAATGAAGCAGCCACATTATTTGAAAAGATTGGACCTGCAGCTTTTGAGTCTTTCCGACAGGAAAACTCTATGTGGTTTAATGACCAGCATTACCTTTTTATTTATGATCTCTTGGGGAATTGCATTTTTCATCCAGTAGAACCAGAATTGGTTGGTAAAAATCTGATGAACTTCAAAGATATGAATGGAAAACCGGTTATTCAAATGATCACTGATGTGGGGAAGAAAACACAAGATAATGCCAACGGTTGGGTTTTCTATTTTTGGGAAGATGGCACCCAAATCAATCCGCTCTGGAAAGGTTCTTATATTCGCAAAGTGATTGGCCCTGATAAAAAAACTTATGTGATTGGCAGTGGACTCTATAACCTGAAAATTGAAAAGAAATTTATCCAGGATAAAGTTAACCTTGCGGTTGAGACAATACTTACAAAAGGCAAAGATACTGCGTTTAGTATTTTTCATGATCCTGCTTCGTCCTTTTCCTATCTTGATACCTATATTTTTGTTCTCAAGATGAATGGATTCTCCTTGGTTGATCCTGCCTACCCAACCAATACTGGCCGTGATCTGTCGAAGTTGCGCGATTCGGAAGGTCTGTATGTCGTGCAAGAGATGATTAAAAAATTACAAAATAGTGATGAAGCATGGGTTCAATATATGTGGCCTAAACCGGGGGCAGGAGTTCCGTCTAGGAAACTAGTTTATGTTCGTAAAGTTATAGTAAACGGTGAACCGCTGATTGTTGGCTCCGAATACTTTCTATCAACACCTATCTGGATGAGGATATAAATTTGATGACTGAGAATACCCCGATTATTTATGGTCTCAACGACACACCACCGTTACCCGTTTTAATTCTGCTTGCAGTGCAGCATATTTTTCTCATGTCCAGCACACTTGTTTTGCCGGTGATACTGGTCCAAGAAATTGGAGGAAGCTTTAGTGACATTACATCCGTGGTTGGCGCGACCATGATTGCATGCGGTATCGGCACAATTTTGCAAGCAATGCGCTGGGGAATTATCGGCTCAGGATATCTTTGTCCAAACCTCTGTGGCCCAAATTTTTTCGCGGCTTCAATGCAAGCCGCATGGCTTGGAGGTTTACCGTTGATGCGGGGTATGACTATCGTTGCAGGACTTGTCGAGCTACTATTTTCCCGCATTATTCATCCGTTGAAATTCTTGTTCCCAAAAGAAATTACCGGATTGGTTATTCTCATGGTTGCGATAAGTCTTGTACCGCTGGCTGCCTCAAAATTCCTAGGCATTGAATTCGTAGGTGAACCCATTGAAGGGACAAATCTTATCGTAGCTAGCATTACATTGTTTGTTATGGTGGCTGTTAATATTTGGGGAAAAGGTAAACTAAAACTCTACAGCGTGTTGTTCGGCTTGATATGCGGCTATCTGCTTTCTATTTGGACTGGCATCACAACACTGGCTGAGTTTCAACAGGTGGGTTCACTTCCGTTATTCGCTTTTCCCTTCTCAGCAAATCACCTGCAGATTACCTTTCAGTGGTCTTTATTACCCACCTTTGTAATTGTTTCCATTACAGGCGCACTTAAAACTTTTGGTAATCTCGCCATGTCTGAGATGATCAACGACAGTCGGAAAGAAACGGATATTAAGCGCATTGGCAATGGTTTATTAGCCGATTCTATCACTGTAACCACTTCGGGATTATTAGGTGGGATGGCTTCTGATACATCAGCCAGTAATGTAGCCTTGACGAAAGCTTCTGGTGCAACCAGCCGCGTTATTGGCTTTGCCGCTGGCGGATTATTTATCCTATTTGGATTCTCGCCGATACTCGGTGCAGTATTATCAATTATGCCTATGCCCGTCATGGGCGCTATTTTGGTTTTCGTCACCAGTTTTATGATTACATCGGGTTTACAGTTAATTTATTCTTCAGCCCTAGATACGACTAAAATTTTTATCTTGGGTATTTCGATTATTTTTGGATTGAGTCTGGATATTTTACCAGACCTCTATGATGGTGTTTTTTCATGGTTGCGCCCGCTGTTTAATTCATCTCTGACTTTGAGCACGGTGCTTGCTGTCTTGTTGAATCAACTGCTAAGAATTAAGCGCGAAGCTGCGGTGGATTCAACAGTATGAGACATCTGTGTTTGTGTATAGTACGATATCATTCCATGAACTGTAGGAAGCCTGAAAATGCCCTTAGATTATAAAAAATCTGAATTGATACGATTCTCTCACTATAAATTGATGGGTAATTTCTTAAGAGCCCATGTCGGTCTATGGAAGCAATATCAAGAATCAAAGGTGCAATTGCCAGAACCCCACAAATGTTCCGATTCACCGAATACGACAGATGAAAATGTTATCATTAAAAAGCTAGGTGATTTTGATGCAATGATATTTCAATCATACGAAGAGAAAGAAGAGCCAATTCCAGATGAACAAATGATCCAATGGAAAAAACACTGGACAGATGTATTATTAGAATACCACCGTATATTTCTAACCTTCATACAATTTGATGTAAAAAATATAATAAATCAATATGTCATGGATGCAGAAAGAAATATTTATTACAATCTAAAAAAAATTCGCGAAAAACATGAATTATCTGAAGTTGTGCAAATAGGAGATCTTCGAAGTGAAGAACGTCAATTGATTGATTTCTCATTTAAAACCCTAGAAAAACAAATAGAGTTGAATAACCCCGAAGCTTTAACACTCTATGATATTTTTATTAGCATGGAATATTTTACCGCAAAACTAAGGCTTTTAACGAATGTGCAACATACTGCTAGCATTTGTAACTAACATTCTCCTATCAGAATTTAATTAATGCCGACAGGGCGAATCGAACGCCCGGCCTACTGATTACGAATCAGTTGCTCTACCGACTGAGCTATGTCGGCTTTAAGGTAGAAGGCGTATTATAAGGCGAAATATTTGGCTTGGCTATGGGTGGTAAAGTTCTTATTGCATCATTTAATTATTGCATGTATGATTTTATGCATTCAAATATAACAAGGAAGTATTTTATGCGGCGACAAAAAGGATTTACTCTAATTGAACTTATGATCATCGTGGCGATTATTGCTATTTTGGCAGCCATTGCTATTCCTGCTTATAACGACTTTACTACGCGTAGTAAAGTGAGTGAAGGGATGAGTTTGGCGAGTACTGCGCAGTTGGCGATCGTTGAGTATTTTGTTTTGACAGGAGCTTGGCCTGAAAATAATTTGGATGCGGGCTTGGCTGAACCTGACACCATTACTGGGGAGTATGTGGCGAGTGTTTCAGTTTTAGAAAATCAAGTTTTGGTTTTATTTAAAGATAGTGCTGGGACTGGACTTGCTGATCATACGATACGTTTACAGGCTAATGATGCTCGAGGTTCGATAGTGTGGGTTTGTTCGAGCGAGGATATTGACGTCCAGTTTTTGCCGCAAAATTGTCGCTCGTAGATAGGGCTGCATTGTATTCTAATGAAACTTGATCATGGCCTAGCCAATCACGGAGTGTTTTTAATAAATGCTCATCAGGAGTAATGCGCCAGGTATCACCAAGTTTTAATTCAACTTGTGCGTTTTCTTGTGTGTATTGGATAAAGACTGGACATTTGCCTGGGCAATAAGGTTTTAATAGTTCGATTAATTGTTCGACAATATTTTCTTTAACGATATGCGGCTCTAGTTTTAATGATAAACGTTGCACGAAATGTTGACGCGCGGTGTTGATGTCAAATACATCTGATACTCGCATGCGAAGACCGCCTGAATATTCATCATGCATTACTACACCTTGCACAACTAATAAGGCTTCGGTTTGTAAAATTTCTCGGTACTTTTCAAATTCATTATTAAATAAAGTTACGTCCATGCGCGCACTTTGATCATCGATCGTGGCAATACCCATACGCTTGCCTTGTTTTGTTTTAACAATTCTTAACGTTGTTAAAAATCCAGCTAAGGTAATTTTTTTATCGGGTTCTGAGCGAACATTAGCGATACGACAAGTAATAAATCGTTTTAATTCGGGTAAAAATTCAGCGATGGGATGCCCCGTTAAATATAATCCTAGCGTGGCTTTTTCACCTGATAAACGCTGGGTATCTGACCACAGAGGTGCAGAAATCAAATCTGGAGTTGATTGTGCATCTGCATGATCTGCAAATAGATCTGCTTGGCCTAAGGCAGCATCTTTATTGGTTTTTTCGGCTAATTGTATGGCTTTTTCTAAAGACGCTAATAATAAGGCACGGTGTGGTGCAAAATCATCTAGGGCGCCGGCTTTAATCAAAGCCTCTAGCGCGCGACGATTATTTTTTCTTAAATCTATGCGCTGACAAAAATCAAATAAATCTTTGAATACACCGCCCTGCTCTCTGTTTTCAATAATCGATTCTATAGCCGCTTCGCCTAAGCCTTTAATGGCACCTAGTCCATAGATAATTTGTGCATTACGTGCTTTGAATGCATATACGCTATGATTAATATGAGGCGGTAGTATTTCTAATTGCATGACGCGGCATTCTTCGATCAACATCACTACCTTATCGGTATTATCCATATCGGAAGATAATACTGCGGCCATAAATGCAGCTGGATAATGCGCTTTTAACCAAGCTGTTTGATAGGCCAGTAGCGCATAGGCTGCTGAATGAGATTTATTAAAGCCATATCCTGCAAATTTTTCCATCAAATCAAAAATGTGAGTTGCCAGTATTCTGCATGCACACCGCGCTCTACCGCCCCTTTGATAAAAATTTCTCGTTGCTGTGCCATTTCTTCCGGTTTTTTCTTACCCATGGCACGACGTAATAAATCGGCGCCGCCTAAGGTATAACCTGCCAAGCACTTGCGCAATTTGCATGACTTGTTCTTGATATAAAATAACACCATAAGTTGGCTTTAAAATAGCCTTCTAAATCTAGGGTGTGGATATTCAACTGCGCGCACGCCCATGTTTACGGTTAATAAAATCATCCACCATGCCTGATTGCAAAGGGCCAGGGCGAAATAAGGCCACCAATGCAATAATTTCTTCAAAAGTATCGGGTTGTAAGCGTTTAATTAAATCTTTCATCCCGCGTGATTCTAACTGAAAGACGGCTGTTGTTTGACAGGCTTTTAATAAGTCAAATGTCTTTTACCATCCAGTGGTATATGAGTAATATCTAAGGTCTTAATTCTTCTCGATATTGCATTAATGGTGTCGCACAGCCCAATCAATAATGGTTAAAGTACGTAAGCCTAAAAAATCGAATTTAACTAAACCTACTGGTTTCCACATCATCTTTATCAAATTGACAGACAACTTGCTCGTTTTGCTGATTCACAATATAATGGGCGTAAAATCGGTTAGTTTGCGCAGGGGCAATAACTACACCTCCCGCATGTTTACCGGCATTACGTGTGATTCCTTCTAGTTTTAAAGCAAGATCGATTAAGTCTTGTACTTCTTCTTCTTGATCGTCATAACGTTTCTTAGCATTGTTCATCTTGTTCAAGGCTTTTTCTAAAGTAATGCCTAATTCAAAAGGAATCAGTTTAGCAATTTTATCAACAAAACCATAGGGATGACCTAAAACGCGCCCAACATCGCTCACGACCGCTTTCGCTGCCATGGTACCAAAAGTGATAATTTGCGAAACACTATCACGGCCATAACGTTCAGCAACATATTCGATCACTCTATCGCGTCCATCCATGCAAAAATCGATATCAAAATCTGGCATAGAGACCCGTTCTGGATTTAAAAAACGTTCAAATAATAAATCATATTGCAGAGGATCCAGATCAGTAATTCTCAAGCGCATAAGCCACCAAGTGAACCCGCACCAGAACCCCGTCCCGGCCCAACAGGAATACCATTATCTTTTGCCCATTGAATAAAATCTGCAACAATTAAAAAATAACCAGCAAAACCCATATTATTGATGACTTCTAATTCTATAGATAAACGTTCGAGATAAGGCTCATTAGGCGCGTTTGCAAAACGCTTTTTTAAGCCAATCATCGATTGTTGTTGTAAATAAGATTCTATAGTCATATTTCCTGGCACAGGAAAATGAGGTAAATGAACATCAAATAATTTTAAACTAACATTGCAGCGTTTAGCTATTTCTACCGTGTTTTCTAAACTTGCGGGTAAATCAGCAAAAAGTTGCTGCATCTGAGATGGCGTGCGCAGATATTGTTGTGAGGTATAAGCTGAGACGCGTTTTGGATCGGCTAATAATTGTCCGGCATGAATACATACACGTGCTTCATGAGCATCAAATTCATTTTGATCTAGAAACATTACGTTATTGGTAGCCACTATTGGCAATTGCATAGCATGTGCAAGCTTTAAAGCTTGTTGAATATACAACTCTTCTTGTATTTTACCTATGCGTTGTAATTCGATATAAAATCTATCTGGAAATATACTTTGCCATAATTGAGCACATTGCTGCGCTTGGATAAACTGGTCAGCTAATAACGCACGCCCAATATCTCCGTCTTGAGCAGCCGATAATGCAATAAGGCCTGCAGATTTTTCTTTTAAATATTCTTTATGGATGACAGGAAGCTGATTGTCTTTGCGCTGTAAATAGCTGTAAGAAATTAATTGTTTTAGATTTAAGAAACCCTCATCGTTTTGACAAAGCAATACCAATTGGGAATTATTCTTGTCATCATCATAGATATTTACTTGTGCAGCAAATATCGGTTTAATTCCTGCGTCTAATGCTTCGCGATAAAATTTTACCATTGCAAACAGATTGTTTTGATCGGTTAACGCAAGTGCTGGCATATTGAGCTTGGCACATTTCTCGATTAAATCAGGAATACGACATAACCCATCACTGATGGAAAATTCGCTGTGTAAATGTAAATGTACAAACGAAGTGGGTTTCATGCTTCTACTTCAAGTAATAATTGTACGGGTTTAAAACTACGTCGGTGTATATCTAATACACCCAGTTTTTGCAAAGCTTCAACATGCATCTTTGTCGGGTAACCTTTATGTTGCGCAAAACCATAACCAGGATATTTTTTATCCATTTCCACCATCATTGCATCGCGCGTGACTTTAGCAATAATAGACGCAGCACTGATTGCGGGAATCAATGCATCACCACCAATAATAGCTTCTACTTTACATGCTAATTTTGGTTTATTACGACCATCAACTTGTGCCAATTCTGGGGCAATTTTTAATGCTGCGACGGCGCGCTCCATGGCTAATAGTGCAGCACGCAATATATTGATTTCATCAATTTCTGCGGGTGTTGCAAGTCCTACACCTACGGCCAAAGCATCACGTTGAATAATTTCAAATAAGGCTTCACGTTTTTTTGCAGTTAATACTTTGGAGTCAGCTAAACCTACTATAGGTTTTTTAGGATCTAAAATAACTGCGGCGGCAACCACAGGCCCAGCCAAAGGTGCACAACCTGCCTCATCTACTCCGGCAATTAAAACATCCTTGTTCATTTCTAATCCTTAACTTTATTTCAATCCAGTAAGTCTACCACAGCCTGGGCTGCTTGGTTATCAGCCTTGCAGCGTAGTTCTTGCAATATTGTTTTATATTCTTCTTGCAGTGCTACAACTGCTTGTGGGTTTTCTAACCAATGCATGAGGGCTTGGCCTAAATGTTCTGGGGTTGCATCATTTTGTAAAAATTCTGGGATAATTTGTTTTTTAGCTAATAAATTAGGTAATGCGCAGAATTTTACTTGCACTAAAGCGCGAACGATTTGCCAACTTATAAAATTCATTTTATAAGCTACTGCCATCGGTTTATCTAATAAAAAGGTTTCTAGTGTCACTGTGCCAGAAGTGGCTAGTACTGCGTCGGCGGCTTTAATGGCAGCATATGTTTTGTCTGTTATAATGGTGATAACAAATGGCAATTTAGTTTTGGAAATAATCAATTCGATCTGTGCAGCAATTGAGTTATTCGCAGCTGCGATAATGAATTTTAGTTTGTTGTTTTTTTTCCAACACCAAAGTGCGGTTTTTAAAAATAATTCTGTCATTTTATTAATTTCTGAAGATCTACTGCCAGGTAAGATGGTCATTATTTTATCTGTGGAATTTAATTTCAGTATCTCTCGTGCTTGTTCTTGCGTGTATAAACCGGGTAATGTATCGGCGCTACGATGGCCTATATAATGTACCGGCACGCCATTTTCTGCTAAAAACTCTTTTTCAAAGGGGAAAATGCAGAGCAAACTATCAACGGCTTTTTTGATTTGTTTAACGCGTCCTGCGCGCCAGGCCCAGACGGTGGGGCTCACGTAGTGGAGTGTTTTAATATTATGGCTTTTAAGCCGAGTTTCAATGGGTAAATTAAAATCTGGGGCATCGATGCCAATGTATAAATCCGGTGGATTTTTTAATAAATTTTTTATAATTTGATGACGTAAAGATAAGATTTTAGGTAATTTTGGGATAATCTCTAATAAGCCCATCACCGATAAGGTTTCTATCGGATAAAGACTTTCGCAACCAGCGGCGATCATGTCTGGTCCAGCTATACCTGTAAACTGAACATCCGGATAAAGTTTTTTTACCGCTTGAATTAAGCCCGCACCTAATCTATCTCCTGAAAGTTCGCCTGCACAGATAAAAACTTTTTTCATCTACGCCACTATTCCTCTTCCAGGTTGCTGTATAAAATCTAATAACAATTGCACGCGCGGGGCTTCTGCTACCATGTCTTGCAATTGGGTGATGGCGTCTTTTAATGACAAACCTTTACGATAAATGATTTTATAAGCGCGTTGGATTTGGGTAATTTCTTCTGGGGTAAAGCCATTGCGTTTTAGGCCTTCACTGTTTATGCCTGCAGCGCTGGCTCTGCGACTATCGGGCACGATTAATAAATAGGGTGGAATGTCTTTCACTACAAGACTTCCGCCGGAAATAAAACTGTATTCTCCTACCGTACAAAATTGATGTATGGCTGTAAAACCGCTTAGAATGGCACGATCTTTAATCGTTACATGGCCTGCCATGGCCGAATTATTCGCGATGACGATATGATCGCCTAGTGTGCAATCATGTGCAACATGAACATTGGCCATTAATAAATTATGATTACCGATACGGGTCACTTTATTTCCTTGAACCGTGCCTCGATTAAGCGAGCAATATTCGCGGATCACATTATGATCGCCAATTTCTAACCAGGTGTGTTCACCTTTATAATGTTTATCTTGAGACGCACCGCCTACGGATGCAAAGGGATGTATTTTATTATTCGCGCCGATTTTAGTCGGTCCTTCAATCACCACGTGGGATCCTATCCAAGTGCCTTGACCAATTTCTACATCTGCACCGATACTACTCCAAGGTCCTATTTGTACATCATCGGCAATTTTTGCACTCGGATGTATCAATGCCTGAGTGTTTATCATGGCTGCTCCTTAGCTATATTCATAATTTCTGCACTACATACCAATTCATTATCTACAAAGGCTTTGCCTAGAAACTTACTGACCCCTTGTTTGACTTTAAGCAATTGCACATGTAGATGCAATTGATCACCGGGTTTTACCACTTGTCTAAACCGTGCATCATTGATACCCGCCAGATAATTAATGGTATTAGTGGTGCCGGGCAATTTATCAATGCTTTTATAATAGAGTAGGCCACTGGCTTGCGCTAGGGCTTCGATTATCAATACCCCTGGCATCACCGGCAATTCAGGAAAATGTCCTGGGAAAAAGGGTTCATTAGCCGTCACATTTTTAACAGCGATTAAAGAATGAGGTAATTCAATATGAATAACCTTATCAATTAACAAAAAAGGATATCGATGCGGTAAGTAACGCATAATTTCTTGTATATCCATTTGCTTCATGGCAAATTCCTCTAATCAATGTTGTTTAATTTTTCCAAGACCCGTAAACGTTTTGCTAATTCAGGCAAGCGTAAATAATTCACCATCTGTTTGCGCCATTGCGCATTTTCTATCACGGGAATACCAGAATAGATGCCAGGTTTTTCAATACTGGCGAGCACACCACTCATCGCAGTAATTTGCACTCCATCCGTAATGTGAATATGGCCATTAATACAAGATCCGCCACCTATGGCACAATATTTGCCAATCACAGTGCTGCCTGCGATAGCTACACAACCAGTAATAATTGTATGATCGCCAATTTGAACATTGTGGCCAATTTGTACTAAATTATCGATTTTAACATTAATACCGATACGGGTGGGTGTTAAAACCCCGCGATCGATCGCGGTTTGTGCGCCTATTTCTACATCATCACCGATTTCTACACCGGCTAATTGCGGAATTTTTATCCACGTTCCTTGATCATTTGCAAACCCAAAACCATCTGCGCCAATCACAGCGCCACTATGAATAATACAACGCTCACCTATAAGCACATCATGATAGAGCGTCACATTGGCAAATAATCGTGTATGCGCGCCTATGTGACTGCGATCACCAATCGAAACACCAGGGCCAATATGAGCAAATTCACCGATTTGTACCTGTTCGCCAATAATAGCCTGCGCATCAATCCTAGCTGTTTTAGAAACAACTGCTGTAGATGCAACTACTGCGCTTTCATGAACACCTGGTTTAAGATTTTCTTGTGCAACGCACAACTGCATCAATCGTGCAAACGCCACATGTGGATCTTTAACCAGAATCACTGGCATTGCACACTTATCGGCATGTTGTTCATTGACCACGACAGCGCCTGCTTTTGATTCCGCCAAATGAGGAATATAGTTCGCCTGTGTTAAAAAACTAATATCCGACGATGTTGCCTCTTTTAAAGTAGCAACACCTTCTAGACGAAGCTCACCGCTATTGGAACAAGTTCCTTTAAGGTATTGGGCGAGCTGCGCCAGTGTCTGCGGTTCTTGAAATTGCATCGTTATTTTTTATCAAGTTGTGCCAATACATCTTGGGTAATATCTAGGGATTTATCGTAATAAAGTGCTGCACCGGATTGCAATACGATAGTAAATTTCTTTTCATTTGCTACTTTTTCTGCTGCGGCTTTAACGGTACCTAGCAATTTTTCTAATTCTTCATTGCCGCGATGCATCCGTTGTTGATTAAGCTCACCACTTAGCTTTTGAAATTCCATTTGTTGTTTTTCAAAATTTTGTTGAAAAGCAAGTTTTTCTTGATCAGACATCATTGCAGAATCCCGGGTATAGGTTTCTGTGCTATCCACTAATTGTTTTTGTAATTTTGCCAAGTTTGCTTCTTTATCTTTAAATTCACCACGTATTTTTTCTTCAATGGTACCTTCATACTTCTTCATAATCGCTGTGCCATCAATAAAACCAATTGCATCCGCTGCAAATACACCATATGAACAAAATAGCATTGCTACTAATAACAGTCTTTTTAACATTCCTCTTTCTCCTTGATTTAAATTAAAGCACAGCACCGATACTAAATTGGAAAACTTCTGTTTCATCATCATCTGCCTTGGTAATCGGGAAACCGAAGCTGACGACTAAAGGTCCTAGGGGCGAATACCATTGCAAGGTTGTACCCGCTGAGGTCCGAACAGGTTCTGTATCTGGATCATCCCCATATGTATTATATAGGCTACCAACATCAAAAAACAATGAAGTGCGCACAGAGTTTACTTCTACATAAGGTATCGGGAAAAACAATTCGGTGGTGCCGTTAAAACGGAAGTTACCACCGATGGGATCGCCAAGCGAGTCTTCGGGACCTATGGAGTTGTCAGAAAACCCCCGCATCGAAGTCACGCCGCCTAAATAATAGTTTTCATAAAACGGTAATTCTTCCGTGCCAAAAATCCCATCACCATAGGCTATAGTACCGCGCAACATTAAAATAAAGGGGTCATAGATTGGTTTATACCAGCGGGAGGTAAGCGTCGTTTTATAATACGTTAAGGTTGAACCTGGCACAGCCATGGTGACGCCCAAATTAGTGGCATTACCCTGTGTGGGGAACACCACACGATCCAGGGTATTGTATGACCAACCCACTGTTGCTTCAAAGGCATTAAAATCATTACCTTCTTCTGCAACAAAATCACTGACTTGTTCAGAAACCGTATTGGGATCAGTCCCTGTTTTAATATTAATGTTTTCGTAACCATAACCATAGAAGAATCGATTATTTGGATTAATTGGCATACTGTAATTCACAGCACCACCCCAAATATCGCGAATAAAGTTAGATACATCCGCTTCTGCCAAATCAGCTGCAGAGTAAAATACGCTAAAGCCACGGCTAATACCGTCTTCTGTGTAATAGGGGTCGGTATAACTTAAATTATACGAGGTGAAATATTCACTGGTATTAAATAGAAAATTAACAATATTACCGGTGCCTAAAAAGTTACTCTGGCTCACGCCTAAGTTAAACAGCAACCCGTCTAATTGCGAATAACCCACACCACCGGTTAACTGCCCTGAGGGACGCTCTTCAACGTCGACATGAATATCGACTAAATCATCATGTCCAGGCACCGGTATGGTTTCAATATTGATATTATCCAAATAACCTAACAGATAAAGATTATTACGAGAACGTTGGATTTTTGCGGTAGACACTAAGGCGCCTTCAAGCTGAGTCAGCTCACGGCGTAAAATTTCCTCTTGACTGACATTATTTCCGGTGAAATAAATATCGCGCACATACACAAGTTGATTAGGCTCAATTTGAAAGGTAATGGCAACGGTCTTGTCTTCTTCATTGACTTCGGTCAAGGGATGGACTTCAACAAAGGCGTAGCCGTCATTACCCACGCGATTAGTAATCATCTCATTGACTTGCATCATTTTTTGCCGATTAAACAATTCCCCTTCTTCAAAAACCAAATAAGGTTCCAAATCTTCTTCAGGTACTACCAAATCCCCACCCAGTTTTACTTCGCTGATGGTATATTGCTCACCTTCAATGATGCTCACGGTCACATAAATATCTTCACGACTGGGGATAATGGCTACTTGTGAGGACTCAATTTTCATATTGAGGTAACCATGGTTCATATAATGAAAACGCAAGTTTTCAAGATCGCCCATTAAACGCTCACGGGAGTACTGGTCAGTTTTAGAGATCCAACTCAACCAATTCGTGGTCGTTGATTGGAAAGTTTCCAGTAATTCATCATCGCTGAAAACCTTATTGCCTACAAAATTAATTTGTCGAATTTTAGTGACTTCACCTTCGCTGATATCAATCTCAATACCCACGCGATTACGCGGTAATTCTTCAACAGTGCTGGTGATTTCCACGCTGTATTTACCATGACTAAAATATTGGTACTCAAGTTCTTTAGTCATTTTTTCAAGTACAGAAGGGTCATAAGGATTCCCTTCGGTAATACCCGCGAAACGTAGGCCTTCTTCTAAGGCTTCAGTTTCAATATCTTCGTTACCGGTAATGTCGATTCTACCAATGGTGGGGCGTTCTTCTACGCTCACAATTAGGATATTGTTTTCACTATAAAGCTCAATGTTAGAGTAATAACCTGTGGCATAAAGTTCACGAATAATTTCTGGTGTTTCATCGTAGTAGAGTCTATCGCCTATGCTCACCGGTAAATCGTTATACACCGTACCGACATCGATACGCTGCAAACCTTCCACCTGAATGTCTTCAATGATAAAACTATCATCTGCAAATCCTGCCGCGCTCACGAGCATCAGCATGATGCATAAAAGAAAATGTTTAAACTTTAACATAAATAAAAGTTACTTCTATAGCTACTTATTTAGCGCCTAACTGAATTATATCGTTGTAAAATGCTAAAACCATTAATGAAGCCAATAATATTAATCCAATACCCAAGCCTAATTGTTGAACCCGCAGTGACAAAGGTTTACGCCTAATCACTTCGACGACATAATATAACAAATGCCCACCGTCTAGCATAGGGATAGGTAATAAATTTATTACACCTAAACTAATGCTCAGCAAAGCCAAGAACTGTAAAAAATAAACTAAGCCCATTTGCACGGTGTTTCCGGCGTATACTGCGATACTAATAGGACCACTTAAATGTTCAATGCCCATCTGTCCTATTAACATTTTTATAATTGAATCAAAAGTTAGGAAACTATAAAACCAAGTATCATGCAAGCCCTCGATGAAGGCTTGCTGAATGGGTAAACGCGTTAATCTTAAAAATTGATCATCTAGCATGACGCCTATATAACCGATCGCTTTACCCTGGTGCATTTTTGATTCAGGTGTAATCGTAATTTCCAATGGCTTTTTATCGCGCATAATCTCGAGTGTGACTTGCTGTCCAGGATACGTTCCAATTTGTTTTACAAACTCAAACCAATTATGTATGGCTTGATGATTAATGCTGATAATTTGATCATGCGCTTGCAAACCAGCCAATTGTGCGGGGGAATTCTCGCTCACGCTGCCTATCACTGCAGGCACCGCTAAACTAAAACCTATATCTGTAAAAAAATGTTCATCCAAGGCCGTACTGTTCATGGTATTGGCCGGCAATACAACCGTATGAATACCGTCTGCGCGTTTAAGGGTTAATACATAAGACGATGTTTTGTCTTCTAAAAAAACCCGTCTCACCATATGGCGATTGTCAGTAGAAGTATTATTGATTGCAATAATTTCATCATTTACTTCAAGACCCATTTTTTGAGCCACACTACCCGCAGTAATCGTATCAACGATGGGCGCAAAATCACGCGTGCCTATGCTGTATACTAAAATAAAAGCAATAATAGCAAAGAGAAAGTTGGCAACAGGGCCCGCTAGTACTATGGCTATGCGTGTCCATACCGATTTACGATTAAACGCAAATGCTTGCTCATGGGGGGACACTTCGCCTTCATTCTCATCCAGCATTTTGACATATCCCCCTAGAGGAATCATGGCAATGCAATAAACCGTGCCGTCTTTAGCACGATGACTCCAAATGGGTTTACCAAAGCCTATAGAAAAACGCAGTACTTTCACGCCTAATTTTCGAGCCACAATAAAATGGCCCCACTCATGAAACGTGATCAGTATCCCAAGCGTTAGAATAAAAGCGAAAATGGTTGTTAATAGACTCATGATAACGCCAATAAGGTATTGCCTATTAACGCCTTTGCTTGCTGCCGTGCTTGTCTATCTGCATCTAAAATAACAGACAAATTTGACGCGGCTTGTACCGGTATTGCGTTTAAGGTTTCATGAATCACACGTGGAATATTTATAAATGCTAATCCTTGATTTAAAAAGCCAGCAACAGCAACTTCATTGGCTGCATTAAAAATAGCGCCGGCCGTGCCACCTGCGGCTAGTACATCACGCGCTAAATTTAGCACAGGAAAACGTTGTGTACATGGCGGATGAAAGTCTAAACGTCCACCGGTTTTAAATAATTCTAATAAAGGCGCACCCGAAGCAATACGATTGGGCCAAGCCAAAGTGTGTGCTATCGCTGTGCGCATATCAGGATAACCCAGCTGCGCCAGAATAGATCCATCTAAATATTCCACCATGGAATGCACTATACTTTGCGGATGAATGACGACTCTGTATTTGCTCACTTGGCATAGAAAATAACCAATGGGCTTCAATGATTTCTAGGGCTTTATTCATCATCGTGGCAGAATCTACAGAAATCTTTTTTCCCATATTCCAATTGGGATGTGCACACGCTTGCTCAGGTGTTACCTGCGCTAATTCAGTTAATGAATGATTTAAAAACGGTCCGCCTGAAGCGGTCAGCCATATTTGTTTAATACCCGGATGTGGTAATTGTGTTAACTGTGGCACGGGTAAACATTGAAAAATCGCATTGTGTTCACTATCAACGGGTAATAACACAGCATTATTTTCTTTTGCAGCATTCATAAATAATTGACCCGTCATAACCAGCGCTTCTTTATTAGCAAGTAACACACATTTACCCGCTTTTACAGCAGCCAGTGTAGGCGCAAGTCCAGGACTTCCTACGATAGCTGCCATTACCGTATCTACATCTGGATATGTTGCAATTTCAATTAAGGCATTCTCTCCAAAAAGTACTTCTGTACAAATTTTCTTTACTGAAAGTAAATCTTGCAGTTGCTTAGCCGCTTTAGGATCGGTCATCACCGCATAACGCGGTTGATGTGCCAAACACAGCTGTAACATCGCATGCACATTAGTGTTTGCGCTTAAAGCAAATACTTGATGGGTATTAGCCTGACGAATGACGTCTAAGGTTTGTAATCCTATCGAGCCGGTTGCACCCAATATTGTAATTTTCTTCAATAGCCACTACTCTTTGGTAAGTAAATAAAACACCAAGTAAATACAGGCACAGCAGCAGTTAAACTATCCAATCGGTCTAATAGACCACCATGACCTGGTAATAATTTACCGCTGTCCTTCACACCATAAATACGTTTTACCATGCTTTCAAATAAGTCGCCTATGATGGATACTGGAATGATGACAAATACCATAAATGCAGAAAATTGCCAGGTCATCACATTTAAAATGAGATCCAAAACAACATAAAACACTAGGGCTGTGCAAATCATTCCACCCAAAACCCCTTCCCAACTTTTGCCTGGACTGACACGGCTTGATAATAAATGACGGCTCCCTAAACGGCCACAAAGACGTCCCGAAAAATATGCAAAACTATCCGCACAAGCAATCCCTAGCAATAAAAATAAAAACATTTTGGGTAGGAAATAGTCTAATAAGAAAAATGTTCCTGCCCCAAATGGCACAATCAACCAAAGCCCTATTAAAGTATTCAGCCAGACATTTGACGGCCAAAGCATGCGTTGATTTTGATAAAAAAGAATGGATATAATCGCAAATACCCAACCTATAACCGATACCCATAATGCGATGCCGAGCCAATGTGACTTAAAATAAAGTAGGAGTTCGCACACTATTAAAGCCACATAAAACAAAATTTTCTGTGGTGTTTTTGCACCTATCATTCTTAACCATTCATAACCTAAAACAAAACAAATCAATAAAATACTTACGGCTTGCAATAAAGGAGGGGCATAAAAAATTATCGCGAGTACAGTGATAATGATGAAGGTTGCAGTAATGATACGTGATTTAAGCATGGTGTTCCTCTACTGGGTGTTGCTCAACGATACCAAATCGTCGATCACGTTTAGCAAAGGTACAAATCGCTTCATGTAATGCCGCATCATCAAAATCGGGCCATAAACAATCAGTAAAATATAATTCAGTATAAGCTAATTGCCATAACATAAAATTACTGATCCGCAACTCTCCAGAGGTGCGAATAAATAAATCCGGTTCTGGTAAATCAGATAAAGATAAATGCGTAGTTATTAATTCAGCAGTAATGTCTTGTGACTTGATTACACCTTGCTCTGCCTTGGCTGCAAGTCTTTGAGCAGCCTGAATCATATCCCAGCGACCACTGTAGTTAATAGCAATAGAAAGATTTAAACCCGTATTATTCGCTGTTAATTGCTGCGCATAATCAATGGCTTGTTGCGTATCTGCCGAAAGCTTAGACGTATCACCGATGATGCGCAGTTTTATATTATTTTCATGTAATTTTTCAATCTCATTGATTAGAGTTGAATAAAATAAATTCATTAAATTTTGCACTTCCATTGCGGGCCGCCCCCAATTTTCACTGCTAAATGCAAATAAAGTTAAGGCCTTAATCTTCCATTGTGCACACGCCGAAACAACTGATCGTACTGTTTGCACACCGGCATGATGCCCGGCCATACGCGGTAAATGTTTTTTTAAAGCATAGCGACCATTGCCATCCATAATAATAGCAATGTGTTCAGGCATCTTTTCTGGCAAGATAAATTGAGCAAGTTGTTCGGCACGTTTTGATGGATTCACAAGCAAGTGACTCTTTAAGTTTATTTAAACAGACATCAGATCTTGCTCTTTTTCACTCAGGAGTTTGTCCACTTGCGCGATGGATTCGTCAGTGAGTTTTTGAACCTGATCTTCTAATCGGCGTTCATCATCCTCACTGATGGTTTTATCCTTTAATAATGCTTTTATTGCTGTATTGGCATCACGTCTAATATTACGAATAGACACGCGCGCACCTTCAGTTTCTTGACGTACAACGCGCACTAAATCTTTGCGACGTTCTTCAGTTAAAGCCGGTAAGGGAATACGAATAACAGTGCCTGAAGTGGCTGGATTTAAACCTAAATCAGAGGTTCTAATGGCTTTTTCAATCGCAGCAACCATTTGTCTATCCCAAGGTGTAATACTCAGGGTGCGTGCATCTTCAACATTAATATTGGCCACCTGCGATAAGGGCGATTGCGAACCATAATAATCCACTTGAATTTGATCAAGCAAACTCGGGTGTGCACGCCCGCTACGTAATTTGTTAAATTCATTTTGTAAATTTTCGATGGCTTTATGCATACGTTTTGATGCATCTTGAATCACATTACTCATGCTGTTGTGCTCCTTGAAACTAAGGTTCCCTCATCTTCACCTTGGATAATACGTGACAATGCGCCGGTCTTAAGAATACTAAATACCCGGATAGGCATATCATAATCGCGACACTGACAAAATGCAGCCAAGTCCATAATGCCTAATTCATGCTCTAAAGCTTTGGCATAGGTTAAATGCTGATAACGTGTAGCCGTTTTATCTTTGCTAGGATCAGCCGTATAAATGCCATCGACATTGGTCGCTTTAATCAATAAATCGGCTTTAATTTCTATCGCACGAAGACTGGCTGCTGAATCGGTGGTCACAAGTGGATTACCCGTACCACCTGCAAAAATCACCACACGATTGCGTCCCAAATGTTGTATGGCTTTACGTCTATCATAATGATCAACCAAACCACTCATTGGAATTGCGGACATAACCCGTGTGATAATACCCATACGTTCCAGTGCATCACGCATCGCCAAGGCATTCATCACTGTGGCTAACATGCCCATATTATCGGCCGTAATACGATCAATACCCGCTTGTGAGAGCGTAATACCACGTACTAAATTACCACCACCGATAACCAAACCCATTTGCACGCCCATATTGACGACTTCTTGAATTTCAGTAGCAATTCGTTCTAGCACTTTTGCATCGATACCAGAGGGATGTCCGCCACTTAAAGCTTCACCGCTTATTTTTAATAAAATACGTTTATAAGCCGCTTTTTTCTCATGAGCCGGCATTTTTATTGCTCCCGGCCACTTGTGCCATTACTTCACTGGCAAAATCGACTTCTTGTCGTTCTATGCCTTCACCGACAGCAAAACGTGCAAAGGATACCACTTCTGCTTTCTTAGATTTTAATAAGGCGCCAACCGTAATATCAGGATCTTTCACATAAGCTTGCCCTAAAAGACTGACTTCATCTAAGAATTTATTGAGACGACCTTGAATCATTTTCTCAATCACTTCTGGTGGTTTGCCACTTTCTTGTGCTTGTGCAACAAAAATTGCCTTTTCTTTTTCAATCACATCTGGCGATACATCAGCAGGTGATACCACTTGGGGATTATTAGCTGCAATATGCATGGCAATATTTTTGGCTAGATCATTATCTTCGCCTTTGGCATGCGCGAGCACACCAATACGACCACCGTGTACATACATGCCTAATTTGCCTTCTTTGATATCAAATAGAGCCATGCGTCTGATATTAATATTTTCACCAATTTTTGAAACCAGTGTTTTGCGTACGTCGTCTACACTGCCTTCTGCGTTTAAACGTGCAGCATTTAAAGCGGCTATATCAGCGTTTTTTCATCCAAAGCCAATTGCGTAACTGCACGGGTAAAGTCTATGAAGTTAGAATCGCGTGCGACAAAGTCTGTTTCACAATTAATTTCTGTCATGACTGCACGTGTTTCATCACTATTCA